>NZ_JBCNAD010000032.1:0-161218 GCF_050477905.1 Neobacillus pocheonensis | reverse complement strand
GGGCGTGCTGGGGAGCCTCCTCGTCGCTTCGCTCCTGCGGGGTCTCCCCTACCCCGTACTCCCGCAGGAGTCTTCGCGCCTTTGCTCCAATCAACGAGCTTAAATAATCAACAATGTTCTTTAACATAGCTAATAACAAAAAAAGGGATTAACCATGATCCGGTGCATCCCTTTAAATGAAGTGGAATTAATTTTGTTTTGCCTTTTTTTCATAGGCGTTAATGATCTTTGCAACAAGTGGATGACGGACCACGTCACTTTGCTCTAAAAAGACAAAGGAAAGACCGGTCACATTTTGCAGGATTTCTTCTGCCATGATTAAGCCTGATTTTGCACCTTTTGGCAAATCGATTTGAGTTTGATCACCTGTAATGACCATTTTTGAACCAAATCCAAGTCTGGTTAAAAACATTTTCATTTGAGCATGGGTTGTATTTTGAGCCTCATCTAAAATAACAAATGCATCATCCAATGTACGCCCTCTCATATAGGCTAAAGGGGCAATTTCGATTGTACCACGCTCAATTAACCGTTGAGTATGTTCTGCCCCTAATACGTCATGCAGGGCATCGTACAGTGGCCTTAAGTATGGGTCCACTTTCTCTTTTAAATCCCCAGGAAGGAAACCAAGGCTCTCCCCTGCCTCAACAGCAGGCCTTGTTAAAATGATTTTATTAACCTGTCCATTTTTAAGTGCATTTACCGCCATAACAACCGCAAGATAGGTTTTACCTGTTCCTGCAGGTCCAATCCCAAACACCAAATCATTTTTCTTGATAGCCATCACGTATTGTCTCTGACCAAGCGTTTTAATTCTTATTGTTTTTCCTTTTACATTTTTCGCTATTTCTTCATCATATAAATTTACAAAATAATCAAGCGTTCCTTTGTTAGCCATTTGAATGGCATAGATCACATCTCGCTGGCTTATATTTATTCCCTTTCGGATGACAAACATTAATCGATCCAAAATTTGTCCGGCTAGAGAGACCTTGTCTTCATCACCTGATAAGCTTACTGATTCACCTCTTGTGATGATAGAAACGCCAAGTTCCTGCTCAATGATTTTTAAATTTTGATCAGCATTTCCTAGCAGCGTAATCGCTTCTGCCGGATTTTCAAGCCGTACATTGATCGTTGTTAATTTCTCTGTCATTCATGAGTCTCCTTGGATATCAGATATCGGTTGTCCGACTGCAATGTTTTCTATTATCTTAAAATGGATATCTAGTATAACCTTACCATTTTTAAATGCTTTGTGTAAAATTTTTTCATCTTTGATGATAGCATCTTCATCTAATTGGCTTTTTATTTGCTTTTTAGCCAGGTCTAACGCATTTTGTTCCGCCTCTTTATTTGTATACGTCCGTGTAAATTCTTCACGTTCGCGAATTGTTTTATGAATATAGGAAATTGGTAGATCCCACTTTAAGAAATGGATTTGATGAACATTCCTTTCCGTTTCGAATTCTTTGAAACCGTGTTTTCCAAAGCCCCAAATCGGTATTTCTACCTTTCCAATTGATAGGGAATACTTCTGCTTTTCTTTTCCATTAAATACCTTGAAGTTTGTTTTAAATGGAAGTTCAACATGGCTTTTATACCATGTTTCCCCCCAAATCTCACCTTGTGCAGAAACCAATTCAGGTTTTAAACCATCTTGTCCGATAACACCAGATACCAGTAATTGTCCTGGTTCCACATGGTCATTGATGTCCACAGCCTTTTGACCGTAATCAACATTCATTCGAACAATAATTGCTTTCTTTTTTGCGATCAGATTCTGTGGGGATAATTGTTCCTGCTTCTTTGGTTCATTTTTTTCCACCACTTGCAGATGGTAGGTTGTCCCGTTTAACTCCACACCAACCCATGTAAGGTCACCAACGTTATTGGTTAACCTTCTTTGAATCCCTTCAACATTGTCTACAAAAAATTGAAGCTTTCCTATTTTTACACCCATCTTGTCTAATTCTTTACGAATCTTATACTCGGTTGCTGGTTTAGCACCTTTAATCTCAATTCCCCAAATAACATTGGATAAGAGCATAAGGATGAAAAGAAAAATGCCTGCCCCTATTAAAAATCCACTGTTTTTAAACAAGCGTTTAATTAAAAAGGGCACTCCACTTCTTTGTAAGAAGGAAATGGAACACTCACTTTTTCTTGCAAAATGTCTAATATTTTTGGCATCCTTCAGCCTCATTTTAAAGGTAATGGTTTCTGTTCCATGCCTTTTTACATTCCAAATTTGCAGTCCGTTTCTTGTTAGGACGTTTAAAAAGCGCTCAATTCCTTTTCCCGAAACTTTTACAGTAACTTTGCCAAATATAAATTCAATCCACTGGTTTTTCATTGTGTTCCTCCCGGATTTTCTGTTAAATATATGACTTGATCAATTTTCCCTTCCAGTAATATCTCTTCAGGTAAAATGGTTTTAATAACAAAGGATTTCCCTTTTATCAATATTTGTCCCTGCTTCAGAAGCAGACGGAGTTCTTTGTCTGTAAACGCCAAAAGACCTCGATGATTTTCAATATATATATGAATTTGTCCAATCATGGTTATGCGGGGTAAATCCATCATGACATCTTGAGGAAGATCCATTTTATTAGCCATCCAATTTCGGACTCTTTGGCCCCATTTTTTTGCCATAAAAAAAGAACCCCCTTTCATCTCATATTTATGAAACGAAGGGTGGTTCTAGCACATCTTTTTCCATTCAGTTAGATTGTTTTATTCTGATTCAACCTGTCTTTTCCTAGGAAAATACGGCTTCCTCGATCGCGGTTCCCCAAGGATTTCAGACCAAATAATACCGTTTATTAATGTATTGGCATCCGGTGCTTCAGAGACAAGGACTTCATAATCACTTGAAGTTGAAGATATTGGGTCTTTATGTTTATCTAGTTTTTGTATGCTTGAATTGACAGGGCTCGTAAAGCCATTTTGTACTGTCTCTGAATCCTGTTTAATTTGTAGATACTTCTTTTCTAGGTCTTGCTTTCTGGTGGACGGCTGGGACTCTATTTTCGTTTGTACAGATGGCTTTCTTAGCTGCGGGTGCTGACTGTCAGTTACATTTTGGAATATTTTTTTTAGCTCCTCAAAAGTATTCAAAGATAAGGGTTTATTTTTTGGGGGCAGTTTTTTTCCTTTATTCCTACCAAATATCGTGGAGAGAATCCCAATAATAATCAAGAAAACTACCGTTTCCATACTACCGTCTCCTTGTTCTAGCGGCCGTCTTTTTTCTCGCCTGTTATTTTTCCAATCGAGCCTCTCATATCAGTATCGGCTGAAATATTTTTAATGTTCATATAGTCCATCACACCGATATTTCCTGATTTAAGGGCTTCAGCCATAGCAAGCGGTACCTCTGCTTCCGCTTCAACCACTTTTGCTCTCATTTCTTGAACCTTAGCTTTCATTTCCTGCTCCTGAGCGACAGCCATTGCTCTGCGCTCTTCTGCTTTAGCCTGGGCAATTTTCTTATCTGCTTCGGCCTGTTCTGTTTGCAGTTCAGCACCAATGTTTTTACCGATATCTACATCCGCGATATCAATCGAAAGGATCTCAAAGGCCGTTCCGGCATCAAGCCCTTTAGAAAGAACCGTTTGCGAGATTAAGTCAGGATTTTCCAAAACCTTGCTATGGCTATCCGAAGATCCGATGGTTGATACAACCCCTTCGCCAACACGGGCTACAACCGTTTCTTCACCAGCACCACCGACAAGACGTTCAATATTGGCACGAACCGTGATTCTCGCTTTTGCTTTTACTTCAATCCCATTCATCGCCACCCCAGCAATAAAAGGAGTTTCGATAACCTTTGGATTAACACTCATTTGCACAGCTTCTAATACGTCACGTCCAGCAAGGTCGATAGCGGCACAGCGTTCAAAGGATAATTCAATATTTGCACGGTGTGCTGCAATCAGTGCATTTACCACACGGTCAACATTACCGCCGGCAAGATAATGGCTTTCCAACTGATTGGTGGTTACATTTAAACCAGCCTTATGCGCTTTAATAAGTGGATTGACTACCCTGCTGGGTGTTACTCTTCTCAGTCTCATTCCAACTAATGTGAAAATATTAATTCTTACGCCTGCTGCAAGTGCTGAAACCCAAAGCATTACAGGTACAAAGGATAATAATATTCCTAAAAATATTAAGGCCACAACAACAAGAGCAATAATAAAGATTGTTCCATTCGTAAACATATTCATAACCTCCCCAAATATTATTCTATTTCTCTGACTACAATCCGAGCCCCTTCAACCTTGATTACTTTAATGCTGGCATTTTGTTCAATATAGCCTCCTTCACTCACCACATCAATTCTTTCATTTTGGATTATGGCTGTTCCTGCAGGCCGTAGTGTGGTAAGGGCGATACCCTCCTTACCAAGTAAATCAGTTCGATTAATATTAGAGACATATCCATCTTCTTTTCTAGCTGACTCTGTCAAAACCATCTTACTAAAAAGGATAAGTTTTTTGCCAAAGACTTTTATCATTAAAAAGAAAATGACAATTGAAATAAAAATGGCAATCAAGATGGAGACTCCCATTTGCATTGCGTCTTCCCCAGCTAAAAAAAGGCTTAAAATTAAAGCAGCGAGCCCCAATGTACCTGAAATGGCACCAGGCAAGAAAAATTCTAAAAAGATTAGGAGAATTCCTGCAACGAATAGGGCTAATGTTCCAAATCCAGCAAGTCCCGCTTGAAAATGGGCATAAAAGAATATTAAAAGTGCCAATACACCAATAAATCCAGCGACTCCAAACTTCGCTGAAAAAAGCTCCACGACTATTCCAACTCCCGCTATCGTTAAGAGAACAGTCACAATAATCGGGTCAGTAAGAAATTCAATCATACCAATGCCCCCTTTCTTTCTGTATAGCCGATACTAATCAATACGTATGTAAGAAAGTAAAGTTTCACTTTTAAATAAAAATAAAAAGACCACAAGCGCTTCAGCCCGTGGTCCTGGTGTCAGAATACTATGAAAGGTGTTGTTGTACAAATTTATTTACAAGTGATCCATCTGCTTTGCCCTTCACTTTAGGCATAATGGCAGACATCACTTTTCCCATATCCGCTTTTGATTTTGCGCCGACTTCTGAAATAGTTTGAGCAACAATATCTGACAGCTCTTCTTCTGAAAGCTGTTTTGGTAAATACAGCTCGACAATCGAGAGTTCAGTGCGCAATTTTTCAACTAGATCCGCACGGCCTGCTTTATCAAATTCATGGAGGGAGTCTTTGCGTTGTTTTACTTCGCGAGAAAGGACCGTTAACTCCACATCTTCGGATAATTCTTTTACTCCAAGCTTAATGGCTTCATTTTGCAATGAAGATTTAACCATCCGAATAACAGAGAGTTTGTCTTTTTCCTTGCTTTTCATCGCTTGTTTCATGTCATTATTTAAACGCTCGAGAAGACTCATGATTACACCCTCTCTTAAAACTTACGTTTTCTTGCTGCTTCAGACTTTTTCTTACGTTTTACACTTGGCTTTTCGTAGAATTCGCGCTTTCTTGCCTCTTGCAAAGTACCAGTTTTTGATACTGTACGTTTGAAGCGACGAAGAGCATCTTCAAGCGATTCGTTTTTACGAACGACGGTTTTAGACATTCTCTTTCCCTCCCTCCGAAACACAACACACTAACATTCAATCCATGTACCTTGCAATTATAATATAACCTTGAAACAAGGTCAACTGAAATTCGCAGCGTAAAAATATACTTTTTACTTTTTTATGCATGTTTAAGGCAATTTTATTATATCCCGCCTTAAATTTCTTTTTAAAATGGCATGTCCCTTTCACACCGACCATACAATGAAGGAAGGGGGCCGGGAGACATGCTATACATAATATTATTTGTCCTTTGCATTTTATTATTTATTTTTGGAATGACCATTATTAGGTTCGGCTTATTTAATTTGTCAGCAAATAAATTAAAAACATGGCTGACAAGGCTAACTAGTTCACCGTTAAAAGGAATGTTGACTGGGACATTTGTTACTGCCTTACTTCAAAGCAGCTCAGCCGTAATGGTAATCACCATCGGATTAATTTCCGCAAGAATAATGACTTTTCCTCAGTCGATTGGAATTATTCTCGGTACTAATATCGGCACGACCTTTAAAACAGAATTAATTACGTTTAATTTAGATGCCATTCTTGCTCCGTTAGCTGTCAGTGGGGCGATTCTGATTTTATTCAAGAACAAGAAAGCAAGAAGCATAGGGATGCTTTTATTTGGAATAGCATCTGTTTTTACAGCTATGAAAGGGTTTGAATTATTAGCACATCCACTAACTGAAATGGAATTCATTAATAAATTTATCCTTTCAATAAATGACAACATCTTATTAAGCCTAGTAACTGGAACCATTTTGACAGCCATTATTCAGTCAAGTACGGCGATGACAGGAATTGCGATGGGATTTTTAACTGCTGGTCTTCATTTGGATGCAGGAATTGCAATTGTCCTTGGTGCCAATATTGGAACATGTATCACAGCCATTATTGCCTCCATTGGCGGCGGGAAGGAGTCCAGATTGGCAGCATTCGCTCATGTCTGGCTTAATGTATTTGGAGTCCTGCTTTTTATCCCTATTATTCCAATTCTAACGGATAATGCCTCAATACTTGCAAGTAGAGTAGATGTTCAATTAGCGCATATTAGTGTGATCTTCAATGTGGTGACCTCATTGCTGATTCTGCCTTTTGCAACAAGATTTGGTGAAATGATTTTATTTTTACACGATAAAAAGCCCACAAAATAAGACGGCCAACTGGCCGTCTTTTTTAATAATCTGCAGTTACCTTTAGTCCATTAATAATCGCAACACTTGAGCTTGCTCCAATTCTTGAAGCACCGGCCTCAATCATCCTCTGAGCATCCTCTGTACTTCGGACACCACCAGAAGCCTTTACGCCGATATTGGGGCCAACCGTCTTCCGCATTAAGGCAATGTCCTCAAATGTTGCGCCTCCAGTGGAAAATCCGGTTGAGGTTTTTACATAATCTGCACCTGCTTTTACTGCTAACTCGCAAGCACGAATTTTTTCATCATTTGTTAAAAGACTTGCTTCAATGATTACTTTCGTAAGTGCCTTACCTTTCGCGGTGTCTACAACTGCGCGAATATCGTTTTCCACTAATACATCATTATGATCTTTTAAGGCACCTATATTAATGACAGTATCCACTTCTTCAGCACCATTTTCAATGGCGTTTTTTGTTTCAAATGCTTTTGTTTCCAAAGTGGATGCCCCTAGTGGAAAGCCAATTACAGTACAAACCTTCACACTACTGCCCTTCAATAATTCTTTAGCAGCACTAACCCATGTGGGATTGACACAAACGGAGAAGAATTGATTCTCCTTTGCCTCTTGGCAAAGCGTTTCAATTTGCTCTTTTGTCGCCTCAGGCTTTAGTAAGGTGTGGTCAATCATTGCAGCAACATTAATCGCCATTTTTCAAGATCCCTCCAATAAAAAAACTAATAAAACTTAAGTGGATAAGATGCATTTGCTGCTGTGATTAGTATGCCCGGAACAAAATAAAAAAAGGACCCAAATAGGTCCTAAATTGCTGCTTCTTTATTTGTAAATATTTCTTCTTTGACCGTTCTAGAGTCTTCGACAACACGAACAAATTGCCCTTCATTGTATGGATAACCAGCCTTTGTAATTTTCACTTTAACGATTTTTCCAATCATATCTTCTGTCGCCGGGAAAACCACCTTCAAATAATTATCCGTATAACCAACAAATAGACCTGTACTGCCTTCTTCTTTAAATTCTTCTTCTGGAATAACTTCCAATACTTCGCCTTCAAATTGAGAGGCATATTCTTTAGCCAGTTGGTCTGAAAGGGATATTAAGCGGTGGACACGTTCATTTTTTATATCTTCATCCACTTGCTCGTCCATCCGGGCAGCAGGTGTACCTGTGCGTTTCGAATATGGGAATACATGCAATTCCGAGAATTTATGTTCATTAATAAAATTGTAAGTCTCCATAAATTCTTCCTCAGTCTCACCAGGGAAACCAACAATAACATCAGAAGTAACCGCCAATCCAGGAAGTACTTCTTTTAGGCGGTCCAATCTTTCGCCAAAGAATTCCATCGTATACTTACGGCGCATTCTTTTTAGAACAGTATTAGAGCCTGATTGAATTGGAATATGCAAATGACGGACAATAATATTGGAATGCTTGATTACCTCAATAACTTCATCAGTTATCTGACTTGCTTCAATGGAAGAAATACGAAGTCGCTCAAGCCCTTTTACTTCTGCTTCCAAATCATGGAGCAAGGAGGCAAGATTGTAATCCTTCATGTCTTCACCATAGCCGCCTGTATGAATACCAGTAAGGACAATTTCCTTATAGCCAGCATCTACAAGCTGCTGTGCCTGACGAATGACTTCTTTCGGATCACGAGATCTCATTAGGCCGCGAGCCCAAGGAATAATACAGAAGGTACAAAAGTTATTGCACCCTTCTTGTATCTTTAAGGAAGCACGAGTTCGGTCCGTAAACGCCGGAACATCAAGTTCCTCGTAGACACGGTTTTTCATAATATTACCTACACCATTAATCGGCTGGCGCTCTTGTTTATATTGCTTAATGTAATCAAGCATTTTTACACGATCCTGAGTGCCCACTACAATGTCAACACCGGGGATTGCCATAATTTCAGCAGGAGAAGTTTGTGCATAGCAGCCTGTTACACAAATAACAGCATCAGGATTTTTGCGGACTGCCCGTCTAATCACCTGACGGCTTTTTTTATCTCCTGTGTTTGTAACGGTACATGTATTTATAATATAAACGTCTGAGATTGATTCAAACTCAACCCGGTCATAGCCTTCTTGCTTAAATAACTGCCAGATTGCTTCAGTTTCATAATGGTTTACTTTACATCCAAGTGTATGAAACGCTACTGTTGGCATTTAATTTCACCTCAATAATTCAAAATGATAGGAAATCGCCGCAAGCGCATATAACGGCGCAGTTTCCGTTCTTAATATTCGCGGGCCTAATCCGCACAGGCCAAAACCATGCTCATTAAAAGCATTGACCTCAACTTCCGATAATCCTCCTTCAGGACCAAACACGATCAGGAGGGATTCACCTTTTTGCATTTTTTGAAGTGTTGCAGAAAAAGTAGAAGTTTCTCCACTTCTGCTCTCATCTTCAAAGGCAGCTAATTTATAATGAAAATCCTTACTTTTTTCTAGCAAAGCTTTGAAATTTATCGGACTAGCCACTTGGGGCACAAAATTTCGATGCGATTGTTCGGCAGCTTCTTTAGCAATTTTTTGCCATCTCTCTATCTTCTTTGCTGCTTTTTTTTCGTCCCATTTCACTACAGAGCGGGCGGCGGAAAAGGGTAAGAACTGATGTGCGCCTAATTCAGTTCCTTTTTGGATAATCCACTCAAGCTTGTCCCCTTTTGGCAGTCCACTGGCAATTGTAATTGAAATCGGAAGCTCAGAAATCTCCATTTTCCATTGTACAACGTCTGCAACGACTCTTTCATCGGTAATTTCTGCAATTTTACAGATGGCGGAATGACCATCCGGGTCGACACAAATGATTTTTTCACCAATTTCCATGCGCATGACCTTAATCATATGGTGGCGGTCTTCAGCATCAATCAAAAAACGGTCTTCATTTGTTCGCTTTTTAACAAAGTAGCGTTGCACACGATGCACCCTCTCTAAAACATTTTACGCCTTATTTTACTAAAAGTTAGTTCATTTTGAAAGCAGAAAAAAAGGGGATAACTCCCCTTTCTCTAAATAGTTATTTCCTTTTTGCGATAATGGCAACCCAATCTTCCATAAGAATGGTTTCTGAAATTTCAAAGCCTGCATTCATAATGGCTTCTTTAACCAAATCTTTCTTCTGTTGAATGATTCCCGATGCAATGAATGATCCGCCAGGCTTTACAACACGGGCAACATCATCTGTAAATCGTAAAATCACTTCAGCTAAAATATTCGCAACAACGACATCTGCTGAGTTCTCCGTAACCCCATCAAGCAGATTGTTCTGTGAAATGGTTATTTTATCATGGACTTTATTAAGCTTAATATTTAATTTCGCTTGGGTTACAGCCACTTCATCTAAATCATAAGCTCTGACATCTTCAGCACCAAGCTGGGCCGCAGCAATACTTAAAACACCTGATCCTGTTCCCACATCGATAACCCGGTCACCAGGGCGGACGGTCCGTTCAAGCGCTTGAATACACATTACCGTTGTCGGATGCGTGCCTGTTCCAAATGCCATACCTGGATCCAATTCAATGATTAATTCATCACTGCTTACTGGTTCATAGATTTCCCACGTAGGGACAATCGTAAATTTCTCAGAAATTTTTACTGGATTATAATACTTTTTCCAAGCTGTTGCCCATTCCTCTTCATTGACTTCACTGATTGTGACCCTGTTTAATCCTAAATCGATATCATAAATAATTAAATTATTAATCGATTCTTTGATGGCTTCGACTGTTTCACCGAGGAAGCTGTTCACCGGAAGGTATGCTTTTACCATAACACCTTCCTCTGGGTAATCATCGGGATTGAGTTGGTAGATTTCACCGAATTGATCTTCCCGTTCCTTCGTTAACTCAAATGGATCTTCTATCACTACACCGCTAGCTCCAGCTTCATGCAGAATATGTGAAATAGGTTCGATCGCTTCATTTGTTGTGTGGATGCTAATTTCTGACCACTTCATTCTACCAACTCCAATCCTTACTCGCCTTTAAAGGCACGTTTTACTTTTGAAAAAAAGCTTTCTTCATGTTCACCTATTGGTGCTGAACCACTGGCTTCTGCAAATTCGCGCAATACCTGCTTTTGTTTATCATTAAGCTTTGTTGGAGTTATAACTCGCACTTGAATATGCTGATCACCCACACCATATCCACGAACATTTGGAACCCCTTTACCTTTTAAGCGGAATCTTGTTTCCGTTTGCGTTCCAGCAGGAACCTTCAGCTTCACCTTGCCATGCAAGGTTGGGACTTCAATTTCATCCCCTAATGTAGCCTGCACGAATGTAATTGGCATCTCACAATAAATATCATCGCCATCTCTTTCAAAAAATTCATGCTGAAGAACATGGAAGACAACATAAAGATCTCCCGCAGGACCTCCATTAATACCTGCTTCCCCTTGCCCAGACATTCTTAACTGCTGACCATCATCAATACCAGCAGGAATTTTCACATGGATTTTTTTGCGTTTTTTCACTTTTCCTGAGCCACCACAGGTTGAACATTTATGTTTAATTTCTTTACCAGTTCCATTACAGTAATGGCATGTACGACGATTCACAATCCGTCCGAAAGGAGTATTCTGCTCGACGTTTAATTGTCCTGAACCTTGGCAATGCTTACACGTTTCTGCCTTGGTTCCCGGCTTTGCCCCTGAACCGCTGCAAGTACCGCATGTTTCCTCACGCGGAATTTCAATGTCAGTTTCTTTTCCAAATGCTGCTTCTTCAAATGAAATTGTCATTGTATATTGCAGATCTGCCCCTTGTCTTGGTGCATTTGGATCACGTCTTCTCGAGCCGCCTCCGCCACCGCCAAAAAAGGTGTTAAAAATATCTTCAAATCCTCCAAAGCCGCCGCCGAAATCTCCGCCGCCGCCAAAACCTTGGTTTGGATCGGTATGACCGAACTGGTCATAATGTGCCTTTTTCTGATCATCACTTAAGACTTCATATGCTTCAGCTATTTCTTTAAATTTATCAGCAGCATCCGCTTCTTTATTAATATCCGGATGATATTGTTTTGATAGCTTTCGATATGCTTTTTTTATTTCATCCTTTGAAGCGCTCTTACTTACACCAAGCACTTCATAGTAATCCCGTTTGCTCATGATTACCACTCCCGAATTCTTTCACATAAAGATTATTCTAACACCGCGTAGAAGTACTTTGCAATAAAAAAGCCAAAGCCACGTTCCTGACTTTGACTTTTTCGTTAGTGAATTGCTAATTGCTCTTACTTTTCGTCTTTTACTTCTTCAAATTCTGCATCAACAACATTGTCGTTTTTGCCTGCTGTGCTGCCTGCCTCTTGGCCGCCTTGCGCTGCTTGCTGCGCTTGTGCTGCCTGCTCATATAGCTTAACTGTCAAAGCTTGAACGATTTCTTGAAGAGCATCCTTTTTAGTACGGATTTCATTAAGATCATTTTTTTCAATTGCTTGTTTTAAAGCATCTTTTGCTTCGTTTGCTTTAGCAACTTCAGCCGCATCGACCTTACCTTCAAGGTCTTTTAAAGTTTTTTCAGTTGTAAAGACGAGTTGGTCTGCTTCATTGCGAAGCTCCACTTCTTCTTTACGCTGCTTATCAGCTTCAGCATTATCTTCTGCTTCTCTAACCATTTTTTGGATTTCTTCATCAGAAAGACCAGTTGATGATTTAATGGTAATTTGTTGTTCTTTATTTGTGCCAAGGTCTTTCGCACGAACGTTTACAATACCGTTTTTATCGATATCAAAAGTAACCTCAATTTGCGGAATTCCACGTGGTGCTGGTGGAATATCTGACAACTGGAAGCGTCCTAATGTTTTATTATTCGCTGCCATTGGGCGTTCCCCTTGAAGAACATGGATATCGACAGCCGGTTGGTTATCAGCAGCAGTTGAGAAAACCTGCGATTTAGAAGTAGGAATGGTTGTATTACGATCAATTAGCTTTGTAAATACGCCACCCATGGTTTCAATACCAAGTG
This sequence comes from Neobacillus pocheonensis, assembly GCF_050477905.1. Lineage (NCBI taxonomy): Bacteria > Bacillati > Bacillota > Bacilli > Caryophanales > Bacillaceae > Neobacillus > Neobacillus pocheonensis. Next base: position 148,430 of record NZ_JBCNAD010000032.1, on the reverse strand, counting down.
AAAGTGGTGTTACGTCAAGTAATACAACATCTTTAACATCACCAGTGATAACACCGCCTTGAATCGCTGCACCCATGGCAACTACTTCATCAGGATTTACGCCGCGGTGCGGTTCTTGTCCAGTCGCCTTTTTAATAGCTTCTTGTACAGCCGGAATACGGGTAGAACCACCAACAAGGATTACTTTATCGATTTGTGATGGCGTTAAGCCAGCATCACTTAGAGCTTGACGTGTTGGCCCCATAGTGCGTTCTACTAAATGAGCTGATAGCTCTTCAAATTTAGCACGTGACATGCTTACTTCAAGATGAAGTGGACCAGCAGGACCCGCCGTGATAAAAGGTAAGGAAATTTGCGTTGAAGTTACACCTGAAAGGTCTTTTTTGGCTTTTTCAGCTGCATCCTTTAAACGTTGCAATGCCATTTTATCTTGAGAAAGATCAATGCCATTTTCTTTTTTGAACTGCTCAACTAAATAATCAATGATAATTTGGTCAAAATCATCTCCGCCGAGACGATTATCGCCTGCTGTTGATTTTACTTCAAACACCCCGTCACCAAGTTCCAGGATGGAAACGTCAAAGGTACCGCCGCCAAGGTCGTATACTAGGATAGTTTGGTCTTGGTCTGTTTTGTCTAAACCGTAAGCAAGCGCAGCCGCTGTTGGTTCATTGATAATCCGTTCAACTTCAAGACCAGCAATTCTGCCTGCATCCTTTGTTGCTTGGCGTTCGGCATCATTAAAGTAGGCTGGTACCGTAATAACTGCCTTAGTCACCGGTTCGCCGAGATAGTCTTCTGCATATGACTTTAAATATTGAAGAATAGCGGCAGAAAGCTCTTGAGGAGTATAGTTTTTACCTTCAACCTCTACTTTGTAATCAGTGCCCATATGGCGTTTAATCGAAATAATTGTGTTTGGATTTGTAATCGCCTGACGTTTTGCCACTTCCCCAACTTGACGTTCGCCATTTTTAAATGCAACTACGGAAGGAGTTGTACGGTTTCCTTCTGGATTTGGGATAACTTTTGGCTCTCCGCCTTCAAGTACAGAAACACATGAGTTTGTTGTACCAAGGTCAATACCGATAATTTTACTCATTGCCTTTTCCTCCTAGATAAAATATGTAAAGTTTTTATTGATTAACTTTAACCATTGATGGTCGGATGACTCTATCTTTTAAAAGATAACCTTTTTGATATTCCTCTGTGACAATATTGGAGCCGTAATTTTCATCCTCGCCCTGCATGACAGCCTGGTGCTGATGAGGATCAAATTCTTTTCCTACCGCTTCAATGGGTTCAACACCCTCTTTGTTTAAGGCATCTACCAAACTGCGATAAACCATCTCCATACCTTGCAGCAGAGATTTTGTTTGGTCGTTATCAGCTTCCACTTTCATAGCTCTTTCAAAGTTATCTAAAGCAGGTAGTAAATCTGTAATTAATTTTTGTGCTCTATATTTTTCACTCGCCTCCTGATCAAGTCTAGTACGGCGACGGAAGTTATCAAAATCTGCTTGCAACCTTAAATAACGGTTATCGGCAGCGTCCAACTTTTCCTGAAGCATTTGAATTTCTTGAAGCTGTTCCTCTAGAGGATTTGCATCAGCTTGTTCAGCATTTTCTGCTTCAGCAAAAACTGGCTCAGCCACTTCTTCTTCAGTAAGTTCAACATTCTCATTTACTTGTTCAACAACTTCTTCATTCATGGTATTGTTTTTTTCATTCGTCAACTTACTCACCTCCCTTAAAGCATTGCTCACAATCTACTATAAAATACATACATTTCCATAGAAAAGGGGGTGAAATAAACAGGCATTTCACCCTTACTCAATATGACCAGTGCTAATTATTTTGATACAGCTTTGTAAAGACTTCTGATAAATCATGGCTTAATAATTGTAGCAGGCTGATGACACGGGAATATTCCATTCGGGTTGGACCAAGGATGGCAATCGTCCCTATATTTTCAACTCCTACAGTATAAGAAGCCGTAATTAAGCTGCAGTTATCCATGGCACTAATTTTATTTTCCGTACCGATTTTGACATTAATGCCGGTCGAATTCTTTCTTATTAAATTGTAAATCCACTCTTCTTGATCAATCATGGTTAAAAGACTGCGGATCTTTGCAATATCATGAAACTCAGGCTGGCTTAACATATTGGTTTTTCCGCCGAAGAAAAGCTTTTCGTTTGTTGGCATTCTAAAACTTTCTCCAATGGTATGAAGCATCAAATCATAATTTTGGATATGTTGTCTAAGCAGAAAAGCAACTTCTTTATAAATCTTATCGTTAAGATCTTCTAAAGAAACTCCCTCTAAACGATCGTTTAAGATATTTACCGTTTTTTCCAAATCACTTGCATCTATGGATGGCGGTAAAGAAAACGAGCGGTTCTCAACATGTCCTGTGTCCGTAACAAAAATAGCTACAGCGGTTTCTTTGTTTAACGGAATGATTTGGATCTTTTTTAACCTATTAATACTAACTGCCGGGCCCAATACGATTGATGTATAATTGGTTAGTTCCGATAAGATTTTAGCAGATCTTTGAATAATTTTTTCAAACTCAAAAATTTTCTCAGCAAAAATCGATTGAATAATGGATATATCTTGCTGATTTAAAACTTGAGGTGAAAGTAAATGATCCACATAGTATCGATAACCTTTTTCAGAAGGTACACGCCCTGATGAGGTATGCGTTTTTTCAATATACCCCATTTCTTCAAGGTCGGCCATTTCATTGCGAATGGTTGCTGAACTAAAGGAGATTTCCTCCTTTTTCGACAGACTTCTTGAGCCGACAGGTTGTGCAGATCGAATAAAGTCATCAACTATAACTTGAAGAATTAACAATTGACGATCTGTTAACAACATTCATCACCTCTGTTAGCACTCCTAGTTACCGAGTGCTAATTATATTAATAAATTATCAAAAAAGGGGGGATGATGTCAATCATTACACATCACATACACCTAAAAAGACCTGAAAAACTTCATTTCCTAAAAGACGTCCCTTTTTAGTTAAATATATATGATCATCGGTGATTACTATCCATTGTTTTATAGCCAGGTCTTCAAGCTGATGTTTAAATATTTTTAAAGGATCGCGGTCAAATTTATCGATAAAATGTGAAATCGAAATTCCCGCTGTTTTACGCAGTCCTAAAAACATTTCTTCTTCCATTTGTTCCGCCATGGTCACCTGATGCTCTTCAAGCACAGGTAGTTCACCTTTTGTAATGTGATCGATATATTTTTTCAAGGGACCCACATTTGACCTTCTCGTGCCATTAAGATAACTATGGGCACCCGCTCCAAAACCATAATATTCTTCATTATTCCAATAAGTTAGATTATGTTTGCTCTCATATCCAGGCTTTGAAAAATTGCTAATTTCATATTGATGAAAGCCGTGTTTTTCCATTTCTTCCATTAACATTTCATACATGGCTGCTTCTATGTCTTCACCAGGAGTGGGCAGTTTTCCTTTTTTTAGTAAATTATAAAAAACAGTTTTGGGTTCAATGATTAATGAATAGGCAGAATAATGGGTTATATCCAATGAGAAAGCTTCAATCAAAGATTCCTTAAAGTCGTTAATTGTTTGCGTTGGTAAACTAAAAATAAGATCAATACTGATATTTTCAAAACCTGCCAATTTTGCATTTTCAACTGATCGGTAAACGTCTTTTGCCCGGTGAACACGGCCAATTTTTTCGAGTAATTTTTCATTAAAGGTTTGGACACCAAGGCTTAGCCGATTTACACCTGCATCCCTTAATATTTGCAGTTTCTCCTTTGATAAATCTCCTGGATTTGCTTCAAAGGTAAATTCCACGTTTGAGCTTTTCGGTAAATGATTATTAATACTTTCACAAAACCGGAAAAGTTGCTGTTCATTTAATGAAGTGGGTGTACCGCCGCCGACAAAAATGGTTTCAAGTTCATTTGTCTTGTATTGGCGAAGGGTTATCTCCATTTCTCGTTCAAGTCCAAGTAGATAATCATCAACCGGCTGCCCTTTTAAAAACACTTTATTAAAATCGCAATAATGACAGATATGCTCACAAAAAGGGATATGAAGATAGGCTGCTTTAATCATGTTTTCACTTCCTAATAAAAAGAGGCAGGAAACACCAATTAACTGGCTAGTCCTGACCTCCCGCTTAAGTTTATTTTTTTGTATTGTTATCGTCCATTTTCAGAACGGCCATAAAGGCTTCCTGCGGAACCTCAACAGAACCAACCTGCTTCATCCGCTTTTTACCTTCTTTTTGCTTTTCCAATAGCTTCCGTTTACGAGAAATATCTCCCCCGTAACATTTTGCAAGTACGTTTTTACGCATCGCTTTAATGGTTGAACGAGCAACAATTTTTTGTCCAATCGCAGCTTGAATAGGAACCTCGAACTGCTGCCTTGGAATTAATTCCTTTAGCTTTTCAACAATAACTTTGCCGCGTTCATAAGCAAAATCATTATGAACAATAAAGCTTAAGGCATCCACTTTTTCAGCGTTTAACAATATATCCATTTTAACCAACTTTGAAGGTTTATAACCGATAAGTTCATAATCGAACGAGGCATAACCCCGTGTGCCTGATTTCAATTGATCAAAGAAATCATAAACAATTTCAGCCAATGGGATTTCATAAATAATGCTGACCCGATTTTCACCTTGATATTGCATATCAATAAAGATTCCACGCTTTAATTGGCAAAGCTCCATAATCGCCCCAACATATTCATTTGGCGCCATCATAGTCGCTTTTACATATGGCTCTTCTACACGATCAATTTTCTGAGGATCCGGCAAATTAGACGGGTTATCTACCTTCAATTCAGTTCCATCTGTCATGTGCACGTGATAAATAACACTTGGTGCCGTTGTAATTAAGTCTATTTTGAATTCGCGCTCAATTCGTTCTTGAATGATTTCCATATGAAGAAGCCCAAGGAAACCACAGCGGAAACCAAAACCAAGTGCTTGGGATGTTTCCGGTTCAAATTGAAGGGCTGAATCATTTAATTGAAGCTTTTCAAGGGCTTCACGAAGATCATTAAATCTAGCTGTATCAATTGGATATAGTCCGCAGTATACCATTGGATTTAGTTTTCGATACCCTGGAAGCGGTTCTGTCGTGCCATTTTTAGCATTGGTAATCGTATCACCAACACGAGTGTCTCCGACATTTTTAATCGATGCTGTTAAAAAGCCAACATCACCAACGGTTAATTCATTAAGTAATGTTGCTTTAGGAGTAAATACTCCTACTTCATTTACTTCAAATTCTTTTCCAGTGGCCATCATTTTAATCTTATCGCCAACTTTTACTGTACCTTCGACGACACGGATATAGGCAACAACGCCGCGATATGCATCATATAATGAATCGAAAATTAGTGCCTTTAATGGTGCTTCAGGGTCTCCTGTTGGAGCTGGAACAGTCTTTACCACTTGTTCAAGAATATCTTCAATTCCGATTCCTGCCTTAGCAGATGCCAAAACTGCTTCGGAGGCATCTAAGCCAATTACTTCTTCAATTTCATTGCGAACCCTTTCAGGTTCTGCACTTGGTAAGTCAATTTTATTGATTACTGGCAGAATTTCAAGGTTGTTATCGAGGGCAAGGTATACGTTTGCTAGTGTCTGTGCTTCTATTCCTTGTGCTGCGTCTACAACTAAAATCGCCCCTTCGCAGGCAGCAAGGCTCCTTGATACCTCATAAGTAAAATCGACGTGTCCCGGTGTATCGATTAAATGGAATATATATTCTTCTCCATCTTTTGCGTTGTATTTAAGCTGAACCGCGTTTAATTTAATGGTAATCCCGCGTTCCCGTTCAAGATCCATGGAATCCAACAGCTGATCCTTCATTTCACGTGATGAAAGAGCATTTGTCTTTTCTAAAATTCGATCCGCCAAGGTTGATTTACCATGATCAATATGGGCAATAATCGAGAAATTTCTAATTTTTGATTGTCTTTTAAGTCTTTCGTCTCTGTTCATGTCGTTCGTTCACTCCTACTATACTCGCACATGTACACTATTTTTGATTATATCAGCACCACTTTCAAGATTCAATGAATTTCGAAAAGCGGAAGCGCCTTGACCAGGGAAAAAATAGTTCACTTTTTCCTAGGGAAAAAGCAGTTCATTTTTTCCTAGGGGCGACAGGCATAAGACGAGCGGGCAAGAAGGTTGTTTTTTTAACCTTTTTGACGGATTGGCTTATGGCCCCGTGCCCCTAGGCGCTGGAGCTAGACAATCGAAAAGCGGAAAGCGGCTCCTATTAGGAACCGCTCACATGTTTTATTCAGTAATTTGCTTAATAAGCTTTCCAGAAGCACCAGCGAGCCCGTCCGACAATTTCTTCCCCATTGAGGAAAAGAAGTTAAAGGCGCTTATTTCCTCTAGCTTCTTCTTTTTTGCTTCAATATCATGACTAGAAATATCATTTCCGAGAAAAGTTGCATGATCTGTCTCATCAATGGAAATAGCATTTTGGAAACTGGGGTCATCATAGCCTTTCATTTTATGGATGCCGTCATTTGCTAATTGCATTCCTGCTAAAACAGAGATAAACATAAGTGCCGCAATAGCAAAACTTTTTACCATGAACATCTTCATCAGAGTACTCCCTTACATCTATTGTTTATTCGTTGATTGCTCAACATCCTGATTCACTTTTTCAGCCTGCCAGAAATATTCACTAAAGATGTCCGCTAACGCATCGGCAGAACGGTTTAATTCATCGAATGTATTATCTACACCGCCAAATTCGATTAATATCGCATTTTCTGAAAGGTTTTGATTATAGACAGCATTTCCACCATATTTCACGAAAACTCCCCGGCTTAAACCCTTATATTTTTTATCTAAACGCTCATGCAGTTCTTTTGCCAATTTTTCATTCTTTTCATGGTTCGGATTTTTACCACCGATAATAAACGCAAGCTTTGCATATGATTTTCCGTTAATGGTTATTGTTGATTTATCTTTGCGGCTTGCATCCCTATGAATATCGATAAAGTATTGTAAATCACGATCAGAGGCCATAGCCGTTTGAACAATAGGCCGAGATTCCTGATAGGATAATGTATAATCTAAATGCTTTTTATTTAGATTCGACTGGACATCCGTTTTATCTAAAAAGGTTCCTATACCTCTATCCTCTAAACTCGTCTTTAAATGATCACCAATTTTTGTCACGTTTATCTGCGAATGATAGGCTAAATCCGGGTTAGTGACACCCTTAAGATATGGTAAATAGGATTCCCGGTTATGTGTAAAATATAGATAAACTACCTTTTTATCACCTGTAGTCTGCCCTGGTGTTGGAGGAGGATTCGCATCATCAGGCTTGTCCAGACCCTCTAAATTTTGTAAGGCTGCCTCGCGTTCTGCTTTCATGATCTCGATTGGCGGTGACGATTCGATTGGCATATTCGTATAATTCGTCCCCTCACCCGCAACGACAATTTGTCCATCAAATTGAAAAAAGCCAGGTAATTCACGACCAAGTAGACTTCTCGGGTCATTCAAATTAATATTACTAGACAGCTTAAATACTAAATTGGTCAATTTAGGGGCCGTTGCCCAATTATTTTCAACCTTTAAAAAATGATGATTTTCCCAGCCCATTAATTGATACAGCAGTTCGCCATTTACCTTGGTGGTTGCTTGGTTAACGGAAGTCGACATTAATCGATATTGTGGTTTTATCGAGGTTAACAAACCACTGATAGAGAAAATCAATAGTAAAAATAAAAACAGTGCAGCACCGGCTTTAAGCAAACTTGTCCCTTGCACCATCACAAAAGTCCCTGTAGATTTAGTTTTCATGGTTCCACCTCGCAAAACAGATTCTAGTAAATCCTATGAAAATACTAGAGGTGATAGAACCAAATTATTTAATTAAGAGATTTGAGATGGAAGGAGCCAAGTGTTAAATCCCTGGCTCCTAAAAAACTTCTATTTTGTATAATATCCTGCATTCCCCTGATCCACTGCGCTGTGTAGAGAGGCATTCAATCCATTAGCAATCAAATTTGCCATATCTTCAATAAATACGTCAACTTCTTTAGGGGTAACCATTAGATTATGGCCGATTGGGGCCAATACTTCGTAAATTAACTTCCTTTTCTCTTCATCTGGGAGCGTCCCAATCATGCCAAGGAAGGTTTTTCGATGCTTTTCGTCTGGCAAATCCTCTTCTGTCAACTTACGTTTTTCCCCAAAGCTCATTCCTGCCGGGGCAAGTGACCGTGATGGACGATTTCCTTCTTTAAGCTCTTTACCAAAATGTTTGAGAATAAAATCAATCGTGTCACTTGTAATCGAAACCGCATCAACTACCGTTGGAACTCCAATTGCAATAACAGGAATACCCAATGTCTCTTTACTTAATTCCTTGCGCTTGTTCCCTACCCCTGACCCTGGATGAATACCCGTATCCGAAACTTGAATCGTTGAATTTACACGTTCGATTGACCTAGAGGCGAGAGCATCTATGGCAATTACAAAGTCAGGTTTCGTTTTTTCCACTACTCCAAAAATGATATCGCTTGTTTCGATTCCCGTAAGTCCCATAACTCCTGGTGATAAAGCACTGACAGAGCGATATCCTTCCTCGACATTTTCTGGCTGGAGCTGGAAAAGGTGACGTGTTACGAGGAGATTTTCACAAACCATCGGTCCTAGGGCATCAGGTGTTACATTCCAGTTTCCCAGCCCGACAACAAGACATGAGTCAGCTTTCTTGATCCCTGAGCCTTCTAAAAAATGAGAGAATTCACGAGCGAAAATCTGCTCAGTCTTTTGCTGTACCTCTGTGTCTTGTTGACGAATCCCCTGCACTTCAAGTGTTAAATACCTGCCTGCCTTTTTCCCAAGTTGTTCTTCACCTTGTTTGGTTACTTCTACTAAAGATATTTTTATATCATCTACATCTTTTTCTTTGATAATGACGCCTTCAATTTGCGAAAGGTTTTCCTCTTGCTGTACGGAATCACCTCTTCCAGCAAGTACCATTTCTCTTGCTTCAATTGCCAAATCTGTTCGAACAGAATACTGACTTAAATCGACAGACTCACCCATATGTAATCACTCCTATCAAAAAATTCCCTTCAAATAGAAACTATTTCCTATTTTTTCCCCAATTCTAATAAAACATGCAGGGTAAACTAAGAACTAGATTAATTTCTATATTGCAATATGGGTTGTCGTTTGATAAAATATCTCTTGTTGCGAATAATGAATATTGAATGTAAAGTCGAGTTCATATAGTCTCGATTCTTTGTAGGAGGTGAAAGTAATGCCTAACATTAAATCTGCTATTAAGCGTGTAAAAACAAGCGAAGCTCGTAATGCTCAAAATACAACTGCTAAATCTGCAATGCGTACTGCTGTGAAGAAAGTTGAAGCTGCTATTTCAACTAACGATGCTGCTGCTGCAAAAGAAACATTAGTTACTGCTGCAAGCAAATTAGACAAGGCTGCTGCAAAAGGTCTTATCCATAAGAATGCTGCTGCTCGTAAAAAATCTCGTCTAATGAAAAAAGCTAACTCTCTTTAATAAAAAAACGATTCCTGCATTCAGGAATCGTTTTTTTATTTCTTCAGGCGAAACAACAGCATTTCGATCAATAAAGATTTGTTCATCCCGCCTGTTTTCATCTGATAGTCCGCTTCTGCCAGCAGCCCCATTAAATGGGATAAGTCCTCATCGGTAAAGGCGGCAGCCTGACCGAGAGCAAGCTTAACTCGGAACGGGTGTGTCTTTAAATACCCAGCAATTTGCTGCTGGCCATATCCCCTTCTTGACAGTTCCTTCACTTGATAAATTAATCGGAATTGCCCTGCCAGTAAGGCCAATATTTTGATCGGTTCCTCATTTTGTTTTAATAAATCAAAATAAATTCTTAACCCTTCATCCAGCTTCCGCTGTACTACTTTTTCAACTAGAGTAAAAATGTTTTGCTCCAGCGATCTTGCCACTAGTTGATCTACCATGGAGACATCAATTCGTTGTTTCTCTCCAGCGTATAATGCCAGCTTTTCAATTTCACTTGAAAGCATAAACATATTTGTGCCACTAAGAGCAAGTAATTGGTCAATCGCATCTTGCTCAAATTCAATTCCATTGGATTTTGCCCGTGTCTTTACCCAGTTTTTTAGATCATGTTCATTTAATTTTTTTGCTTCCACTATTTCAGCGTTTCTTTTTAGTTCCTTCGTAATTTTCTTACGTTCATCTAGTTTTTCGTATGGAGCAGAAATGACCAACACGGTATATGGTGCCGGCTCTTTTAAATAGGCTTCGAATCTTGATAAATTATGGTCCACTTTTTCTTTCGTTTTTTCCGCAGTTAAAAAAGCAGGGTTATGTAAAAAAATCACTTTTCTTTCACCAAGAAATGGAAAGGTTTCAGCGTCCTCTAACGCCAATTCGATAGGTGTTTCCTCTAAATCGTAAGCAGCGAAATTAAATTCCTTCTCTTCATCACCTAAAATTGTGTTTAGAAGTATCTGTTTGGTTTCATTGATTAAAAATGCCTCAGTTCCATATAATAAATAAATAGGAGCAATTTCCCTTTGTTTTATTTTTCTCCATATATCTAATACCATTTGCCCAGCGCTCCCCTTCATTTCACTCACATCTTATCGTAAAGAAGCTTGGACGATTTGACAAGTACTTAAAGGGAATTAGCACAATATCTTAAAGTACCAATTCCCGATCTATTATAAACGCTAGCATTAAGGCCCTAGGAACTTCTTAATGCTTGCGGAATTTCTTTGTAAATATAGTGTAGCCCGCACCGTGTCAAACTATTTTGACAACACTTGTCAGTTATTGAATACAATTTGAGGCAGGCTGGATTTTTTTAGACGAATGGCTTATACTATATCTTGAAATAGGAGGGGTAGACTGTGAACGAATTTGAAAAAAATGTGCTAAGTAAGCGTAACGATGCAATCGATTCAGGAGTTGGGTTTGGGGTTTCCTTTGGGTTTTTTGCGATAATGTTTATTATTGCAACAGTTATTAAGCTAATTGGATCATAATAAATGGATGGCTACATATGTGTAACTAGAAAGGCTGCAGCAAACGCAGTCTTTTTTATTTTTTGGCTCTGTTTAATTTGGCTGCTGATTTCCGTTCCGGGCACTCGCTTTCCGCGGGGAGGTCCTGGAGCCTTCTCGGCGCTTTGGCGCCTGTGGGGTCTCCAGTGACCTCTCTATCCCCCAGGAGTCGAGTGCCCTCCACTCTAATCAACAGGGTGCAAAATAAACACTGACTTTTAACACAGCAAATTTTTAAAAGAATTGGTATATCCTATGGCAAATAGGTTGAAAAGGTTCCTTGTCCATGGTAAAAACGATAGGTTATTGCCCCTTGCAAGTCTGTCCGATAAATCATAGTATGAGCTGCTTCTAGACGATCGAGGACTTCCTGATGCGGATGGCCGAATCGATTATGTTCACCGGCAGAAATTAATGCTACTCTAGGGTTTATTTTTTGAATAAATTCTTCAGCACTCGATGTTCTACTTCCATGATGGCCGGCCTTAAGTATATCTATTTTCAAATTAGGATAGTTTTTAATAATGGCTAGTTCTCCTTCTTGATCAAGGTCCCCGCCAAAAAACCAGTTAACTCCTTCTATTTGTGCAATGATTGCAATTGAACCTCGATTACGTTCACCTGTGAAATTTTTTTCAGGGGAAAGAATATAAAATTCATTTACTCCACTGCTCCAATGATTTCCCTTTGACACGTTTATGACGGAAATTCCTTTCTTGTTTGCTTCTTGGATAATAGCGCGTTCTGTATCTGAAGGGTCCCTAACGGACGGCATCAGGATTTGCTTTACACTTAGTTCCTTTAATATCGAAAATGTCCCGCCAATATGATCCATATCCCCATGAGTCAGGATTAATTTATCAATCGTTGTAATTCCCTGCCCTTTTAAATAAGGAACAACAACATCCCTCCCTACTTCAAAGACATTAACCCGCTCCCTCCACTTATCTTCTGAAAATTGCATAGTCCCCCCAGTATCGATGAGATAGGTGCCCCTGCCGTGGGGAAAATGAAGCAAAATACTATCACCTTGTCCCACATCGATCATCGTAATCTCACCATATGGATTTAGAAAGTTCCAACTAGGCTGAAAAACCAACAATCCAAACCCGATTAAAAGTAATTGCACATTTCTTTTTCGAGTTGACCTGGATTCCCAAATATAAAAGATCGAAACGATAAAAAGAATGTACATTATTAGTAAAAATATGTTTGGCCTTCCAGGAACAAAAGCTGTTAATGAAAAATTACCAAGTTTACCAATAAGATTATTAAAAAAATTTATGATTAGTAAGAAGAATGAAATGAGCATTTGTGGTGTATTGTTGAAAAGGATTTCGATGAGAAACAATAAGTATAAACCGGGAAGATAAACAAACGAAAATAGTGGTATATATAACAAATTGGCCAGGATCCCAATCGTGGACATTCCAAAATAATGATACAGTAAAAAAGGCATCGCTGCTAATTGGGCTATGATAGACGTAAGCAACATCTTTACGCCATTTTCCTGATAGCTTTGCAGAATAGACCCTGCAGACAATATAATCGCAAAGCTTACTGAAAAGGAAAGCTGAAAACCGACATCAAATAGAACGAGTGGACTAATAAAAATATATAACATAAATGCTAAGCTAATGGCATCAATCGGCATGAGCTTTAAAAACCTTTTCCACTTATCAGAAATTAAAATGAGAAAAATCATAAGTGCGGAACGAATAACCGACGGGGATGATCCTGTAAGAATGACATAAATAGGTAAAATAACAATGAGCAAATTCACCATAAATTGGCGGGTAAATCCTATACGGATGCCGATATAAAACACCATGCCGATCAGTAAGGAAACATGTAGTCCAGAAATCGCCAATAAATGGACTAGGCCGGTTTGTTGATAATCTCCTAATAATTCCGGATTAAGCAAACTAACGTCCCCAAAAATTAAAGCTGCTGATAGTGAAGCAATTTCTGGAGGAAAATGTTTTTCAAGATATCGGGTGCCTTGAAAGCGATACTGTTTAATCATAACTATAGGGGACTGCTTAATTGTGGAGCAATTCTGAAGGGGATTTCCCTGGATATCAACAATCCAATAGATTTCTTTCGTAGATAAATAATGGCGATAATTAAAGCCATTAGGATTTTTGGCAATTTTCGGTTGTTCCAGAGTCCCTGAAACCCTGCATAAATAGCCATAAAAACTTTTATTATGGAGTAACTCTTTTTCTTGTTCGGATTTGATTTTATAACGGACTAATAATTTCTCCTTGTACAGTTTATCAGTTACCTGTACCTGTAATAAATCGCCATCAATTTTAGGGTTCTGAGTATATTCAAGATCAAAGGAAGTAGTTTTTTTAGGAATGACTGTTTTATTTTTTAAGACCGAACCATGGCCATCGATAAAAAAAACGAAAACAGTAAGGAGGATGATTAGTAGTTGGGTTTGGTTATATTTTTTGTATTTATATAATACATACAGGTAAATTAGAATTAATAGAAAAAAAGGAAGAAATTTAATCTGAGCGCATAATTCCGCTAATAGTGCAGCAATAGCAAAAAATACAAATTTACCATACATAATTTTTCTCCAATTTTGGTTATGGAGAGCCGGTCATTTGACCAGCTCTTCTTAAGAAATTATTGATTTACCTTTCTAAAATCGATGACTGTTTCAGTTAGCTCTACCTTTTCTACTTTCACGTTAGCTTGTTCAAATAATTCAACTGCATAGGGGTGATTTTTATAATCCTCTGAATAATAAACTGTTTTAATACCTGCCTGTATTATGGCCTTACAGCATTGTAAACATGGAAAATGTGTGACGTAAATTTCAGACTCTGATGTTGGTACCCCAAACTTAGCGCACTGCAGCAATGCATTCATTTCAGCATGGATGGTCCTGACACAATGGTTATCAATTACATAGCAGCCTTTATCGATACAATGGTCTCCCCCCGCAATCGATCCATTATATCCTCCTGCAATAATTCGTTTATCTCTTACAATGGTAGCTCCAACTGTAAGTCGAGTACATGTGCTTCTAAGTGCGAGCAAATGACTTTGTGCCATAAAATATTGATCCCAGGAAATCCGCTTCATTTTCTCCCACTCCCTTTAAAGCTTTTAATTAAGGCTCTTTTCGTAAACTTTGTTGCTTTTGGAGATTAATAAGTTTCATTTACTAAGTTCCTAGGCAATTTTCGCAAATGTTCTTACGAAAAGATGCCACGAAGCTTCTAGTTATACGGGTTGATAAATTTATTCGAAAAACAAAAATCTATGCGAAAATAGCCATAATTAAAGTGTAAACGGCTTGTACCATTTGGTCAATGAACGACCACCAAATCCTTTAACTTTTCGAAGGTTTTATCACCGATTCCGCTGATGTTCTTTAAATCTTCGACCGCTTTAAAAGGACCACTTGTATTTCGATATTCGATAATGGCGGCCGCTTTTGCAGGGCCAATCCCCGGAAGGTTCTGCAATTCGCTTTCATCGGCCTTATTCAAATTAATTTTCCCCTCGTTTTGACCCGCACTGCCTAATGGTGCCACACCACCTGTACTGCCTGCTGAAACTAATCCCTCCTCACCCTTTGCAGGTATGTAAATGACCATTTCGTCTTGGACATGTTCCGCAAAGTTCACTTGCCCCTGATCTGCTTGTTCAGTTAACCCCCCAGCCCGGCTGATGACATCAATCACCCGTTCACCGGTATTGGCTTGATACACCCCAGGCTGCTTAATTTGACCCTTTATGTCCACCATTATTTTTTCAGGTTGCTTATTTTGGTCTTCTTGGCTTTTCTTTTCCGGTTCCTTTCCATCCGATTGAAGGTTACTCTCCATATTTATAGATTGTTCAGGTACTGATCCTGCATGATTGTTCAAATAAAAATAATAAAGTCCGCCAAAAGCAATCGAAGCCACAATTAATACATGTAACTTGTGTTCATTCAACCAGTCTTTCAATTGGATTCATCCTTTCTAAAGGTATATTTCATTGCAGGATTTCATATTGTTATAAAAGAATCTTTCATATGAAGGAGGGTCGAATCAATGAATATAGGCATCATCGGTACCGGAAATATGGGGACGATTTTGGTCGAGGCTATGATTGATGGAAAAGCCATTTCCCCTTCTTCAGTAATAATTACGAATAGAACGAAGGCAAAAGCGATGCTGCTTAAAAATAAATATAAAAATATTAGAATTGCGGCTAATGCGGTAGAAGTTGCGGCAGAGTCCGATTTGATATTTATATGCGTTAAGCCATTACAAATTTTTAAATTACTTGACCAAATAAATCCATATTTGAGTGAGAAGAAATGCCTTATTTCAATAACAAGTCCTGTCAGTACAAGCCAAATTGAAAAAAAGGTATCCTGTTCCATTGTTAGGGTTATCCCAAGCATCACAAATCGTGCATTATCTGGGGTTTCATTGACAACGTATGGAGAAAATTGCAGCGACCATTGGAGGACAGAAGTAGAAAAACTAATTGCGAAGATCTCTGTTCCAGTTTCTATAGATGAAAAAATTACAAGGGTAGCCTCTGACATTGTTAGCTGCGGACCTGCCTTCTTCAGCTATTTACTTCAGAGTTTTATTAATGCTGCGGTAAAAGAAACGGAAATTGATGAAGAAACAGCAACAATATTTGCTAGTGAGATGGTTGTTGGACTTGGTGAATTATTAAAGCAAGGACATTATACCTTACCGTCACTGCAGGAAAAGGTTTGCGTAAAGGGCGGAATAACGGGTGAAGGAATAAAGGTGCTGGAGAACGAGATGGGAAATATGTTTGAACACGTATTTCAGGCGACACACGCGAAATTCAAAGAGGACCTTCATAAGGTAGAAGTGCAATTCTCTAATCATTAATTCGCTAAATTAAGACAAATTCCTCTATATTTTTATAAAAAGAGCCATCTTTTTTAGAAAAGATGGCTCTTTTTATTTTTTCGTTGCGACAAAGAAGATTCTTTCAGAATTTTCCTTAGGTGCCGAGTTTTCAAAATCAGCACTTATCTGTACAATTTCAAAGCCTGCATCCCGCAGCCAATCCGAATACTGTTGTATCGAAAAGGTTCTCTGTAAATGCAGTTCATCATATCGGTCATATTTTCCCGTATTTTCATCCAAGACAAAAAAGCTTAGCTCATGCTCCACACTGTTTAGACTTTCACCAGGGAAGCTATTCCAAATATAAGAAACATGATCATCATTGTGGGCAAATGTCTGATTGATGAAAACCTCGGTGATTTTATAGATAGAGTGGACATCAAATATAAACATTCCCTCTTCGCTCAAATGTCGATAAACATTTGAAAATGTATCAACCACTTCTTGTTCAGACTCAAGGTAGTTTAAGGAATCGCAAAAAATACCAATCACATCAAACTCTCCTTGACCTTCTAAATCAGCCATGTTTTGCTGAAAAAAAGGAATCTTCATTCCAGCATCCAAGGCTTTTGTCTGTGCTACTGCCAGCATATCATCCGACAAATCGACACCCGTCACTTGAAATCCCTGCTGAGCAAATCGCACCGATAATTCACCCGTGCCACATGCTAAATCAAGCAGACGGTGAGCATTGTTAAGTTTAATTTGTACAAGTGTTTCTTTAACAAACTGTACCCACGCATCATAAGGGGCATCCTTCATCAGTTCATCGTAAAGATAAGCAAATTGTTCATAACTCATGTATTCAACTCACTACGGATATCTTCTAGTGGAGCATCACCCCATAGTCGTTCCAAATTATAATAACTTCTTTCATCACGATGGAAAACATGTGCCACGACATCTCCTAAATCAATCAATACCCATCTTGCATCATCAAAGCCTTCAATCCTTTTTACCTCATAGCCTTTTTCTTGTGCTTTTTCTTTCATTTCTCTAGCTATTGCCTGAACTTGTTTATCAGAGTTGCCGTGGCAAATAATAAAGTAGTCCGCAATTAAGGAAATTCCTTTCATATTTAAAGCTAGAATATCTTCTGCCCGCTTATCATCGGCAGCTTTTACAGTAATTTTTAATAATTCTTGATTATCCATCCATCAATCCTCCATTTTTTTTATCAGGTCATTATACGTGTGAAATGTATCTGGATATACCCTTTGATTTTTTTTCATTAAAAACATGATAGTATTTTGAACCGCTTTTATTAGAGCCTTATCCAAACTTTCCTTTGCCATTCCTCTTACTTCATCAACCCCTGGAAAATGTCTTCCAGGTTCAATATAATCAGCCAGATATATAATTTTTTCAAGCAAAGTCATACTTGGCCTTCCTGAAGTATGATAACGAATGGCATCCAAAACATCACGGTCAGTTATCCCTGCCTCTTTCTCAACTAAATAGGTACCAACAGGTGCATGCCATAGTTCAGCATTATATTCGAGCAGATCTTGCGGCAATCCTTTTGTAACAATTAATTCTTTCATTTCATCTTTGGGGCGAAATTTTGCATAATCATGAAAAATGGCTGCTAGTTCAGCTTTTTTTTCATCTGCGCCATATTGTTTTGCTAAGGTAATAGCTGTCTCCATTACCCCTAAGGTATGCTGATAACGATGCTCGGTTAATTGCTCTTTAACAAGCTGTAATGCCTTTTCACGTTCCATACAAGCTTTTCTCCTCTATATAAAGAATGACCGCATCTGGTAGTAAATAACGAATCGTCTTTCCGCTTTTTACCCGCTCTCTAATCATGCTTGATGATATCTCCATTGTTGGCACGTCAACATAAAGAACAGGATAATCTGTTTGATGACTATAATGTGGCCTGTCAACGCCAACAAATTGAACGAGCTTTACAAGTTCGTCAATTTTATGCCATTTCGGTAAATACTCAATCATATCTGCCCCTATAATAAAGAAGAATTGATGGTCAGGAAATTGGTCATTTATCATCTTCATTGTCTCGACAGTATAGGAAGGCCCTTTTCTTTCAAGTTCAATCGTTTGAATTACAAACGATTGATTATTTTCCAATGCTAATTGAAGCATTTGCAAACGGTCTTCATTTTTTACTTCATCCGATTTTTTCTTATGGGGAGGTTCCTGATTTGGCATAAACCATATCTCATCTAGTTGAAGTGCAGAAAGAACCTCATTCGCAATTAAAAGATGTCCGTAATGCGGCGGATCAAATGTACCACCCAAAATGCCAACTTTCTTCATGCTTCACCGCCTAGTTTTTTATGGAAGAGTAATCTGCTTCTTTTCAACCGACTCTTTATAAAGGACAATAGTATTCCCAATAATTTGCACGATTTCTGCACCCGCACCTTCCGCCAACTGCTCAGCAACTACATTCTTATCTTCCTCACAGTTTTGCAAAACACTCACTTTAAAAAGCTCTCTCGCTTCAAGAGCATCGGCTACTTGCTTAATCATATTTTCATTCACGCCGCCTTTTCCTACTTGAAAAATAGGATCAAGGTGATGTGCCTTTGATCGTAAAAATCTTTTTTGTTTACCTGTTAACATGTTTTTCCTCCTAATTGTTGCAGTACATTGTTTTTCATTCTTTCTATATCAGGGAAAATCCCTGTCCATTTTTCGAATGCGAGGGCCCCTTGATAAACAAACATATCAATTCCGTTTTGGATACTTGCACCTTTTAATTTTGCTTCCTGCAAAAAAAGAGTTTCAAGCGGATTGTAAATTATATCACAAACCACAGCATTTTTCTTGAGATTTGTTACATTTACTGGTAATTCAGCAATTCTTGGGGACATACCAATCGTAGTAGTTTGAATAATCAAATCGTATTCTACTAGCCGTCTGCCTGCTTCCTCTAATGTAAAAGCATTAGAGGCAATGCTGTAGGGGCAGGCTTCAATAAGGCTGGATGCTTTTTCTAATGTACGATTGGCGATATCAATAACCATCGGCCTTTCCAGTGCTAAAGTGAAATAAAGGCCTCTTGCTGCCCCTCCTGCTCCCAGGATTAACACCTTTTTTCCATCTAAAGTAGGCATGTAAGCATTTAATCCCCTTAAGAAACCATGACCGTCCGTGTTATAGCCAATAAATTTACCGCCGTCATTGACTACCGTATTGACCGCTCCGAGATTTAAAGCCAATTCATCTACTACGTCAAGGAAGGGAATAATGGCACTTTTATGAGGAACCGTTATATTAAATCCTCCGACGCCTAGCGCTTTTAATCCTTTGACAGCATCTTCAAGATTCTCATTTTTGATGTGAAAAGGGAGATAATGAGCATCAATCTTGTAATGCTCAAATAAATCATTATGCATGATTGGAGACATGGAATGCCCAATCGGATCCCCTAAAACAGCATATAACTTTTTCATTTGTATCCTCTCACCCTCTACATCTGTACCTTTATATTAAAGATTTTCTGATTAATGTTTGAACTCCCCTTGGTACGTAAGCAATCACCTTTGCTCCAGGATCATTCACTGTAATCCAGCCAAGTCCTGAAAAAACAATATCTGTTTTTGCTTCTTTTACAAAAAATTCTTGTTTTACTAGGTCAGGAAAGGAATCTAGCTGCTCCTGTCTAGGCGGTGTCAGCATTTCGCCGACATGTTTATCGTACAGTTCTGCCGCATTCTCTGTTTTTGTCCTGTGAATGTTAATCTCATTGGAAACATAACAAACAAAAGACCTTCTACCGCCGCTAACATAATCAAACCGGGCTAGTCCTCCAAAAAACAAGGTCTGTCCTTCATTTAATTGGAAAACCTTTGGTTTTATTTCCTTTTTCGGAGTTATCACTTTTAAGTCTTTTTTATCAATAAAATGGGCCATTTGATGATGGTTTATGATACCAGGTGAATCAATTAATGATTTATCATCATCCAAAGGAATTTTAATTATATCTAAAGTGGTTCCAGGAAAATGGGAAGTTGTAATAACATCCTCTTCACCAGTTACTTCTTTAATGATTCTATTGATAAAGGTCGACTTGCCGACATTCGTACAGCCTACAACATAAACATCCTTGCCGTTACGCATCACATCAATGGCTGCTGCTGTTTCTTTAATAAACAAGCCTTTTGCCGCACTAACGAGGAATACCTCTTCTGCCCTTAAGCCAAGCTCGCGCGCTTCCTGTTTCATCCAATGTATTAATTTGTTATGCTTGACGGATTTAGGCAGTAAATCAACCTTATTTCCTACAAGAACAACTTTGTTGTTGCCAACAAAACGATGTAATCCTGGAAGCCAGCTGCCATTAAAATCAAATATGTCAACGATCATGACGATTAGAGCGTCAGTTTTTCCGATTTCATTCAAGATTTTCAAAAAGTCATCGTCGGTTAACTCGACATCTTGGACTTCATTATAATGTTTTAGCCGAAAACAGCGTTGGCAAATAATCGTTTCTTTCTCTAATGCCGAAGCCGGAGCATATCCTAATTTTTCTGGGTCTTCTGTTTGGACTTTTACTCCACAGCCCATACATAAATATTGTTGATCAATCACAGCTTATTCCTCCCATTGCAGCATGCCTTTTTTGCGGAACCAATTCAAAATTCTCCGTTCCGCAAAGCGATTAAATTTAGTAAAGAAACCATCCGTCTGCGCAACAGGAACTACAAGAATCGTATGGAATCCACTCCGGTTTCCTCCAAGAACATCCGTCATTAACTGGTCACCTATCACGACCGTCTCTTCTTTTTTCAAACCCATTTGTGAAAGTGCTTTGTGAAATGCCGGACCCATTGGCTTTTTTGCCCGAAAAATGAACGGGATCTTAAGCGGGTCGGAAAATGCCTTCACTCTTTCTTCATTATTATTAGAGACGATTGTAACAAGAATATTATGTTTTTTTACTTCATCAAACCATCGAATTAAAGCCGGTGTAGCATTTGGACGGTCCCATTCCACTAACGTATTATCCAAGTCCGTAATAATTCCTTTAATCCCTTTTTGTTTTAATTGTTCAGGTGATATATCCAGAATGCTTTTCACATGTTCATCCGGTAAAAATTGTTTTAACACTAAGCTTACACCTCATTGATTTCTAATATAATGCATAGCACTTCTCATCATAACCAATTTTAACCTTTGTTTCAAAAGAAAAGTGAGAAAGTCTATTCTTATTGTTAATCAAAACGTGGCAATACATGAGATTCAAAAATATGGCGAAACTATTTCAATTAAAAAAATATTTTTCGACAAAATCCTTCAAACTCAGACTCTGTGGATAAAGTTATTAACATTATACCCATTGAATCATTCCCTTTTCCTCACTTTATAAACAAATTAATCACAAGTTATCCACTAGTTTCTGTGGATAAATAGAACGATTGTTCTATAAGAATAAATTTGGTAGATTTAGGGTACACCAATTGAACGTACTATTTTATGTTTGTTTAATTATAAATAGAACCCTTAATTTCAAATCCGGAGGTGGATTCTGACGTGCGGAAACTGTCAGATGAATTATTAATCGAATCCTATTTTAAAGCAAGAGAATTAAATTTAAGCCCAGACTTTATTAATCTAATTGAGTCTGAAATTCACCGACGCTCGCTATACAATAAAATCAAAATGACTTCTTAATTGCCCTTATAGGGCTTTTCTTTTTTTTCAGCAAAATAACTAACGGTACCTTAAAGCACCGTTATTTTAAAATGCCAATTTTCTCCCCGACTTTAATCTCCTTTGGTGTATGAATATGAGGATCAATTTCAAAAATATTCTTTTCAAACAACAAGACAACTGTGGATCCAAAGGTGAAATAGGCCATTTCCCCGCCCTTTACTAAATCAGACCCTTTATGGGTTGTTTCAATGGAATTAACAAACATCGCTCCAACCTTTACAATTGCCACATGGCCAAATTCCGTTTTGACCTCCGTAATGACACGGTAGTTCTTTGCGAGCGTTCGAACTCCGTATTTTAGCCCTAATTTATTTACAGGATATGATTTAGACCCAAGTGTCCATTGATTCATTACGGTTCCATTCACAGGGCTGTGAATTCGGTGATAATGACTTGGGCTTAAGTATAGAATCATATATGTACCATTTAAATATTTGGATAACAACTCAGCGTTTCCAAGCATCTCTTCAATGGAATAAGTCTTCCCTTTGACTATTATTTCACTTCTCTTATTGATTGGACCCACATCTTCAATTACAGCATCCACTGGACTGACAACGGAATCACGGGCATCATCGATTACCCTTGCATCTTTTTTCAGTGTTCTAATAAATAAATCATGAAGGGTTGGATATTCTGTCAATCCTTTTTCCATTTCTTCTACATTCAATTGATAGATTCTAGCGAAGGATGGGACAATAAATCGGCTGACGCGAGAACGCGCAAAACCCTTTAAAATGCTAGATGTCCATCTGCCATTTGTTAATTCAATTAAAAGACGATATACAGTTTGTATCATTGAATGACCCCCAAATAGTGTAAAAATACTCTTTACGAAAAAGCATAAAACGCTTAGAATATAATATTATAGAATAACCTTATGAAATGGAATCCCCTTCTGGCTTTAAAAAAGGAGTGATGAGGAAAATGTTTTTGTTGGACGTTTTGGATCAAACCATCAAAAAACTTAAATCCCAAACAGCCAATGTTATTACATTAACAAATTTATCATTGGGCGGATTTGCCATTATTTTTGCCCTGCATCCCAATAATTTACGATTAAGCCTATTACTCATTTTTATTGCCGCCTTAGCAGACCGATTTGATGGCTTGATTGCAAGAAAATTTAATATTGAATCAGAGCTCGGCAAGCAATTAGATTCCATGAGTGATATTATATCATTCGGAGTGGCACCAGCACTATTACTTTACCAAGGTGTGCTTCATGAATTTGGCGGCCCTGGTACATTTTTCACCGTATTTTATATAGGGTGCGGTGCATTCAGATTGGCACGTTTTAATATTTCTGAAAGCAATGGATACTTTACTGGTTTACCGATCACAGCAGCAGGCTGCTTGGCAACATTAAGCTTTTTGGCCATTAACTACGTATCATCTCAAACGTTCTTATTTATTATTATCATTCTATCCTTCTTAATGGTCAGCTCCTTTAAATTGAAAAAAGTTTAATTATTCTGAAACGAACAAAGACCTACTTGGATTTAACCAGGTAGGTCCTTTCTTATATTTTTAACAATAAAATTTTCTGGACAGACACAATTTCCCGTTTTTTTCATAGGAATTAATAATAGGCTCTAGCCTATTCTTATTAGCCAAAAAAGATACGGGGGTGGAAGTAGATGTCTGGAATTTTGACAGCTCTCGGCTATTTAGTGAAAGAGTTTTTATTTCTGGTATCGTATGTAAAAAATAATGCCTTTCCTCAACCCCTATCCGCTGCAGAAGAAAGGAAATACCTTCGATTAATGGCAGAAGGGGACCCGCATGCCCGCAATATGCTCATTGAACATAATTTACGATTAGTTGCTCACATCGTAAAAAAATTCGAAAACACAGGTGAGGATTCGGAAGATTTAATCTCCATCGGAACCATTGGTTTAATAAAAGCGATAGAAAGTTATTCGGAAGGTAAAGGAACAAAACTCGCTACTTATGCCGCTCGTTGTATCGAAAATGAAATCCTCATGCATTTGCGGGCGCTAAAGAAAACAAAAAAGGATGTATCCCTGCATGATCCTATAGGGCAAGATAAAGAGGGCAATGAAATTTCATTAATCGATGTATTAAAGTCAGAATCTGAAGATGTTATTGATACAATCCAGCTGAACATGGAGCTAGAAAAAATAAAAAAATATATTGAAGTACTCGATGAGCGGGAAAAGGAAGTAATCATTGGCCGCTTTGGCCTAGACCTGCAAAAAGAAAAAACACAACGTGAGATTGCCAAAGAACTTGGGATATCCCGTAGCTATGTTTCACGAATTGAAAAGCGCGCCTTAATGAAAATGTTCCATGAATTCTATCGTGCCGAGAAGGAAAGAAAGAAAAAGAATTAATGAAAGAGCCGGATTACTCCAGCTCTTTTTTACCGTCCTTTAAAAGCATGTTCCAGGTTTTGCCCCCATCTTTAGATTCATATAAATCATTTCGATAGGTTGTGAACGCGATTTGATTTTCGTTTTTCGGATTAACTGACAAATAGGTAATTGGATTGTCATAATCAAGAAAAGGAATCGCGATATCCGCTTGTTCGCCAGAAGAAGTGTTCTCTTTTTTTAATAAAATTGAATTGTTTTCTACACTAGAAAATAAAAGAGAATCCCCATTAAACGTAAGTGCTGTTACCATTATGGGGGCGGTAATTAGCTTCATCGTGTTTCCATTGTCATTAGAATAATATATACCTGATCTCGTTGCCATAGCCATGATATCCCCATTAGTAGGGTTGACGGACATCATTCCCAGTGAATCTGCATTAAAATTTTTAAACGCACTTTTTTTCCAAGTTTGACCATTATCTTTTGTATAGTTCACACCTTGACTTAATTCCCCATGTGGCTGCTCACTAATCACATAGATGGCATCTCCAGAAAAACTTGCCGCCATAAAATAAAAGTTCAGATCACCATAATAAGCTAATTTTTTAATTGATTCCCCTTTATCAACACTTTGCACTAATCCAAGCGGATTTTTATAACCTGTCCCTTTTTGTGGAATCCCGCTTGTCACAAAACCTTTATCAAGTGCTTGAAAACCAATATACTCATGTTTATTAGTGGTCGTCTCGTACCACTTTGAATCCTTAAACAGTTTTAAGCCTTGATCGGAAGCAACATAGAGACCATTATCATTTCCAGGGTAGCCTATACCACGAATATTCTCAATTTTTAATGATTTCGCTTCAACTATTCCGTATTTTATTTTGTTCACAGTTTCATTTTTTTGTACAGATTTTTTTGGCTGCTCACTGCTGCAGCCCGCAGCTATTAATAAAATCCCCGTTAAAATAATGAGTAAAACCTTCTTTTGAATCTTCACTTTTTTCCTCCTGTTACAAATCCTTATCCATCCACTTATACCCCAGTCCCCAGACAGTTGTCAAATATTCATCAACGGGAAAACCTGTTTTTCGTAACTTATCCCTAAGATTTCGGACATGAGAATCAATGGTCCGATCTTCAGTTGGAGCAGCATATCCCCAAATGGTCGTGAGTAAATGTTCTCGAGTGAAAACTTTGTTTCGATTCTGCAGAAAAAGCCCTAATAACGAAAATTCCTTCAATGTAACTGGGACATTCTTATCATGATAAGATACTTCAAATGAATCTTCATTTAAGGATAGTCCTCTAAAGGAAATAGAACCCTTTTTTCCACTATTTCTTCTAAGAATGGCTTCAATTCTGGCCGTTAGCTCTTCTTCATTGAATGGCTTTGATATGTAATCATCTGCTCCCGTTTTTAAGCCTTTAACTACGTCCATTTTCTCACTGCGTGCAGTTAACATAATTATTGGAACGTCCCAATTTTTTCGAATTTCTCGGCAAGCTTCCCAACCGTCCATTTCGGGCATCATCACATCCAATAGGATTAAATCCGCTTGATCACCCTCCAAGAAATGAATAGCTTCAATTCCCGAAGTCAATTTTATACAATGATATCCTTTGGGTGTTAAATAGAGGGAAAGTAAATCTAACATTCTTGATTCATCATCTACTAACAGAATTTTTTTCAAACGCAACCTCTCCCATCATATAAATCTAAGAATAAATTATACTACAATTGGCTGTAAACAGATGTGAATTTCATTTGGACAAATGCGGACATGCACATCTGCCTATACAAGCAAGGACTAGGGCTCATAACCTATTATAAAAAAGATAAAGGGGGGAATTACATGCCATATGGTTATGGTTATCCTTATCCATCCGCCTTTTACCCCGTACCCTACCCAGTTCCTTATCCTAGTGGAGGGGGAGGATGGTATGCGCTCTTTATCGTCTTATTCATCCTATTATTAATCTTTGGCGGATGGTGGTATTATTCTCGTTTTTGTTGATTCTTTTCGGCTTGTGCAGGTTAGCATAAGCCATTTTTGTTTCGGAAGCGAAATACAAGAATTTTTTGAAAAATATAGATTATAATGAAGAAGTACATATGAAAAGGGGGTACAAAAGATGACAGCCACTACATATTCTGATGTTTGGAATCTTGATGCATTTTTTAAAGGTGGAAGTGCGTCTCCTGACTTTGCAGACCATTTAAACCACACTGCTGAATTAATTGAGTTTTTCCAAACCAAGGTAAACAATTGGACTCCACTCAATTCTTCTCAAGATCAGAAATATTTACAGGTGCTGCTTGAGGATTTTGAAAAAACAGCTAAAAAACTCCGCCAGGCAGGCGCATTTGTTGGATGTCTGCAAGCACAAAATACGGAAGATAAACAAGCCTACACCCTTGAATCAAAAGTAACTAGTTTAAGCGCTGCTTTTCAATCAGCGCTAAGCACATTTGATAGCCTGCTTACTTCCATCAGTGATGATGTTTGGAAACAGCTGCTTGCTAGTCAAGCATTGTATGAGCTCTCCTTCGTGCTTTCAGAAAGACGTGAACGTGCCAAGGATAGACTTTCCAAAGAGGAGGAAGCATTAATCAGCTCTCTAGGTGTTGACGGCTATCATAGCTGGGGCCAATTGTATGATTTAATCGTTGGAAAAATAAAAATTCCTGTAACCGAAAATGGTGAAGAGAAATTACTTTCTGTCGGCCAAGCCTTTAATAAATTCTCAAGCCCTGACCGAGAAGTCCGTGCCAAAGTGTTTAAGAATTGGGAAAAGGCTTGGGGCGACCAAGCGGACTTTTTTGCTAAAACTCTTAATCATCTCTCCGGTTTTCGGTTAAATGTTTATCAAAAAAGAGGCTGGAAAGAGGTATTAAAAGAACCGCTCAACATTAACCGAATGGAAAAAGAAACACTTGAAGCAATGTGGACGGTTATTTCTGAAAATAAACAAAAACTTGTCATGTATTTAGAACGGAAAGCAAAACTCTTAGGTCTTGAGAAATTAAGCTGGTTTGATTTAGATGCTCCTTATGGAAAAACAGCATCAAAGCTTTCCTATCAAGAAGGTGCCGAATTTATCGAACAAAACTTTGCTCTTTTTGGTGAAAAAATGGCTATTTTTGCAAAAAAGGCCTTTGAGGAGCAGTGGATTGAAGCGGAGGATCGTCCTGGAAAAGCACCTGGAGGCTTCTGTACTTTCTTCCCAGAAAGTAATCAATCAAGGATCTTTATGACTTATTCGGGAACGCCATCAAATGTATCCACACTCGCTCACGAACTAGGGCACGGTTTCCACACCTTTGCGATGAAGGGGGTTCAACATCTTAATCGAAACTATGCGATGAACGTTGCAGAAACAGCCTCAACATTCGCAGAAATGATTGTTGCCGATGCCGCTGTGAAAAATGCAAAGAATGAAGAGGAAAAACTCGCTCTGCTTGATGATAAAATTCAAAGAACGGTTGCCCTTTTAATGAATATACATGCCCGCTTCTTGTTTGAAACTCGTTTTTATGAAGAAAGAAAACAAGGGCCGGTAGCGGTAGAAAGATTGAATGAATTAATGCTTAAGGCGCAGAAGGAAGCCTATTGCGAAGCCTTAGAAGAATATCATCCATTATTCTGGGCTTCTAAGCTACATTTCTTTATCACTGGTGTTCCATTCTACAACTTCCCATATACCTTTGGTTACCTTTTCTCCCTCGGGATTTATGCACTGGCACTTAAGGAAGGGAAAGGCTATGAAGAAAAGTACATTTCCTTGTTAAGAGATACTGCTTCGATGTCTGTGGAGGATCTTGCTAAGAAACATTTACAGGTTAATCTAACTGAAAAGGACTTCTGGGAAAATGCAGTCCGGATTTGTATGGATGATGTGGATGAATTTTTAGAGCTAACAAAAGATATATAGATTGGGAATAAAAAGCATCGGCCGCTCTATCCGGCCGATGCTATAATTAATTATTCTACGCTTATTTCCGCTGAGATTACGCAGCCAATTGCCCCAGTAATGACCAATGCCATCACAACCATCAACATATTCTCCACCCCTTAAAATAGATCTGCTCTTTCTACATTGAATTTATCATATTTTCACAGTAACTATCTTTATGAGATGTGAACATTTTGTTAACAAACAATACCAGCTATTAGCAAAATAAATGAATTATGATATCATTTTTTCTTTGATCTAAAGATTAGCGATAATAATAAAATATGCAGCGGCATAACGATTACCTCCTATTTTTTCAGTCAGCTAGGTGGTATCTTTCATACCCCATAAGCTTGCTCCTCGACCTTGCATTAGAAAAATCATCTGTAAAACCACCTTTCTGTTGTTTAGATTTTTTATTGATTACATAAGACGATGCATGGAAATTTGACGATCTTTATTTTGTTCATACAACTTTTCAACCATTTCCTGATGGACAGCTTCTTCAAGACTCATATTTCGTTTTTTTATTGTAATCGAGAAAAATAATATATTTAAGGTCATTATTAATCACATCCTTTCCTATAAACTTTTTCGTGGTTCTACCTTAAATGGTACATGGAAATTTGACGATCTTTGTTTTGTTCATACAGCTTTTCAACCATTTCCTGACGGACTGCCTCTTCAAGATTCAGTTTGCGTTTTTTTATTGTTAACGAAAAGAACACTAAGTTTAGGGTCATGATTTAACACCTCCTTTAAAGCATTTTTCGATTCAGCAACATTCTCAATTTATGCAAGACATATCCAATCGGCGAGTAAAAAGGGCACAAAAAGGCCGCAAGAAAAATAGTCCCCTGCGACCAGTCATTTGTAGGCATAAAAATACCGCAAGGCATCATTCTCCCTGCGGCATGGATATGTATTGTAACAAAAGGTTAAGCAATCCATTCCATTCTGGTCGAATGCATGTTATTCAAATATTTAGATGTTTTCATGCTAATGTATGTGAATCTCATCTTACTCGACCTCCTTTGGAATATTTTACTTGCTACGGTAATTATATCCACGCTTCCATACTTTGTAAACCTTTTTTTTACAATTTTTATAAAAAATAATAAAATAGCCCTTTAGAAACGCAAAAAAAGTGTTCCCGATATATATCGGGAACACTTACTTTTCCTTGAAATTATCCTGTCCGTCTTCCAGCTCTATAAGCTTCAGTTGACATTGCTTTACTTGAATAAAGAATAAAATAGACACAGCTAAAAAAGACATGGAAGCAAGGATCATCATATTTAAATCCATTACAGATTTTCCTGCATATGGAATAATTGAACCTAAATAGAAAAACACACCGAAAGCAAATAAAGTCAGTGCAAACCGTCTAAAATCAACCATCTTTTCAAAAAGAATTTTCGATTGCTGTTTCACTACCTATCACCTGCTTTTCTTAAAATCTACTAACCTACTCTACCACAGAAAGCAGAGATAAACAGTATGTAAATATTAGAAAAGGTGTCAGGGACGATGTGTAATTTCCACATCGTCCCTGACACCTTATTTAACGTTACACTATTCTAATGCTTGTGATAAGTCTTCGATGAGGTCTTCGACATCTTCTAGGCCTACTGAGATGCGCACTAATCCGTCGGTAATTCCTAATTCTGCTCTGCGCTCTGTAGGAATGGACGCATGTGTCATTCTTGCAGGAACGGAAATTAAGCTTTCGACTGCACCGAGACTCTCCGCTAATGTAAAGTATTTAATTTTGCTTAACAGTTGGTCTGCATTCTCACCACTTCCAACATCAAACGATACCATGCCGCCAAAGCCTCTTGACTGCTTCTTGGCAATGTCATGATTTGGATGAGTTTCGATTCCTGGATAGAATACCTTTTTCACTTTAGAATGCCCTTGTAAAAACTCTACAATAGCTTTCGTATTGGATTCTGTTTCTTCCATGCGAATGCCTAATGTTTTAATTCCTCTAATTAAGAGCCATGAATCTTGAGGCCCTAATACACCGCCGGTGGAATTTTGAACGAAATGCAAGTCTTCTGCCAGCTTTTCACTGTTAACAACAACTAACCCCGCAACGACATCACTGTGGCCGCCAATGTATTTAGTAGCGCTGTGCAGGACAATGTCTGCTCCAAGTTCAATCGGGTTTTGCCAATATGGGGTAGAAAAAGTATTATCAACAATCGTTAACAGATTATGTTCTTTAGCAAGCTTCGCGGCAGCTTCAATATCAGTCACCTTTAATAACGGATTTGTCGGTGTTTCAATATAAACGGCTTTAGTGTTTGGCCGAATTTCACTCGTGATATTGTCTAAATTGCTTGTATCGACAAAAGTAGCATCAATGCCGAAACGATTAAGGACTTTGGTAATCACACGGAAAGTTCCTCCGTACACATCATCAGTAAGAATAACGTGATCACCACTGTTAAGCAGCATAATTACCGCAGTAATCGCAGCCATCCCTGAACCAAATGCAAATCCGGCTGTTCCACCCTCTATATCTTTAATAAGCACTTCCAGAGCATTTCTTGTTGGGTTTCCTGTTCTAGAATATTCAAATCCCTTATGTCCGCCAACACCTTCTTGTTTATAGGTGCTTACTTGATAAATTGGGAACGATACTGCACCAGTCGCAGGATCTTCACTTATGCCGCCATGAATTAACTTCGTTTTTCTTTTCAAACTAAATGCCTCCTTCAAAAATCTTTTTGCTTAAATACCGCTCACTGCCGTCAGGAAATACAACAACAATATTGGTTCCGTTCTTAGCGGCCTCAGCTTCCTTAAGCGCTGCATAAAAAGCCGCGCCGGAAGAGCTGCCGACAAGAAGTCCTTCTTTTGCAGCAAGTTCTTTTACAAACTGAAAGGAATCTACATCCA
This sequence comes from Neobacillus pocheonensis, assembly GCF_050477905.1. Lineage (NCBI taxonomy): Bacteria > Bacillati > Bacillota > Bacilli > Caryophanales > Bacillaceae > Neobacillus > Neobacillus pocheonensis. The sequence continues at coordinate 117,539 of NZ_JBCNAD010000032.1, read as the reverse complement.
TTACGGTATGAATGGCATCAAAATATTCCGTGTCCATAAACGGAGGCAAAAATTCCATCCCTATGCCCTCCGCTTTATGCGGTCCCGATTTTCCTCCGTTTAATATCGAGCCTTCCGGTTCGACGATAACGGTCTTAATCTCTTTCTTCTGCTCTTTTAAGTAACGTGAAGTCCCCATAAAGGTTCCGCCCGAACCCGCCCCAGCAACAAAAATGTCAATCTGTCCGTCCAATTGTTCCCAAATTTCAGGTCCCATTGTTTTATAATAGGTTTCCGGATTCGCCGGGTTGGCAAATTGCTGTGGACAAAAAGATCCTGGGATTTCCTTTAAAAGTTCCTGAGCCTTCGCAATGGCCCCTTTTATCCCTTGCTCTGTTGGAGTATTCACGATCTTTGCTCCAAGTGCTTTCATGATTTCTTGCTTTTCCATACTGAATTTTTCCGGTACACAAAAAATCACTTTTATCCCTTTATTTATTGCAGCAAGTGCCACTCCAATACCTGTATTTCCTGCAGTGGGCTCAATGACCGTTCCGCCCTCCTGCAGCCTTCCACTTTCAAATGCATCTCTTAAAAGCTCTAGACCAAGTCTGTCTTTGACACTCCCGCCGGGGTTCATGAATTCCAGCTTCGCAAAAATGCGAACGCCTTCAGGTAATGTAAAGTGGGTAATTTCAACAACTGGAGTGTGCCCAATTAATTCATGCACGTTCTTATAAACCTTCATTTCAACACCCCTGATTCACTATCTTAAGGCTGCCACCATTTTCATCACCAGCGTCGCTGAATTGGTTGCCGCTTTATCAATAAATTGATCAAATGAGATTTCTGACTCTTTTCCAGCGATATCGGAAAGGGAACGAATAATCACAAAAGGAACTCCAAAGCGATGTGCTACCTGGGCAATCGCAGCCGCTTCCATTTCAACTGCTTGCAGGTCGGTAAATTTATCTCGGATAAAATCAACGCGGGCTGGGTCCTCCATAAAGGAGTCACCTGTTGCTATTAGCCCTCTAACGATTTGGAATTTATCAAGTTCTTTTGCTGCTGTTTCTGCTACCCCAATTAATTTATCGTCAGCTAAAAAGGCAGCTGGAAGCTGAGGTACCTGACCGTATTCATAACCAAACGCTGTTACATCTACGTCATGATGGCGAACCTCTGTTGAGATGACGGCATCACCAACATTTAATGATGGATTAAGACCGCCTGCGGATCCAGTATTGATGATACAATCTGGCTTATATTTTTCCAGCAGGATTGTCGTGGACATAGCCGCATTTACCTTTCCAATACCAGAACGCAGGAGGATTACGTCTGCACCGTGCATTTTTCCAAACGTAAATTCACAGCCAGCAACCGTTTCCTGAGAACGATCTTCAATATTGTCTCTTAACAGAGTCACTTCTTCTTCCATTGCTCCGATGATGGCAATTTTCATTTTTAGACCTCTTTCTTATTGTTTTACGCCTTCCATTCCCTTAAAAATGGGATTGTTGTATAATATTCAGTTTCCAATTCTTTTGTCAGGTTATGAAAGCCATTATTTTTACTTCTACGTTTGCATTATTATAATCTTCCTCAGATTCATACATCGTATCCGCAAACACTTTTTTACCACCTCTCAACTTAACATTTTCCACAATATTCTTCAACAATTTCGTTGTTTAGAAGTAATGAAATGTCTAAAATATAATTTGACAGAAAGGATGATTTGATTGATGAATTTTCAGTTTGATCTAATTGAGGATAAAGTTGAATTTTATGAGGCCAATAATCTTAAAACATTACAAAAGAAAATTGAGGCACAGATTGAGGAAAATAAAGCGATTATGCTAGGGGTTCATTCGGTTTCTCATCAAATGCATGTTAATGATAATGGACAAACCTATTTTTCTGCTGTTGTACATTTTAAAAAAAGGCTGTGTTAGACATGGATGTTGATTTCCGCTCCAGGCACTTCGCTTTCCGCGGGCGGTACGGGGAGCCTCCTCGTCGCTTCGCTCCTGCGGGGTCTCCCCTGTTCCGTACTCCCGCAGGAGTCTTCGTGCCTTACGCTCCAATCAACAGAATCAAAAGATCAACATTTACCATTAACACAGCCTAAAAAAATAGAATGGAACCCTTATTGGGCCCATCCTATCATCATTGCAGTTGTTCAACTCTGGTTGGCATCCAGCCTTGGCCATCCACCCATTTAATATAAACTCTAAACTTTTGCTTTTGATCTTTTGATTCAATCGTTCCAACTGAGCCATTTTGCGTTGATTTATCACGGCCTAGCCAATATACCGTCATATTACTTTTATCAATCCCTGTTGCATAGGACATTGCCGCTAGCATTTCCTGCCAATCTGCAGAATTTTCATCATAAACCGGAGTATGTTCACCTGATTGGGTTGTGCCGACAGGCTTCCATGAAGGATTTTCAACTGATTGCGAGACATCGGATGAACTTCCGCCTTCAGTAACAACGGCTTGGGACTCATCGGGTTTTTCACTCGTTGTTGCTTCTTCACTTTGATTCTCATCTTCTGTATTTTCAGCTTGAGATGTTTCCTCTTCCTTTTTAGAAACCTTCTCTTCTTTTTTCTCTTTTACAACTTTTTGTTTCTGTTCAGTTGTTTGAGTGTCCTTCTTTGGCTCCGCCACATTATCGTCGCCGGAAGCAAAAATATTGTAAGCCACAAAAATGATTAAAAGCAGTACAATGATAATTAAACTATTTAAGACGATGTTCGTCTTTTTTCTCTTGGCACGGAAACCAGAACGTGAATTTTGATTCAGATCGTTACTCAACTTGTATCACTCTCCCAATAAATAAGGCTCTCAATATTCTAACACGATTTGACGATAATTTTAAAGGAAAAACCTTCCGCTACTCCATCCCTTTATCTTTTTCATAGAGCATTTTAACCATATCTGCAAATAACAAATTAACCCCGCCTTCGCTATCCAAGACATCTAAATTCACCGCAACTAACGCATACTTCGGATTTTGATACGGGAAATAGCCGGCAAACCACTTATTATGCAATTGCTTACCATCTTTATATTTTCCTGTTTCCGCGGTTCCAGATTTCCCTGCTACCTCAAATGGTAAATCTTTAAACCATCTGCCTGTCCCATTTGGGTTTAGAACGACCTCACGTAGCAATTTTTGCAACTTCATTGCAGTATATGGTGAAATAGTGCCTCCCTTTATGTCTTTTTCATTAAAATCAACCATGGTCGTGCCATTTTTATATTCGATTTTGGACACCGCTCTAACCATTTCCTTTTTACCGCCTCTAGCAATCGTGGCCATCATATTGGCTACGGCTAAAGGAGTGGATCGAACTTCATGTTGGCCAATTCCTGACATGGCCGCGAAATTCGAATCTTTTCTAGCCTCATCAGACACAAACACTCTACCCGTATCTTCATCGGGAAGTTGCTTGAAATCACTAGTATGATATATATCCCCCTGCCAGCCAACAGAGCCAGTCAAAGACAATTTTGCTGCGTATTCTTCTAAAAGGTTGGGATTCATTTTTTGTAATTCCCTTGCAAGCTCACCAAATGTTCGATTGCAACTTCTTGCAAAGCTATCGGAAAAATTCAGCATGCCATAATTATATTTCAGTTCAGGCTTGCCATTTATCTTTTTACTGCAATCGAATTGCCGCGTCGGGTCGTCAAGATTTTGATCGATAGAGGCAGCCGCAACCACTGTCTTAAAAACCGAACCCATGATTTGTTGCTTTAACATTATATTCGTAATTCCCGTACCATTGTATGGGTCTTTTTCATTAATTGTTGGACGTGATACCATTGCCAGCACACTATTATCCTGAATATCAAGGAGAACTAAGCCACCTTTTTTTATTTGATACTTATCAACTAATTGCTCGGCTTTTTGCTGCAAGCTTTTATCGATTGTAGTTCGAACATTTACTGGATAATAGGGATTGGCAGGGTCAACATATTTCACATTGATACCAAACAACGGAGCACCGCCGCCATCAACATGGTAAACAAGTTTTGATTTCCCCTCTGGCAGGAGAAACTCATCAAAGCTTTCCTCAAGTCCCGAAACACCAATTAAGGTTTTCTCTGATAATTCTTTGTTAGGATAACGTTTCTGTAATTCTTTCGCGTTTTCTCCTGTTAATCCAATCAATTGCTCGGCCGGAACTTCTTTGCGTTCAAACTTTTTTTCAATCGCAAATACGCCAGGAATCTTTAAGGCATTGATCTTTTCCATTTGTGCACTTGTTAGTTCAACAGGTTCCGGATCACCATAGGCAAATGGCTTCTTTGCCCCTGTTACTGCATTTTTTAAAAAATTCACAGGAATCCCGGTTATGTCCGCAACCTGATTAACTTTCCAATCCATCTTTTTTAAAAATGGGAACAGGACCAGCACCGACATTGTTTTATGGGTTAGCATCGTTCCGTTCCGATCAAGGAAATTCCCTCTTCCATTATCAATCACTAATTCTTGGGTTCTTTGTTTGACACTTTCCTCAAGTAAATTAACATTATGTTTAGAAAAGGTTTCTGTTTCAAATAATTGTATTTGCATTAAGCGGCCTAAAAGGAACATTAAACCGATTAAGCTAATAAATAGCCAGCCAATTGCGCGTTTTCTCCACATAAAAAACACCTCGTCAAAAGTTTTGACGAGGTTTTCTTATTTCAAACATTATTTAATGGAAACGATACGGACGCTCATTTCGCCGCCAGGCGTTTGAACTGATACTTGATCTCCAACCTTTTTACCAAAAAGGCTTTTAGCGATCGGAGAATCGTTGGAAATTTTACCTTCAAACGGATCTGCCTCAGCACTTCCGACAATTGTATAGGTTTCTTCTTCTCCATCTGGGAGCTCTACAAAGGTAACCGAGCTTCCTAAAGTAACAGAGTCGCCGGCTAATTCCCCTTCTTCGATAATCTTAGCGTTGCGAATCATATTTTCTAAAGTGGTAATTCTTCCTTCAACAAAAGCTTGCTCTTCTTTTGCAGAATCGTACTCAGAGTTTTCAGATAAATCTCCAAAGCTACGTGCGATTTTAATTCTTTCTACCACTTCTTTACGCTTCACGGATTTTAAATAATCTAGCTCTTGTACAAGTTTGTCCTTACCTGCCTGTGTCATTGGGAATACTTTCTCAGTAGCCAAAACCCTCACTCCTTCTAGTCTTCACAATCCCCCATTAGAATTGTGCTTGTAATGTATGTAGATATTATGCCATTCGGCACAATACATATCAGCGCGTCCTTGAAAAAAAGGGCGCGCGGAAAGATATTTATCCAATTTGGATTTTTTTAGTCATTCTTTTGCTATTGTTTCATAAAAATGACTTTTGTTCAAGAATTGTTTGAATTTTTGTTACCATTAAATCGATTGCAACGTGATTATGGCCGCCTTCAGGGATGATAACATCTGCATAACGCTTAGTTGGTTCAATAAATTGATTATGCATTGGCCGAACGACATTCACGTATTGATCGATAACGGAATCTAGCGTTCTTCCGCGTTCCTGGATGTCACGCTGCATCCTGCGGATAATCCGTAAATCAGCATCCGTATCAACGTACAATTTAATGTCCATTAAATTGCGGAGACGCTCATCTTCAAGAACTAAGATTCCTTCTAAGATGATCACATCCTTTGGTTCAACATGGATGACTTCATCAGAACGAGTATGCTGGGAGTAATCATAAACAGGCTTTTCAATCGGTTCAAAGCGTAAAAGCTGTTCAATATGTGCAATTAATAAATCGTTATCAAATGCCAATGGGTGGTCATAGTTCGTTTTTAACCGTTCCTCAAATGGCAAATCACTTTGATCCTTATAATAGTAATCCTGCTCAAGCATCAAAATGGAATGACCCTTAAAGCTTTCATAAATCGCTTTAGTAACACTGGTTTTTCCCGAACCGGAGCCGCCGGTTACACCAATAACAACGGGCTTGCGCATTATTCTAGTTCTCCTTTCGCATCATGTTGTTAGGGTACACCGGTTTGTCCAATTTAAATTGTACAATCTGAAGTGGATGTCTAGCTGCATCCAGTTCAATACCTTTTTTATCCCAAATTTTATCAATGACATGAGTAAAGTTTTGAATTTCCGGTCCGAAGAACTCCACTTCATCACCCGGTTTAAAATGGTTCCTTTGTTGCAGGGTTACGATTTGTGTTTCTTCGTTATAATCTAATACAAGACCAACAAATTCAAACTTTGTCTTCTTGCTATGATTACCAAACATTTGCTCATTATACCCTGGAATACCTTCAAAAAACGCTGGCGCCGTCTCACGATTTGCACATTTATCAAGTTCTGCCAACCATTCACGCTGAATCACAAAATTCTCTGGGTCAGCACAGTAAGCGTCAATCACTTTACGATAAACACTAACGACAGTAGCAATATAATGAATTGATTTCATCCGTCCTTCAATTTTCAAGCTATCGATACCTAGCTCAATCATTTGTGGAATGGCCTGAATTAAATTTAAATCCTTAGGGCTCATGGCAAACGGAGCGTCACCTTCAGCATAAAGTGGTACCTCGTTTTTACTGCCTTCTAGTTGATAAAGGTCATAATCCCAGCGGCATGATTGACAACAGCCACCACGGTTAGAATCCCTTGCTGTCATGTGGTTGCTTAACGTACAACGTCCGGAATAAGCAATACACATTGCACCGTGAACAAAAGTTTCGATTTCTACATCGACCTTTTCCTTCATCTCTCTAATTTCTTCTGCTCCTACCTCACGGGCTAATACGACACGTACTGCACCTGCTTCTTTCCAAAATTGAGCAGCTTTCCAATTGGAAAGTGATTGCTGTGTACTAATATGGATTTCAATCTCAGGTGCCAACCGGCGGCATGTCTCGATAATTAGCGGGTCGGCAACAATAATACCAGCAATACCCGTTTCCTTCAAGCCAAGAATATATTCCTCTAACCCGTCAATGTTTTCATTATGGGCAAAAATATTGGTTGTCACATAAATCTTTGCACCATATTTTTTAGCGAATTCCACACCTTCTTTCATTTCTTCGAAGGTAAAGTTATCGGCATTCGAACGAAGACCATATTCCTGGCCTCCAATAAAGACGGCATCTGCGCCATACTGAACAGCAATTTTCAATTTTTCAAGATTGCCTGCTGGAGCAAGGAGTTCCGGCTTCTTCACAATGACACGTTTTCCATCAATGATTTCAGAAATCTTATCTTTTACTGTATTCACAGTTGAACCCCTCCCGTTTTAGTAAACTGTTTCTTTAAAATAGAACCCTGTATCTAATGGACGATTCGTAGGCTGAATTTCTTCAATAGCCGCTAGCAGCTCGTCCTTTTTATCCTCATAAGCGTCTGGATCTTCCACAAAAAGATCAATGGCTTCCCGATAAGCCTTTGTCACAGCAATAATGTATTCTGGGCTTTTTAAAATACCATCGATTTTAAAAGAGTCCACACCGGCTTCTAACATTTCTTGAAGCTCATCAAGGATACAAATATCGTTAGGGCTCATTATATGTGTCCCGTTTTCATCTTCAAAAATTGGATATTTATTACCACGTTCTTTATCATGCAAGAACATATTTTTATCCATGTTGCGGTTTTCGATTTCCATCACTTTTCCTTGGTACTCGTAATAGTTACCAAGAAGCGACCGCTTTGACTGGAACATACAACTCATACCATGAACCTGTATTTCGATTTCTACTTCAGCATGTTCTTTTATTTCAACAATGGCATCCATGTTAATCTCACGTGCTAAAACAGATCTTTTCGCACCCTTAGTACCCCAATAGTTACATGTAAACCAGTTGGTTCCGGTTGTCTCAGTATTCCAGTGTAGCTTCATCTCCGGTGCTACTTCTCTAGCAGTCATTAAAACAGCAGGATCGCCGAAAATAATGGCATCGGCCTTCTCATCAGCGGCAAATCGAATATAGTTGTCCAATTCAGCTATTTTCTCATTATGAAAAATAGCATTCATTGCGACATATACCTTTTTCCCTTTAGAGTGTGCCAGTTCAATTGCTTTCTTCACGTCTTCTCGACTAAATTCACCGGCAAGCCGTAATCCGTATCGCTGTTCTCCTACCACAAAGGCATCGGCACCCGCTTCTACTAATGGTAAAATATCATCAACTGACGTTGGTGTTACAAGTAATTCTGGCTTTTTCATTTCCTCTCACCTCTTCTTTTGCTAATCGCGACTCCGTCCCCGACAGGCAGAATAACCGAATCATAATCTGGATGCTGCGTTAACCAATGGTTAAACTCATTAATTTTCTTAACAAGATTGCGAACCCTTTTCGATTCAATCTCCTCTTCAGCAACAAGTCCTTTAAATAAAACATTATCGGTTATAATCATTCCGTCATCACTAAGATGTTTGGAATAAATTTCAAAAAACTTTTTATATTGCCCTTTAGCAGCGTCGATGAAAACGGTATCGTAGGGAGCAAACTTGTTGACAATCTCCTCCACCTCGAGGGCATCACCTTCAACCAAAGTTATTTGATGAGCATGCTCCGACCGCTTAATGAAATCTTTGGCTGCTTGAATTCGTTCCTCATCCCGTTCAATCGTAACAATTTGTGAATCCGGAAGGGCATTTGCCATTCTTAAGGCAGAATAGCCGATAGCCGTCCCGACTTCAAGAATCTTCTTTGAATTTTGGATGCGCAGCAATTGCAGCAGTGCTTCAATTCCGGCAATTTCCATAATGGGAACTTTGTGAATTTCAGCATAGCTCTCCATTTCCGTTAACAATGGATTTCGTTCTTGAATTAATCCTTCTATATAAAAATGCAGCTTCTCATTTAACAAGCTGCCTTCACCTCAATTCTATAAAAGCATTTTAGCCAAAATAATGCTCTTTAGACATGAAAAAATAGCGTTCACAGAAAATGACGTCACGAGCCAAACATTTCTCAACCCGATTCGTATTTGTGCGACAAAAAACTGCCCCAAGTTCCCTTACTGTGAGTTACGCTATAAATTTCTTATTCAACACCTGAACTATTTTACCATAAAAAAAGGGGGAATGCTAACATTTCCCCATTGTGATGATTATTTTTTACTGGAAATATGCTCTGCTTTTAATTTATTGTGTTCTTCAAGAGTTTTGGTGAAAAGAACATCTCCGTCAGCCGTGGCCAAGAAATAATAATAATCCGTCTTTTCAGGATTTAACGCCGCTTCAATCGATATTCTTCCAGCATTGCCAATCGGACCTGGCGGCAACCCTTTATTTTTATAAGTATTGTAAGGAGAACTCACTTCTAAATCCTTATATAAAACCTTTTCTTTGTGTTTGCCTTGTGCATATAGGACGGTTGGATCAGTTTGCAGCGGCATCCCTTTTTTCATGCGATTATAAAAAACACTCGAAATCGTCTTCCGGTCAGCCTTATCGGTTGCTTCCTCTTCTACTAATGAAGCCATCGTTAACAGTTGGTGAACGGTTAATTTTTTATCCTTGCTCTCTTCGGTATAATCTGAAAGAACAGTTCGAGTTTTGTCCAGCATCGCTGTGACCATTTCTGTAACGGTAGGGTTCGGCTTATAAAATGGATAGGTGGCCGGGTATAAATATCCCTCTAGTGGATATTTTATAGTTGGATTCATAATTTCCTCGGTTAAAATATCTGGATATTTCGCCATCAGGTCTTTAATAAATGCTTTATCATTTAATTTATTGAAAATATCTGCTTCATTTTGTTTTGTTGCTGCAGCTATTATTGCCGCAATTTCCTTCAGTTGTTTTCCCTCTGGAATGGTGATTTTAAAGCTAGCCAGTGCCAGTACTTTTCCCGTCTTTAAGCGACTGACGATTTCTTGGACGTCCATTGAAGGACTTAATTGATATTCACCAGCCATAAATCCGCCTTCATTTTTTAGTTTTACATAATACTTAAATACCTTTGCATCTTTTATAATCCCATTCTTTTCTAATGTTACAGCAATACCTGTCACAGATGAGCCAATTGGAATATCAACTTTTTTCTGAAGCATACTTTTTGGGTCAACGGGTTTCATTGCTGACTTTATGTAGAGATAGCCTCCGCCACCAACTAACAAAATAAATAGTACTACTAAAATAGAAATAATTAGGACAATTTTTCGAACAACCTTTGCTTCACTTTGATGCTCGAGCATTTTTTTACGAATAACATCTTTTTTTGTGTCTTTATCGTTAGTTGTCATCCTGCTCCCCCTTTACACTTGACATTATTTTTGCAAAATACTTTTAGTTTACAAAAGGACACTCGTATTTTATTTCAGCACATAGTAAGAAAAATGTCAATTTTACACTCAAATTGTCGTCTGGTGGAGTTTTTTTCAAAAAAAAAAAACCAGCTATTAATAGCTGGTTTCATCGATCTTATTCTTCGTCTTCTTGCTCTTCATAGAAGGTATTCAACATTTCTTCAACCATATCCCATTCCTCATCGGTTTCAATCGGCATTAATTCGCCATCGCCACCTTCGTCGGTTGGGTTAAATGCATATGCATGAATTTCAGGACCTTCTTCATCCTCATCAAACTCACCAACAGGAGTAAACAAGACATATGACTTTCCGAATTCTTCTGATTCAAAGGTAAAAAGCACTTCACATAATTGCTCGTTTCCTTCATCATCTACAATTGTAATTTGGTTTTCTCCGTGTTCCATTATTTCACCTCATTAGTTTTTACTATCAAGATAGCCTTGAAGGATCATTACGGCTGCCATTTTATCGATTACTTTTTTGCGCTTTTTTCGACTAACATCTGCTTCAAGCAATACACGTTCAGCTGCCATCGTTGTCAGGCGCTCGTCCCATAAAACGGTTGGGACGGAAAATTGGTTTTCAATTTCCTCTGCAAATTGCTTGCTAGCTTCGCCGCGCGGTCCAATCGTACCGTTCATATTTTTCGGCAATCCAATAACAACTTTCTCTACTTGATACTCTTTTATTAATTGACCAATTTCCTCAAAACCAAACTGTTTTCTTTCTTCATTGATTTTGAGTGTTTTGAGGCCCTGTGCGGTCCACCCCAGTTCATCACTTAGGGCAATGCCAACCGTTTTGGAGCCTACATCTAAACCCATTACCCGCATTTATTAACCCTCTCGCTGTTGTTTTAGATAGGATTTGACTAATTCCTCAATGATTTCGTCCCGTTCAAGCTTACGAATAATATTGCGAGCATCGCGATGACGTGGAATGTAGGCAGGATCTCCAGATAAAAGGTAACCCACTATTTGATTGATGGGGTTATACCCTTTTTCATTTAATGCCTCATATACTTGAAAAAGAACATCATTTACATCATGTTCAAACGGCTCTTCAGGAAAATTAAATCTCATCGTTTTGTCAAATGAGCTCATTTCATGCACCTCGTTTTTCCGCTTTTCTAGTTACCTACATTTTACACTACTTTGTCCCATTATCAAATGGATTTCACCCATTCAACAACGAATTGTAATGCAGATTCAAGTTTTTCAGGGTCTTTTCCTCCAGCTTGTGCCATGTCAGGACGACCACCGCCGCCGCCACCGCATCTAGAAGCGACTTCTTTGATTAACTTGCCGGCATGAAAGCCTTTTTCAATTAAATCCTTAGTAACCGCTGCTATTAAATTAACTTTTCCTTCATGGGCACTACCAAGTACAATTATTGCTGAACCAAGTTTTTGCTTTAGATCATCGGCCATATTTCTTAAATTGTTCATATCGGCAGCTTGCACTTTAGCGGCTAAAACCTTTACTCCGTCAATTTCTTTTACATTGGAAACGAGGTTACCAGCTTCTATATTTCCTAGCTTTGCTGCTAAGGATTCATTTTCACGCTGAAGCTGTTTGATTTCTGCCATTAATCCTTCAATACGAGCCGCGATATCTTTCGGATTCGTTTTAAGCTTTTCAGCTGCTTCTTTTAAAAGCCCAACTTGTTCATTTAAAGCTTTATACGCTGATTCACCAGTAACAGCCTCAATCCGTCTAGTACCAGCGCCAATTCCGCCTTCAGAAACAATTTTAAATAAGCCAATAACAGATGTGTTCGGAACATGACAGCCACCGCAAAGCTCGAGGCTATAATCGCCTACTTTTACAACACGGACAATATCACCATATTTTTCACCGAATAGGGCCATTGCTCCCATTGCTTTTGCTTCGGCAATTGGTTTCAAACTGATATCCACTTCGATATTGCTCCAGACTTTTTCGTTCACGATTTTTTCAATTTGCTCGAGTTCTTCTGGCTTAATTTGGCCAAAATGCGAAAAATCAAAACGGAGACGGTCAGGTTCAACAAGGGATCCAGCTTGGTTAACATGCTCGCCAAGAACATCTTTCAATGCCTGATGCAGCAAGTGCGTAGCCGTATGGTTTTTAATAACTTTTACGCGATTATCACTATCAACAGTAGCGGTAACTTGAGCATTCGTCTTCAATGTTCCTGATTTTACCACCACTTGATGAAGGTTTTGTCCATTTGGAGCTTTTTGAACATCTTTAACAAAAACGCTGACGCCTTCTCCTTCAATCAATCCACGGTCGGCGATTTGTCCGCCGCTTTCAGCATAGAAAGGGGTCACATCAAGGATAAGCTGAACTTCTTCTCCAGCCAAGGCCTCATCAATTAATTCACCATTTTTTAGAAGGGCTAAAACGGTGGAGCCAGTTGTGAGATTATCATATCCAATAAACTTACTTTCCACGGTAACATCCCGAAGCACTCCGCCTTGAACCTGCATGGAATCAACGTCATGACGGGCTGCACGTGCACGTTCACGCTGCTGTTCCATTTCAACTTCGAATCCAGGATGATCAACCTGCATGCCCTCTTCTTCAGCATATTCTTCTGTTAATTCTACAGGGAAGCCGTATGTGTCATACAAACGGAATATGTCTTCACCACTGATGGTATCGCTGCCTTTAGCTTTTTCCTTTTTGATGACACTCGCTAAAATCGCTAAGCCTTCATGAAGTGTTTCATGGAAACGCTCTTCCTCGTTTTTAATCACTTTTTGAATAAATTCTTCCTTGTCTTTTACTTCCGGATAAAAATCCTGCATGATTTCACCAACAACAGGCACTAACTCAAACATAAATGGTCGATTGATATTAATCTGCTTAGCATAGCGAACTGCCCGGCGTAGTAAACGTCTTAGTACATAGCCGCGACCTTCATTTGAAGGTAATGCCCCGTCCCCAATCGCAAACGCAACCGTACGGATATGGTCAGCAATAACTTTGAATGCAACGTCACGCTCTTTGTCTTCCCCGTATTTATCACCAGAAATTTGCTCTGTAGCACGAATGATTGGGATAAATAAATCGGTATCAAAGTTGGTTGGAACATTTTGAACAACGGATGCCATCCGCTCTAATCCCATTCCAGTATCAATGTTTTTCTTTGGCAGCGGTGTATAACTGCCATCGGGATTATGGTTAAATTGTGAAAATACGAGATTCCAGACTTCCAAATAGCGTTCATTTTCACCCCCTGGGTATAACTCAGGATCGCTTGGATCATTACCATATTCTGGACCACGATCATAGAAAATTTCTGTATTGGGACCACTCGGGCCTTCACCGATATCCCAGAAATTACCCTCGAGGCGAATGATGCGTTCCTCTGGAATTCCAATCGTTTTATTCCAAATTTCAAATGCTTCATGATCTTCAGGGTGGATGGTAACGGAAAGAAGTTCAGGGTTCCAGCCAATCCATTTTTCAGAGGTTAAAAACTCCCATGCCCATTCGATGGCTTCCTTTTTAAAATATTCACCGATGGAAAAATTGCCAAGCATTTCAAAAAAGGTATGGTGGCGTGCTGTTTTGCCGACATTTTCAATATCGTTTGTCCGGATTGATTTTTGTGCATTGGTTATTCTTGGATTATCCGGCACAACACGGCCATCGAAATATTTCTTTAAGGTTGCGACACCGCTGTTAATCCACAATAATGACGGATCATCATGTGGCACAAGGGACGCACTTGGTTCAATATGATGACCTTTTTCTTTGCTAAAAAAGTCTAAAAACATTTGGCGGATTTGTGATCCAGTTAAATTTTTCATGATACAGACCTCCATTTTTATCTAAAAAAGAATACAAAAAAGCCCTCATCCCTATAGCAGGGACGAGAGCATGCCTCGCGGTACCACCCTGATTATGAATACAAAAAATCGTACTCATCTCTCAATAAAGCCTTAACGCGGCTAAAACGGCAGTGGTTAGCTGCACTCGGGACTAGCTTTCTGTCATCCTTCACCTAGAGCTCCTTTCAGCCATGGAAGCTCCTCTCTTCAGCGCATATTGCGGTACAGATGGTCTATAACATACTTGATCCTTCAACATGTTCTTCTACATATTTTATATTTCGAATTATATCTACCAAGAAAACGTTTGTCAATTTCTTATGATGATGATTCTGGTGATTCTCGCTGGATAAAATGATTTTTAGCATGAATAATCGCTACTTTTAGAACAACCAGGACCGGAACTGCTAGTATCAGTCCTAGTATCCCGCCGACATCTCCTCCAGCGGTTAACGCAAACATAATTAATAATGGATGCATATGTAAGCTTTTTCCGACAATATATGGGGATAGAATATTCCCTTCAAGAAATTGCAGACCGAAAACAATTACTAGTGTGATGATGACTAACTTAACGGATATCGTTGCGGCAATGATGACTGCCGGTACTGCCCCAATAATCGGTCCAAAGTAAGGGATTACATTTGTTGCACCAACAATTAGCCCTAATAACAAAGGGTATTTTAAATGAAACATCCAAAATAAAAGCGCCGAAATACTCCCAATAATGACGCAGACCAAAAGCTGCCCTCTAATATAGCTGCCAAGAGATTCATCAACATCCTTAAGAAAACTTGTTCCTTTCTTACGCCATTTTTTGGGAGTAAGATACCAGGCCACTCGTTTTATTAAAGGGTAATCCTTTAACATATAAAAGGCGATGAACGGAATAATCATCATGATTAAAGCTGAATTTAAAAAATTCATTAGTATGTTCACGATAATGGTTAGAAGGGAGTCCACCTTTTTTTCGATAGCATCAATTCCATCATTTATTCTAGATTGCAGACCATCGGGCCATGCTCTCGTGTGAGATTGTAAATGGCTGACCCAACCGCGGTATTGTTCGGCAAAGGCTGGGGCACTTTCAGATAGATCCTTTAATTGCTCAATGATAACTGGAATTCCTTTATAAAGTACAAAGCCAACCCCTCCAAAAAAAATTACATAAATGATGATAATGGCAAGCCCTCTGTGCAGACCTTTTTCATGTAACTTTTCAACTATGGGATGCAGTAAATAAGTGATAAACCCTGCTATGACAAAGGGGAAAACAATCATAGCAAGCATTTTAACTATTGGCAGCCATACAAAGCTGATTTTAAGGAAAACATAAATGGCAATTAACAAAAGGAGCAAAAATCCGATTCGGTAAAACCATTTCATTCGAATGTCCACGCCCTCGCCTCCTTTGGTTTATTGTTAGAGACATACCTTTGGAATATGCAAAATCCCCCTAAAATTAGGGGGACTTGAGTTTAAAAGATCGCTCGTTTAACTTTACGTTGCATTCTTTTCATATTGCGGGCAGACATCATATTATTTCTTTGTGCAATATTATATGCTGCCATGCCAGCACCAAAGGCAATCATCGACGTCATCATTTTATTCATACGTCTCACCTCTTAGTTAGATTGTATAACGGCGTTCTTCTTCCTCAAACAAATCATCCAGTGAACTTAAGGAACCGTCTTCTTCAACTTGATGGGTGTTGATTATACCTTTGTTAAGGGAAAGTTCAATAAAACAATTCCAGCAATAATATTGGTTGATACCAATTTTGCCGATATCCTTGCTTTGACAATTGGGACACTTAAACATGAAAAGACACCTCACGTATGTTTTACATCTACGATAATGGCATCCTTTCCGATCGCTAAGGGCTCCCCGGATTGAATAACTTGTTTCCCTTCCGTAATTTCCGAAAAGAAGCCATCCGTGATTTCGTACCCTACGATTGTGCCCAATTCTTCCTGAAAATATACATCTTTTAACATTCCAAGCGATTCCCCGCTCCTAGAAAGCATCATCATTCCGTCTAATGAATGCTGATGGGTAAGCGTATAATCTGGACTCTCATTTAACTTTTCCAAACACTCAGCATCTTCAATCATAACCCCATCGCAGCCAAAGGAAGCCACTTTTTGTATATCTAGAAAAAGGAATTGTTTGAAGAGAACGCCTTTCTTAACTAACAGACCGTTCACTTTGCCACTGCTGGAAATGCATAGGTCATGGACCTCGCCAATTCTTGTACCCTTTTTTGTCTCAAAAACTGGCTGTCCTTTCAATAATGAAAATGTCCGCAAAGAGTGTCCCACCTCCGTTCGAACATTTTTAGTTTCAGTCAGAAACCATATAATCATTAGCAGTAACGTTTTCCATTGTAGCTTCCAAAATAATGAATCAAAACTTCTTCAGGATTATTTAATTGCCTATTTACAAATATTATAAGAAATAGTGCATATGACAATGAAAGGAATCGGAAAATGAAAAAAAACTTTGTGGTTGTATGTAGTTTGATTCTATTATGGTTACTGAATGGATCTCCTTCTCTTGCTGCGAGCAACAACAATAGCAATATTTACGCTGTAAAATCTGGGGATACATTATGGAAAATTGCAAATAAATACGGGTCTTCTGTAGATGATCTTATAGCAGCAAATGGACTACAAACCAATTCGCTGTTAGTTGGTCAGAAATTGTTTGTTCCGACCCTGTATTCAGTTCATCCAGGGGATACACTTTGGAAGATTGCAGTAGCCTATAGTTCTTCGGTTGATCAAATAAAAAAAAACAACGGACTATCATCAGATATAATTTATATTGGGCAAATATTAAAGATTCCTCCTAAAAGACTACCTATGCAAGGCCAGTACATTCTTATGACGAGGGATGAATTTAGAAGCTGGTTATTTAACAATCGGTTTACTAGAAAAATAAACAAAATCCAAGAACATCACACCTACCAACCTTCCTACAAAAACTTTAACGGTTCGAATTATTTTACTTTGATGAAGGGCATGGAGGAGTATCATGTTACTCAAATGAAATGGAAAACAATCAGCCAGCACATCACTACGTTTCCGGATGGAAAATTAGTGCTTGGCAGGCCTATAAATATGGCTCCTGAAGGTTCTTTTGCTTTTAGCAACCCATCACTACGTGAAAAGATTGAAGCAGATTCGTTAGCGATTGAAAATTTGGGGAATTTCGATAAGGGTAATGATGTCATGACGGAGGCACAAAAGGAAACGATTGTTACTGTTGCGGCCTTGCTTAATATGAAATTCGGGCTAACGCCTTCCATTGATAGTATCACGTATCATCATTGGTGGGATATGACTACCGGGGAAAGAGTATTAGATAGTCCAGGACATAATGTTAAAACTTGTCCGGGAACTGGTTTTTTTGGCGGTAATTCCACAACAAGTGCAAAGACAAATTTTTATCCTTTAGTGATAAGAAAAATGCAAGAAATTAGAGCATCGATGCAATAAAACGTAAAAAGAGCTGTTTTTCGTGACAGCTCTTTTTAATTGGCTGTGTTTAACTTGGCTGTTGATTTCCGCTCCAGGCACTTCGCTTTCCGCGGGCGTGCCGGGGAGCCTCCTCGTCGCTTCGCTCCTGCGGGGTCTCCCCTGCCCCGTACTCCCGCAGGAGTCTTCGTGCCTTCCGCTCCAATCTACAGAGTTAAATTATCAACATTTACCTTTAAAACAGCCTTTTATTTATGTAATTTTCTCCATAAAATCGTAAGGTGACACATTTTCCATTCCTACCATCGGATTTACCAACATTAATTCTTCTTCAAACGACAATTCGTCGCTAGATTCTATTTGTACAGATTTAGATTCTAGAGAGGGAATGGAATCCCGAAGCTTTTCACATAAAGTCGTTTGCCTTTTGGATTCATCGGCTCGTTCAATACCCATCCTTAATGCTTCCTCTTCCCCGCATAGAATCAAGGATTGTTTGCTTCTCGTGATGGCTGTATAGATTAAATTTCGCTGCAGCATCCGGTAATAGCTTCGTGTAATCGGAAGGATGACAATAGGAAACTCACTTCCTTGGGATTTATGTACCGAACAACAATAAGCATGAGTGATTTGCGATAAATCCTGCCTAGTATATTCCACTTCATTTCCTTCAAAGGTAATATAAATCATATCTTGTTTTTCAGTGTTTTCTTTTGCATAGATAATCGAGATAATTTCACCAATATCCCCATTGAAAACATTGCTTTCCGGTTGATTAACGAGCTGAAGCACCTTGTCACCAATTCGGTACTTCACATCACCAAATGCAATTTCCTTGCGGGTGCCATCCGGGTTCGGATTAAAAATTTCTTGGAGCAAAACATTTAACCGATCGATTCCTGCCGGTCCTCGGTACATCGGGGCTAATACCTGAATATCTTTTGCAGTGTAGCCTTTATTTTTTGCATTGACCGCGACCTTTTCGACAACCTGTGAAATCTGGGCTGTTGAACATCTAATAAACGAACGATCAGCTTTCTTGGCCGTTACATCAGCAGGCAGGTATCCCTTTTTAATATCATGGGCAAGTTCGATAATTGACGAACCTTCTGCCTGACGGTAAATATCGGTTAATCGAACGGTTGGAATCCGCTGCGATTGCAGCAGGTCTTTCAATACCTGTCCTGGGCCTACAGACGGCAGCTGATCCTCATCCCCTACAAGGATAACCTGAATATTCTCCGGAAGCGCCTTAAACAATTGATTCGCAAGCCAAATATCGAGCATGGAGGTCTCGTCAACAATCAGGATTTTCCCTTCAAGGGGACTGTTTTCATCACGGTCAAAACCTTCTGAACCGTTAAAGCCTAAAAGCCTATGAATCGTCACCGCTGGAAGTCCTGTCGATTCGCTCATCCTTTTGGCCGCTCTGCCTGTCGGTGCGGCAAGCAAAAAAGGAAAAGGCTCATCTTTTTTATGGTAATCCTTAAGTTCCAATGAACAGCCATGCAATTCCGCATAAAGCTCGACAATTCCTTTTATGACAGTCGTTTTCCCTGTTCCAGGCCCCCCGGTTAAAATCAGCATCGGCGACATTAATGCTGTTTGAATCCCCTCTTTTTGAGTGGGCGCATATTGTACCCCAATACGTTCCTCCAAGCTTCCTAAGGCGAGCAAAAACTCCGATTCAGGAAATTGTTCTTTGTACTCTGTTTGTTTTAAAATACGATTGATACTTGTTACAAGACCTTTTTCAGCAAAAAATAAAGAGGGTAAATAAACTCGTTTTTCTTCCCCAATTATTTTTCCTTCTTCTTCTAGCTTAATGACCTCGTTGGATATATTCAAATAATCAATTTGATCTCGTTTGTTGTCTTCTAGTAGAGACTTTACACGTTCCAGCAAGTCCTCTGCATACATAAAAACATGCCCTGTTTGCATACATTCGTTTTCCAGTATATAAAGGCAAGCGGCTTTAATTCGGTCGGGATGACTCCCTGAAATCCCTAATTGGTAGCCAAGTTCATCTGCACGGCCAAAACCAATTCCTTCAATATCCTCAACAAGCTGATAAGGATTCTTTTGAATGGTATTTAAGGTTTCTTCTTTATACACCTGATAAATCCGCATCGACAGCTGCGGCCCAAAGCCATATTGATTTAAAGCGACCATAACCTGTTCAAGTCCTTGATGCTCCATTAATGTGTCGTAAAGGAGCTTCGCCTTTTCAGGAGGGAGCTTGGGAACGGTATCCAAAAGTGACGGCTGATTAAGAATTTGGGAAATCGCGTTTTCCCCTAACGTTTCCACAATATTTTCTGCCGTTTTTTTCCCTATCCCTTTAAACATTTCACCGGATAAATAAGCGATCACCCCTTGTTTTGACTGAGGCATATCCTTCCGAAAATGATTGGTTTGAAATTGCATCCCAAACTTGGGATGATCTTTAAACTCACCGTAGAAAACATAGGTTTCCTGTTCATGAATTTTGGGAAAGTAACCGGTTATGACGGCTTCTTTATCATCATACTGATCATTGGTTTCGTCTACACGAATTCTTAAAACTGTGTAGAGATTCTGTTCATTGTGAAAAATTGTGACGATCGGCCTGCCTTTAACAAACTTCCCCTGTTCGGCAAATAAATCAAGCGAGTTTTGTTTTTCCAATTTGCTCCCTCCTTTCAAAAGAATAGTAGACGTTATTGATTATTTTCGATTAATTTTTTAGCATGCCCTGCAAGCATATGGTCGGGTTGGATCTCCAATGCTTTTTGAAACATTTCTAATGCTTTTGCGCCATTTTCCTTAAAAGCGTAGGAAACCCCTAAATTATAATAAGCATCTGAATGATTCGGGTCTAATTGGATACATTTTTCAAATTGAACCATCGACTCATCAATGAGTTCCAACTGAGCTAAACATAGTCCATATTGAAAACGTGCTTCGGCATCATTTTCATTAAGTTCAACGCTTCTTTGCAAATAGGGAAGGGCAAATTTCCCTTGATCTAAGTTAACAAGTGTTAATCCTAACATAAAGTAATTATCGCTTGATTGGAGTCCTTTTTTCATTGCGGTCTCAAACATATTTTTAGCTTCATTGAGTAGGTCCTTACTGAAGAGTAAATTTCCGATACTATAGTAAGCTGCTGCTGCATTTTCATCGATTTCCAATGCTTTTTGGTAAAAATTCAGCGCTTTTTCATCATCGCCGACGGCAGATAATACATTGCCAAAATTAATATACGCAACAGGATCGTTCGGGTTTTCTTCAATGGCAGCATGAAATGCCTTTGCCGCCTCTTCCCAATTTCCTTCCTGCATGTGCTGTACACCTAATTGGTTTTTATCCATTCCATTCCACTCCATTCTAAATGAAAGTATACCATATTCCATAAAAAACCCCTGACTCCAGAACAGGAATCAGGGTCACTTTTTAGCCAACATAAGTTAGACGCTCACCATTTTTATACACTTCGTCAATCGTTCCGCCGCCAAGACATTCATCACCGTTATAGAAAACAACTGCCTGTCCTGGTGTAATGGCGCGGATTGGTTCATGAAAAATAACCTCTGCCCGACCGTCTTCCAAGAGGCGAACTGTTACCTTATTATCTTCCTGACGGTAACGGAATTTGGCTGTACATTCGAACTCGGTTGGCTTTGCTTGATTTGACACCCAACTGATACTTGTTGCGATAATCGAATCTGAGTATAGCTTATCATTATGAAAACCTTGTCCCACATATAGGACATTTCTTTTTAAATCCTTACCGACTGCAAACCATGGATCACCAGAACCACCGATGCCAAGCCCATGACGCTGGCCAATTGTATGATACATCAGACCTTCATGCTTGCCTTTAACCACACCATCAAATGTTTCCATATTTCCAGGCTGGGCCGGTAAATATTGACCTAAAAATTCTTTAAAATTGCGTTCCCCGATGAAACAGATCCCAGTGCTATCCTTTTTCGTGGCAGTAGCTAGGTTTGCTTCTTTCGCAATTTCCCTAACTCGTGCTTTTTCAAGATTGCCAATTGGGAACATCACTTTACTTAGCTGTTCCTGCGACAATTGGTTTAGGAAATAGGTTTGGTCCTTGTTTTCGTCAAGACCGCGGAGCATTTTGTATTCACCATCGCGGAACTCAACCCGGGCATAATGTCCAGTCGCTAAATAGTCAGCCCCTAGTTTCATCGCATGCTCAAGGAAAGCTTTAAATTTGATTTCTTTATTACACATCACGTCTGGATTAGGAGTTCTGCCAGCCTTATATTCCTCAAGGAAGTAAGTAAAAACCTTGTCCCAATATTGCTTTTCAAAATTAACGGCATAATAGGGAATGCCGATTTGATTGCAGACACGAATGACATCATTATAGTCTTCTGTCGCTGTGCAGACACCATTATCATCGGTATCATCCCAGTTTTTCATAAAGATGCCGATTACATCATAGCCTTGCTGTTTTAATAAAAGCGCTGCTACTGAGGAGTCAACGCCTCCAGACATTCCAACCACGACCCTTATGTTCTTTGGATCCTTTGCTTCCATTTCTTTTCACCTCTCTTTACTCTTTAAGCTTGTTATCTAATTTATCTTTTCAGACGCGAAACAACCTTAGCCGTTTCTTCAGCCGCCTTTATCACTTCTTCAGTTGTCGTAGTAAAGCCAAAACTGAAACGGATGGAATTGATTAATCGCTCTGATTGCTTGCCAAACATGGCTACAAGGACATGGGAAGGCTCGATTGAACCTGCCGTGCAGGCTGAACCGCTTGATACAGCAATTCCTGCTAAATCGAGATTCACAAGCAACGCTTCCACAGTTGTCCCTGGAAAGCTTAAGTTTAATACATGAGGCAGGGAATTTTCAAGCAATCCGTTTACCTCAAACTCGACACCTAATTCCTGAAGCTGTTGCAAAAGAGCATTCTTTAAACCAACAAACTTTTCTCGTTTGGCGGCGCGGTCTTCAGATGCGATTTCGACTGCTTCATGAAATCCTGCTATAGAAGCAACGTTTTCGGTTCCAGCGCGGCGTTTCCGTTCTTGCTCCCCTCCAAATATCCGGGGCGAAATTTTTATATCTGACCTTGCGTATAGAAAGCCCATTCCTTTTGGGCCATTTATTTTATGTGCGGAAACCGATAGTAAGTCAATTGAACTTTCATTAACATCCAATTGTTCCACACCATATGCTTGGACAGCATCCGTATGGAATTTGGCTTGATGATTTTTTAAAAGTTGTCCAATTTCTTTAATTGGCTGAATTGTCCCTACTTCGTTATTTCCATACATAATAGAAACTAGGATTGTGTCATCTCTTAATGCCGATTGGAGAGCATCTATCGAAATCCGCCCTTTTTCATCAACAGGTAAAAAAGTAACTTCAAAGCCCATTTTTTCCAGTTTTTTACAAGTATGAAGAACAGCGTGATGTTCAATTTGAGTGGTGATAATGTGCTTCCCATTATCCTGATAACTTTCGGCAACACTGAATAATGCCATATTATCAGCTTCCGTGCCCCCGCTTGTAAATATAATCTCGTTTTCCTTTGCCCCGATGCTACCAGCTAACGCAGCTCGTGCTAAATCAATATAATGACGGGCTTCCCTGCCAAATGAATGAATGCTGGAAGGATTTCCGAAAGTAGCATTCATGACTTCGAGCATTTTTTCAATCACTTTCGGATGCATAGGCGATGTCGCGGCATGGTCGAGATAGATTCGTTCCATAAAAAACACCTTCAATCAAAATAATTCTGTAGTATTACCTTTCACATTAAATGTAAAACATATAACCTTCTTCTGGTTCTTGATCTTCGCTGTGGCTAGCTAGATCTTCAAGTGTTGTATTATCTAAAACGTCCTTAATGGCATCGCGAATTCGAATCCATAGTTCGCGCTTGGCTGGTTCTTCATCTTCAATGCCTTCTACAGGTGTAATTGGTCCTTCAAGGACACGAATGACATCGCCAGCGGTAATTTTTGAAGGAATATCTGATAAAATATAACCGCCATAAGCACCTCTGATGCTCTTAACGAGTCCAGCGTTTCTTAATGGAGCAATTAGCTGTTCTAAATAATGTTCTGAAAGCTCATTTGCCTGGGCGATAGTTTTTAATGAAGTTGGTCCCTCTCCGTGTTTTTTAGCAAGCTCAATCATAATGGTTAAACCATAACGTCCCTTTGTTGAAATTTTCATTTATTAGCACCCCTATATTTAAATATCTATATTCACATTATCCTTAGTAAATTGATAGGCATTAGAATTATATCATATTCTTCTTTAATATGCTTTTCGAACAGAAAATGGTATTGTAAGGATAGTGATTTCTTAGGTTGGAGAGATGAACATGCAGCAAAAACCTTTAGCATTTCGGATGCGTCCTAGGACAATAGAGGAAGTAGTCGGTCAGCAGCATCTGGTTGGTGATGGAAAAATTATTGCGAGAATGGTGAAAGCAAAACAGTTGACATCGATGATTTTATACGGCCCCCCTGGAATCGGCAAAACCTCAATAGCTAGCGCCATTGCCGGTAGTACGAGGTATGCTTTTCGAACATTGAATGCCGTTACAAATAATAAAAAAGACATGGAAATTGTCGCAGCAGAAGCGAAAATGTCCGGGAAAGTAATCCTTCTTCTGGATGAAGTCCATCGTTTAGATAAAGGTAAACAGGATTTTTTATTACCTTACTTGGAAAACGGTATGATCACGTTAATTGGAGCAACAACTAGTAATCCTTATTTTGCGATTAATCCGGCGATTCGCAGTCGCTGTCAGATATTTGAACTTAAGCCTTTAACTCCAGATGAAATTAAACAAGCTTTGAGAAGAGCGCTAGACGATGAAGAGCGTGGCTTCGGGAGATTAAAAGTAGTTGTTTCGGATGAGGCACTGCTCCATTTTGCCCAAGCCTCGGGCGGAGATGTACGAAGCTCGTTAAACGCACTAGAATTAGCGGTGCTTTCCACAGATAAGGATGCGGATGAAAACATTCATATTGATGTAGCCTCCGCCGAAGAATGTTTACAAAAGAAAAGCTTAGTGGCGGATAAAGATGGGGATGAGCACTATGATGTCCTGTCAGCTTTTCAGAAATCAATTCGGGGTAGTGACGTTAATGCGGCCCTACACTATCTTGGGAGATTAATTGAGGCAGGAGATCTGGTAAGCATAAGCCGGCGCTTAATTGTGATTGCCTACGAAGACGTAGGACTTGCGAATCCGCAAGCCGGAGCCCGTACTTTGGCAGCGATTGAAACTGCAGAAAGAATTGGTTTTCCAGAGGCACGGATTCCTTTGGCAAATGCGGTGATTGAACTGTGCTTGTCGCCTAAATCAAACTCCGCTGTTTTGGCGATTGGGTCTGCCCTTGAAGATATTCGAAAAGGTATCGTTGGTGAAGTGCCAGACCACTTGCGCGATGCCCATTACAAAGGGGCAAAAGAGCTTGGCAGAGGAATTGACTACAAGTATCCCCATGACTTTGAAAATGGCTGGGTTCCGCAGCAGTATTTACCGAATAGATTGGTAAATAAAAAGTACTACCAGCCCAAGAAAACAGGTAAATTTGAACAAGCACTAGCAATCGTATATGAAAAACTCATACGAAAATAAGCAGGCACCATCTGAAATGGTGCCTGCTTTGGTTTTGTTATGCTGCAACATCCCGTTTTTTGAAGACGATGAAGGCAAAGAATTGGAAAACTACAAAATAGAGAAGGAGCATTAAGATAGAGAAGGATAGCGTCATCCCTTCCACTTTTGGTGAGCCTTCGAAATATTGCATTAAGTCGGTATTAGCAAATAAGATGTATTTCGCCCAAGAAAATTTCATGGACAGTAAGTCTGTGAATTGATCGCCAGTGAATAATAAGAATAGCGATAATCCGATTGCTAGCGAACTATTACGGAAAACGGATGAAATCATGAAAGCCATGGTCACGAGCATTATCATTTTGATAGAGCTTAAACCATAATAGATTAATAAATAAACGACAATATTTTGCTCGGTCACATGCCCATTATTATAATTCAAATACGGTACCGCTTGATCTGGCATCCCAAATAGAACCGCTCCCAGCGCCATGGAGAAAACAAACAAAATCGCAATCATAAACAATGCAAAAATTAATACAGTTACATATTTGGAAGTCAGTATTTTCGCCCGATTAATCGGTCTTATTAGGAGCAGCTTGATTGTCCCCCAGTTAAATTCACTGGCCACTATCCCTGCAGAAACGATGATCGTAAATAATCCCGCTAATATAATTAGCTCAGAGGCATTCTCCACAAATGACCAAATATTATACTTTTCATGTGGATTAAGATGATGCTTAATTCGATAATCATTGAGGGCAATTTCTTTTTTAAAAAACTTCTTTTCTAGACTCGTCTGACTTTGAACCATCTGTTTCTTTAAAGCATCATTTTCTTGCTGTAAGGATTGCTCCCAATTTTTATCGACAGTCACTTGGCTGTTAGTATCCTGGTATTTAAAAAAGATACCGACAATGATGGTGACAGCAATCAAGATGGCTATCATGACATAAGTTCCGGGCCGTTTAAAAATCTTCATCCATTCATTCTTGATTAAATTAAGCATGGGTTGCAGCCTCCTTTTCTTTGGTAACTTCCAGGAAGCGATCCTCTAATGTTTTTGCCACTTCTTTTATCCCAAATACTTGGATTTCCTCATTAACTAACATTTTAATTAGGTTAGGAATATCTTCCTTTGAAAGTTCAACGGAAATGCCATTCCTTGATCGGGTTGCCTGTGTGTTTGGCAGGCTGGATTTTATGAGGGCTAATGCCTTGTCGCTTGGCACTACTTCCAGTTCATAACTCACACCTGTGCTTTGAACAAATTCTTGCACTAATTGCACATCAATCAGTTTACCGTTTTGAATGATCCCAATTCGATCGCACATCATTTCCATTTCCGAAAGTAGGTGACTCGAAACAATAACGGCCATATTTTTTTCTCTTGCTAATTGGCGGACATAGTCGCGGATTTCTCTGATACCTGCCGGGTCCAAGCCATTTGTAGGTTCATCGAGGATTAATACTTGCGGGTCATGCAATAGACACTGTGCTAATCCCAACCGCTGCCGCATACCGAGTGAATAGGTTTTTACTTTATCGTGGATGCGGTTTGTTAAACCGACAAGCTCCACTGTTTCAGCAATTTTTTCTTTGGTGATTCCTTTAGTCATTCGAGCATAATGAACCAGGTTTTGATTGCCAGTTAAGAATTTATACATTTCCGGATTTTCAACGATTGCACCAACATGTCTAACCGCAGCTTCAAACTCAGTTTTGATGCTAGCCCCACCTATCATAATGTCCCCAGAGGTAATTCCCATCAAACCAACAATCATCCGAATGGTCGTCGTTTTACCGGCTCCATTTGGGCCAAGAAACCCGAAGACCTCCCCTTTATTTACTTGGAAGCTAATATGATCAATGATGGTTCTGCCTTTAATTACTTTAGTGACATCTTTTAATTCAACTATAGTTTCCACACTTTTCTCCCCTTCCCCAACTTAGTTTACATTATTGTTGAAAAATTTTCCTGTTCAAAGGGCTGTGCCTTTAAAAATCATTATACTTCGAGGGCGCGGCTGGCTTAAAACGGCTGAGGATTGAATGCGGTCTAGGGCTAGAGACTGAAAATTGTTAACGAAATATTCATTTATTTTTAATAAATCAACATAATTATTTTTTACAATTGAGTAGATATCAGACTTGAGAGGAAGTGGAGCATGTTATTAAAGCCCCGTACACCGTCCATGGAATTGAAAATTCTTCGATCATTAAATTCACGAATGTCATTGTCACCAGATGAGCGTATGCACTATTGGAAGCTTGAAAAAGGCTACCAAGGGGAGGTGATGTTTGATCAATTAACTGTAAATCTCCAAAGCGACAAATTTGTTATAAATGATTTGTGCCTTCCGAATAACAACTCTTTTTTCCAAATTGATACACTAATTATTTCTCAAGAAACGATTTACCCTTTTGAGATAAAAAACTTTGAGGGTGATTATTATTTCGATTCGAATTCGGAATCAGACGGTTTCTATACGATGAAAAAGGAAGAAATTCAGAATCCTTTGGTTCAATTAAAACGCATCAAATTACTACTAGGACCATTACTCAAAAACCTTGGATTTCATGTTCCTATTGATGGTTATGTCCCCTTTGTTAACCCCAAATTCACCTTGTATCAAGCTCCATTAGACAAACCCATAATTTTTCCAACTCAGCTTGATAACTTTATAAAAAAATTTAACCAGATCCCGTCAAGACTAAGTGGCAAACATAGAAAGCTTGCGGACCAATTAATCTCAATGCATCTTACTGAAACTCCATATAGCAGAACAATTCAATATCAATTTAGACCGCTGAAAAAAGGAGTCCTCTGTTCCACTTGTTTTTCTTTTATGTATTTTGATAATGGCGGTAAATTGGTGTGTGGAAAATGTGGGTGCGAAGAAGATGTAGTTATTGGAGTTATAAGGAGCGTCGAAGAGATTAAACTTCTTTTTCCCGATTTGAAAATTACGACGAATCTGGTGCATGAATGGTGTGGGGTTATTGGGTCTAGGAAGATGATTCGGAGGATATTAACTAAAAATATGAAGGTAATAGGGTATGGGCGTTGGTTTTATTATGAATGAAATTATGTAATAATTATTATTTTGGTCACTTAGCTTCTTAGCTAAGTGACCTTTTCTACGTTAACTTAATCTCCTTCTGTTACCACGTTAGGTCACGTAGACCTTTTCTACGTAACCCTAATCTCCTTCTCTTAACACTTTCGGTCACGTAGACCTTTTCTACGTTACCCTAATCTCCTTCTCTTAACACTTTCGGTCACGTAGACCTCTTCTACGTTACCCTAATCTCCTTCTCTTAACACTTTCGGTCACGTAGACCTATTTATGTTAGCAATTTCAACTCTACATTCCAGAAAGGGTCGCAGAAAAAACCCCGAACCACAAAGGTCCGGGGCGTTAACGAGTTATTTCTCATCCGATACACGGCTAATTTTGATATCTTTCAGTAATTCCCTCACCACATAACTCGCCATGATCAGTCCTGCAGCGGATGGGACGAAGGCATTTGAAGAAGGAGGCATTTTCGCTTTACGGATAGCTGCCTGATCGTTCCCTACCTCTTTGCGGACGTCTTCGCGAATAACAATTGGGCTTTCATCGGAAAACACGACCGGAATTCCTTTGTGGATTCGCTCTTTCCGCAACTTTGTACGAATAACCTTCGCAATCGGATCCGTATGAGTTTTCGAAATATCGGCAATCTGGAAGCGGGTTGGATCCATTTTATTGGCGGCTCCCATGCTCGAGATAATCGGAATATTGCGCTTTAGGCACTCTTTCATCAAATGAATTTTGTACATAATGGTATCCGAAGCATCGACGACAAAATCCAAGTTATAGCCGAAAATATCTTCATACGTTTCCTCGGTATAAAACATCTTAAGGGAAATGACTTCACAATCCGGATTAATATCCTTTATCCGCTCTTCCATGATTTCAACCTTCGGTCTGCCAACAGTTGAAAGAAGAGCGATTAACTGACGGTTAACATTTGTGATATCAACATCATCCTTATCGATTAGCACTAAACGCCCAACACCGGAACGTGCTAGCGCTTCTGCCGCGAAAGAACCGACACCGCCTATTCCTAAAACAGCTACGGTACTCCCCTTCATTATTTCTAAGCCTTCTTTTCCGATGGCAAGCTCATTACGAGAAAATTGATGCAGCATTTATGTTCACTCCAAATTTAATTTCAATTTATTATTTATTTTTTCACCATAAAAATATATCATACCCATCCATAAATACAAGTATATTTATAGGAATTCCCTACAAATAAAAACCTCCCGTATGATAACAGGAGGTTAACTGTCGAAAAAAATAGAAAAGAGTCCCAATGATGCCGTCGCTTTTGATCCTTAGTTTTGATCCCGCACTCAGCAGGGGGGTGTCCTATTCCCGAATTTGTAAGTCCTCTTACTCGTAAAAGAGTGAGGCATTTACGCAATCAGAAAACTCCGGACTCCCGAATAAATAATGTTCGGTCAAAACTTCAGGTAACACAACGTACATTTCAGGACTCTTTTGAATTGACTTTATAATACCATATTAAGATTCGTCATTCAAGGGTTCATGAAAACGAATTCATTCGCTATTTATTAATATTTAGTGACAAATTTAGCTCTTTTAATTGCGCCTCTGAAACCTCACCTGGTGCATCTGTTAATAAGCAGCTTGCACTAGCAGTCTTCGGAAATGCGATGGTATCGCGAAGGTTAGTGCTGCCCGCAAGTAGCATTACCAGACGGTCAAGACCTAGAGCAATCCCACCGTGAGGAGGAGTCCCGTATTCAAACGCATTTAACAAGAATCCAAATTGCTCACGTGCCTCTTCCTGTGTAAAGCCAAGGACGCTAAACATTTTTTCTTGAATGTGACGCTCAAAAATCCTTAACGAACCGCCGCCCAATTCGTAACCATTTAGAACAAGGTCATAGGCCTGAGCACGCACTTTAGACGGATCAGAATCCAAGAACTCAAGGTCTTCTCTAAAAGGCATTGTAAAAGGATGATGGGCAGCATAATAGCGGCCTTCCTCTTCATCATACTCAAGTAAAGGCCAGTCAGTTACCCATAAGAAATTGAAAAGACTTTGATCGATTAAACCTAATTCTTTTCCAAGTTTTAAACGAAGCGCCCCTAAAGCATCTGCGACGACACTCTTCTTGTCAGCAACAAATAAGAGCAAATCTCCAGCTGCCGCTTCAAGAGTTGCAACAAGCGCACTAGCATCTTCTTCAGAGAAGAACTTTGCAATCGGACCCTTCAAGCCTTCCGCATCTACCTTTAACCAAGCGAGCCCTTTTGCACCATAAACAGCAACGAATTCGGTTAATGCATCGATATCCTTACGTGAATATTTTTCTGCAGCGCCCTTAACGTTAATAGCCTTTACTTGGCCACCGCCAGCAACCGCAGCTGCAAAGACTTTAAAACCTGAATCTTTAACGATTTCAGAAAGGTCAACAAGCTCTAATCCAAAACGAGTGTCTGGTTTATCAGAACCGAAACGGCTCATCGCTTCATCGTAAGTCATCCGCGGGAAAGAAGCTGGAACGTCTACTCCCTTAACTTCCTTCATTACCTTTGTCATCATATTTTCCATCAAGCTGATAATATCCTCTTGACTTAAAAAGCTTGTTTCAATATCAATTTGGGTAAATTCAGGCTGACGGTCTGCACGTAAGTCCTCATCACGGAAACAGCGGGCGATTTGGTAATAGCGTTCAACGCCGCCGACCATGAGTAACTGTTTAAAGAGCTGCGGTGATTGTGGCAGCGCATAAAATTCACCAGGATGTACCCGGCTTGGCACTAAATAGTCACGTGCTCCTTCAGGCGTACTTTTTGTTAAAATTGGTGTTTCAATATCTAAGAAACCTTCTCCGTCAAGAAAATCACGGATTTGTTTAGTTACTTGATGGCGCATTTTTAAAGTTTCAAAAATAACGGGACGACGGAAGTCTAAATAACGATATTTTAGACGAACATCCTCGGAGGCATCGGTTTTATCGGAGATCATAAATGGAGGTGTTTTTGCCTCATTTATGATCGTAACGACCTCAGCTTGAACTTCAATTTTTCCTGTCTTTAAATTGTCGTTCACAGTACCAGGCTCACGGCTGACGACTGTTCCAACAATATCAAGAACGTATTCATTACGAATTTTTTCAGCTGTTTCCAGAGCTTCCTTTGATAAATCAGGATTAAAGACAACCTGAACAATTCCGGTACGGTCGCGCAGATCAATAAAAATTAATCCACCTAGATCCCTTCTTTTTTGAACCCATCCCTTTAATGTTACTTTTTCCCCAACTGCTGTCTCTGGTACTTCACCACAAAAATATGATCTGCCAAACATTTCTTAATCCCCCTTATCGTTGTAACCCCTGAAAATATTGAATGAAAGATTCAAGTGCTACTTCTTCCTGTTCACCTGTAGCCATATTTTTTACATTGATTTTGTTGTTTTTAAGCTCTTCGTCACCAAGAACGGCGACATATTTGGCCTTAAGGCGATCTGCCGCCTTAAATTGTGCTTTTATTTTTCGATCCAAGTAATCTCTTTCTCCTGAAAAACCAGCCGTACGAAGCTGCTGCAATAATCCCACCGTATAGTCCTTAGCTTCCTCGCCAAGTGAAGCCAGATAGCAATCAATACCTTCATTGATTTCAAGCTCAATTCCTTCAGCATTAAGAGCTGCGATAAAACGCTCGATACTTAAGGCAAAGCCTATACCCGGTGTTTCCGGACCGCCAATTTCTTCTGCCAAGCCATTATAGCGACCGCCTCCGCATAAAGTCGTAATCGCGCCAAAGCCCTCAGCATTACTCATAATCTCAAAGGCTGTGTGATTGTAATAATCCAAGCCGCGCACTAAGTTAGCATCCACTTCAAATGGAATATCAAGCTGAACTAAATACTTCTGCAATTTTTGAAAATATGCCTTCGAATAATCATTTAAATAATCGAGAATCGATGGTGCTGATTTCATTAATTCGTGATCACGGTCCTGCTTGCAATCAAGAATGCGCAGCGGATTCTTTTCAAGGCGGTTTTGACAGTCATGACAAAACTCTCCGATTCTCGGCTTAAAGTGGTTGACTAACGCTTCGCGGTGAGCGGTTCTGCTCTCCTTATCGCCAAGGCTGTTAATAATTAACTTTAGCTTCCTTAAACCCATTTCTTTATAAAGGTTCATCGCAAGCGAAATCACTTCTGCATCAATCGCTGGGTCATTACTCCCTAATGCTTCAATTCCAAATTGAACAAATTGGCGGAAACGACCTGCCTGCGGACGTTCGTATCGGAACATTGGTCCCATATAATAAAGCTTTACAGGCTGGTTTGCATAACCGAACATCTTTTTCTCGACAAACGACCTTACGACTGCTGCCGTGCCTTCTGGTCTAAGAGTAAGACTCCTTCCGCCCCTGTCTTCAAAGGTATACATTTCTTTTTGAACAATATCTGTAGAATCGCCGACGCCTCTTGAAAAAAGATCTGTATGTTCAAAAATCGGTGTCCGGATTTCTTTGTATTGGTATTTTTCACAAAGCTCTCTTGCCTTTTTTTCTATCAGCTGCCATTTCTCAATTTCACCTGGCAGAATGTCCTGTGTTCCTCTAGGTATGCTTATCGACATCTTAGGAACCCTCCTTCTATCTAAAACATGAAATTATGTACTTTAAGAAAACAAAAAACTCCCATCCCTTGTATCAAATACAAGGGACGAGAGTTTAGATCCCGCGGTGCCACCCTAGTTGAAGCGTCCCGAAAATGGACGGCTTCCTCTTAAACAGTTAACGCCTGCAACGTTCTTCTCCTACTAAAGGTTATACTTTTTCAGAGAGAAACCTACGGAGTGTTCATTCATTAAGTCACATGCAGAAATGCTTTCAGCCTAGGGCATTTCCTCTCTTTTCATGGGTTCACTTAACTACTATGCTCCATCAATGGTTATATCCGATTAGGTTTTATATTTATATAATAATACGGAGCATCGCAAGCATTGTCAAGAGAGTTTTACGATCTCTCTAAAAGTTTTTTTAACTTTCTGACATCCCTCATCGTCAATCCGAATTCTGATGCAAGTTCAACGGATGTAGCGTGCTGTTCTTTTTCGATAAAATCGTGAAAATCCACCCCAAAAAGCCGTCCATTCATGGATTGTGCGTTCATTCCTTTTTCACTTGCTCTCATTCCAATCACCTCTGCCCTTTCACTCGATAGGCTTATTATTTCCATCCTTGTGAAAAAATTGCACGCTCGAGAGGAATTTCAAGATTTGTTGGCCAAAATTAACAATTTAGGAATGATTTTCACTAATTTTTACGATAAAATAAGGAATTAGAAAAGGAGGGTATGAATGACCAAAAAGTTTAGTTTACTGCTATTATCTTTCATTCTTTTTTTCGGAGCCTTCCTGCCGCAAGGAAAAAGCAGCGCAGCTAGTGGTTCCATTATTATTTCAAGTGAAACTGTTAATGTTCGCGGAGGCCCCGGATTAAGTTATCCACTTGTAAAAGTCGCAAACCGAGGCGAAAAGTATTCGATCGTTAAGGAAAAGGACGATTGGATTGAGATTCAGTTGTCTTTTGGTAAGACAGGCTGGGTCGTCAATTGGCTCGTGACGAAAGAGAATGAACAGAAAACAGCTAATGCAGCCTCGTCATCTGAATCAAAAAGTACGGTTGCTATAGCCAATACCGATCAATTAAGGGTTCGTTCCGGGCCTGGGACAAGCTTTCGGATTGTTGGATTCTTAAATAAGGGACAAGAGGTTTCAGTACTTGATCAAAATGAAAACTGGTATAAAATAACCTCCACTTTTGGTGAAGGTTGGGTGGCAAAAGAATTTTTAGATTCGAGAACTGGCCAAACAGAAAACAAATCGGCAGCCACTTCTTCAAAAGAGAGTAATACTGGTGTTGTAAATGGGGATACCTTAAACGTCCGCAAAGAGTCTTCATCATCTAGTACGATTATTGGGAAGCTTACCAAGGGTACAAATGTAACGATTTATACCAAACAAAACAAATGGTATGAAATTGGCTTCGGGAATATAAGAGGTTGGGTCAGTTCCGAGTTCGTTGATATTCAATCTGGCTCAGCAGAGGACAAGCCGGCAGAATCTAGCAGCTTTATCGGGACGGTAACTGCCAATAGTCTTAGTATCCGCTCAGGTGCCTCGTTAAATGCTGGTATAATCGGCAGCGTAACGAAGGGGCAAAGTTTTACGATACTAGATGAAAGTAATAATTGGGCAAAAATAGAATATAAGACTGGTAGTTTCGGCTGGGTGGCTGGCTGGTATCTAGATAAATCAACTGAGAAACCTAATACTGGAACGTCATCAGGAAAGGAAACTACAATTACCATTCTGCAAGATGGGACTAATATACGAAAACAAGCAAATGTACAATCGGATGTCGTCCAACGCGTGAATGAAGGCGATACGTTTTCAGTCATTAGCGTAAAAAATGATTGGTATGAAATCAAACTTAAAAACGGAAAAACTGGGTTCGTGGCCGGGTGGATTGTCTCGACGAACGGTTCGGCGCCACGAATTGAAAAGTCCGGGGCAGAAGGCTACTTAAAAAATAAAACGATTGTACTAGACCCTGGTCATGGTGGCGGGGATAATGGGACAACTGGAGCAAATGGAACGCTCGAAAAAGAGCTTACACTTCGGACAGCCCGGCTTTTATTTGATAAATTAACCGCTGCAGGTGCAGATGTCTATTTGACTAGAAATAATGATTCCTATGTAACACTCCCATCTCGGGTCAGTTTAGCAGCAATTAATCGCGCTGATGCTTTTATTAGTCTGCATTATGATAGCAATTTAGATCGAAGTGTCCGTGGCATGACTGGATATTATTATCATTCCTATCAAAAATCGCTGGCAGATACGATTTACTCATCGACGGTTGGGCAAACAAATTTGAAAAATCGCGGGGTTCGTTTTGGCGATTTCCATGTCATCCGGGAAAATAGTCAAAAAGCAACTTTAATCGAGCTAGGTTATTTAAGCAACCCGGAAGAAGAAATGACATTAAAATCCGGTGCATTCCAGGAAAATGCTGCATCAGGTTTATATGACGGACTAGCGAGATTTTTTAAAGAAAACTAGAAAAGCGCAAGCGCCTTGGTTAGGCGCATACGCTTGACAAAAAAGGCTCGGCACTAAAATGAATAGTGCCAAGCCTTTTTTTATGCTTTACTCTCAACAATTAAGGTAACAGGGCCATCATTGATCAGTTCAACATCCATCATGGCGCCAAACACTCCTGTTTCCACGGTAATACCTTTTTGGCGGAGCATGCTGTTAAATGTTTCATAAAGCTCTACAGCCTGCTCTGGTCTTGCCGCTCCCATAAAGTTAGGTCTTCTTCCTTTGCGGCAATCCCCATAAAGTGTAAATTGGGAAACGGAAAGAATTTCACCGCCCCTTTCCAGAAGGGACAAATTCATCTTTTCCGCTTCATCCTCAAAAATTCGCATATTTACGATTTTATCGGCTAAATAAGCCGCATCCTCTTCCTTGTCATCATGGGTAACTCCAACAAGGAGGACGAGCCCTTTTGTAATTTGCCCAGTAATCTCGCCGTTAACTGTAACTTTGGCAGCTTTACTGCGCTGAACAACAACACGCATTTTTGAAACTCCTTAATTCATGATTCGGCGGACTGAATATATATCAGGGATTTGTTTGATCCTTTCAACAACCTTTTGAAGGTGGCTGACATTGTGAATCGCAATTGACATAATAATCGTCGCCATTTTATTTCGGTCAGATTTGCCGGTTACAGCAGAAATATTTGTTTTCGTTTCATTGACGGCTTGAAGTACCTCATTCAAAAGCCCTCTACGATCGTAGCCGCTGATTTCGATATCGACATTATATTCTTTTCGGTCATTTAAAGAAGATTCCCATTCTACCTGGATTAATCTTGACTGTGCATCATTAGAATCAATGTTCGTACAATCCGAGCGATGGACGGATACGCCGCGGCCTTTCGTAATAAAGCCAACGATTTCATCCCCTGGCACCGGATTACAGCATCTTGATAAACGAATTAACAGGTTATCAATTCCTTGAACACGGACCCCTGATTCACGCTTCTTGGTAGAAGGAAAGGCTTTTAAATCCGTTATCGCATTGGTTATACTGGCTGATTGCTCTTGATCCCGCTTTTTCCGCCATTTCTCGGTTAAACGGTTGGCCACCTGCAGGGCAGTTACCCCATTATAACCAACGGCCGCGTACATATCCTCTTCACCCGTAAAATTAAACTTTTCCGCAACCTTTTTCAGATTATCAGGCGTTAGAATTTCTTTAATATCAAACTCCATCGCTCTGATTTCTTTTTCAACAAGCTCTTTGCCTTTATCAATATTTTCATCGCGGCGCTGCTTTTTAAAGAAGGCACGTATTTTATTTTTCGCTTGGGAAGTTTGTGCCAGCTTCAACCAATCTTGACTTGGACCATAGGAATGCTTGGAAGTGAGAATCTCGATGATATCCCCTGTCTTCAACGTATAGTCAAGCGTCACCATCTTGCCGTTCACTTTTGCCCCTATCGTTTTATTGCCAATTTCAGAATGAATGCGGTATGCAAAATCAATAGGAACTGAACCGGACGGCAATTCAATCACATCGCCCTTTGGTGTGAACACAAAAACCATATCGGAAAACAAATCGATTTTCAACGATTCCATGAATTCTTCAGCATTCTGCGTATCATTTTGGAATTCAAGAATTTCTCTGAACCAGGTTAATTTTTGCTCAAAAGAGGAGCTATCACTAATCGCCTTACCTTCTTTGTATGCCCAGTGGGCCGCAATCCCGAATTCCGCAATTCGATGCATTTCAAATGTCCGGATTTGCACTTCGAGTGGGTCACCTTTTGGACCGATAACAGTCGTATGCAGGGACTGATACATATTCGGTTTAGGCATCGCAATATAATCCTTGAAACGTCCAGGCATTGGTTTCCAGCATGTATGAATGATGCCGAGTACCGCATAGCAATCTTTAATACTGTTAACAACGATTCGGACAGCAAGCAAATCATAAATTTCACTGAATTGCTTATTCTGTAAAGCCATTTTCCGATAAATGCTGTAAATATGCTTTGGTCTTCCAGAAAGATCAGCTTTTATAGATACCTCGCCCATCCTATTTTTAACTTCATCGATGACATCTTCTAAATATTGCTCCCGCTCGGCACGCTTCTTTTTCATTAAGTTAACAATCCGGTAATATTGCTGTGGATTTAAATACCTTAAAGCAGTATCCTCCAGCTCCCACTTAATTTTAGAAATACCAAGACGATGTGCTAAAGGGGCAAATATTTCAAGTGTCTCATTTGATATCCGACGTTGTTTCTCTAGAGGAAGATGCTTCAGTGTTCGCATATTATGCAACCTGTCAGCAAGTTTAATCAGGATTACCCGGATATCCTGCGCCATTGCCACAAACATTTTCCGGTGATTTTCAGCTTGCTGCTCTTCGTGCGACTTATATTTAATTTTCCCTAATTTAGTTACCCCATCGACAAGCATAGCCACTTCCGCATTAAAGGCCACTTCCATATCCTTTAGGGATACATTCGTATCTTCAACAACGTCGTGGAGAAAACCAGCGGCGACTGTCGCCGGATCCATCTCAAGGTCAGCTAAAATCCCAGCAACCTGAATAGGATGGATAATATAAGGCTCGCCTGATTTTCGATATTGTTCACGATGAGCATGCTTGGCAAATTCATACGCCTTTTTTACAAGCTCCACATGCTCTTCATTTAAGTATTTTCTAGTCTTGTCGATGACTTGGTCGGCTGTTAACACTTGATCATTCGCCATGAAATCACCTTTATTTTCATCTCAATTTTATATATATATAAATGTCATCCTAAAAAAATAGTTCCTAAATAAGAATGATTGTTACTATTATCGAAAAAAATAGCAAAGATGTAAAGAGATTGTGAGATTTTTTCAACAATTTACGAAAAAAATGTCGATTTTCATTATATAAAGAGAGCACCCGCTTGCGGAGTGCCCCCTGTTAATAATTAATACTGCATTAAAGTTAAAATATCATAACCCTCTAGCTTGCTCCTGCCTTCTAAATAAGTTAATTCCACTAAGAAAGCGATACCAGCTACAACGCCGCCAAGCTGTTCTACTAATTTGATGGTTGCGTCAATTGTGCCGCCTGTTGCTAATAAATCATCTGTGATAAGAACGCGTTGGCCTGGCTTAATGGCATCCTTATGAATGGTTAAAACGTCGCTGCCATATTCTAAGCCATAGTTGACTTTAATGGTTTCTCGCGGAAGTTTTCCTTCTTTACGGACTGGAGCAAAGCCTATTCCTAGAGAATATGCAACTGGACAGCCAATAATGAATCCTCTTGCTTCTGGTCCAACAATTAAATCGATATTTTTATCTTGGGCATAGGCAACAATCTGGTCTGTTGCATACTTGTATGCCTCGCCATTATTCATTAAAGGGGTAATGTCTTTAAACTTAATTCCCGGTTTTGGGTAATCTTCTACGATTGAGATAAATGGTTTTAAGTCCATCCTTTTACTGCCTCCTCAATTTTAACCGACTCTTGAATGACTTCGTCGAACCAGCTCTTTAATTCCTGAAAGGATGAAAACAATAGATCTCTTTCAAGAGCATATTGTGCTTGTTTTAATTGATAGGTTCTTGAGTCAGTTAAATCACGCTTTTGCGCTGATCTTTGTAAAGTAATAAATCCATTGTTTATTGTAACAAAATCTAGTTCAGAAAACACCTTTGCCATAAAATAAATCGTTTCTTTTGACCAGCCTCGCTGTTTGGCAATATCATCACCATAGCGTTTAAGGTCAATCGGACCATTTTTTAACAGGAACGCATAGAACCATTTAAAATGATCCCGATTAGGAATGGTGCTGAAAAAATCACTGGATTCTTTATAGAAATAGGCATAAACCCTCGCAGGATTCTTCCCATTCAACAGTCGAGCAACAATTTCCTTTGATGGGGGAAGGTCGACCAATACGATGTTTGCATTTTCACCATCGAATGCTTTGGCTTCCTCCATATCTTGAATGAGTATAGTCTCCAGTTGAAGTTGCGCAGCTATTTTTTCAGAATGATCTTTGTTAAAAATAATGACTTTTTTATTTTCATTTGGAACCATTTTGACAATACTATTGATCCGCTTTTGTCCACGATAATCGAATAGCTGCCACGACTGAATAGCTACATCTTGGATAAAAATTTGTGGTTTACGTATATTGTTCCATTCATTAACCGATAATTCTCCAATTAAAGAAATTTTTGAAGCTGGAGAAATGTGATCAGCCAAAGGACCTAATCCAAAACCAATCCCATCCAGAGTAGCACCATTATCGTTCACTAAAATTTTCAAATGGTTTTGATCACTGCCAATTTTTCTAATACTGGCAATATCAACATTATTGATTAAAACCTTGGGCTTGGAGTTATCCATTCCAAAAGGAGATAAAAGGTTTAATTCCTCTAGTGAAGATAAATGGATGTCTTCAAGTCGGACTTCCTCATCGAGATAGGTTACAGGGACAAAATCTTCATCCGTCAACAATTCATCTGCCAAAAGGTTTAACCTATTGCGAAGCTCATCCACATCCTCAAGCTTCAAGGTCATCCCTGCTGCCATTGGATGTCCTCCAAAATGGGGAAGAATATCCCGGCAGGAAGATAAATTATGAAAAAGATCAAAACCGGCAATACTTCGTGCGGAGCCTTTTGCTAAGCCTTTTTCACGGTCGAAGCTCAAAACAATCGTTGGTCGATAAAACTTATCCACGAGTCTGGAAGCAACAATACCAATGACCCCGGCATTCCAGCCTTCCTTACCAATAACAAGAACTTTATTTGTTTCGATTGGATAATTCTTTTCCACTTCTTCAATTGCTTCAAGCGTAATCTCATTAACGATTGCTTGCCTCGTTTTATTAAGGCTGTCCATTTCAAGCGCTAAACTCTCTGCTTCATCCGGATCATCTGTTAAGATCAGCTGTACTGCTAAATCAGCATCCTCCAGGCGGCCGACAGCATTAATCCTTGGAGCCAGTGTAAAACCAATAGTTTCTTCATTTATCGTCAACGGGTCTACCCCAGCTAATTTAAAAATGGCTTTTAACCCAATGTTTTCTGTGGTCTTTAATTTTTCAAGACCCTTTTTCGCAATCAGGCGATTTTCTCCTTTTAATGATACTAAATCAGCAATGGTCCCGATTACGGCAATTTCAAACAAATGTTCAGGCAGATGTCCATATAAGGCATGGGCTAATTTAAATGCTACACCGACTCCAGCCAGCTCCCGAAACGGATAGGTGCTATCAGGCAGCTTTGGATGAATAATCGCAAGTGCTTCAGGTAAGACCGGTCCAGGTTCATGGTGGTCGGTAATAATAAGGTCAACGCCCAGCTCTTTTGCCATATTTGCTTCATGTATGGCAGATATTCCAGTGTCAACAGTTATGATTAATTTTATACCACTTTCAGCGGCACGTCGAAAAGCAGGTTCGTTTGGTCCATATCCTTCTGAAAAGCGATTAGGGATGTAAAATTGAACATTTGCCCCTAAATCACGAAGAGTTATCATTAACACTGATGTGCTGCTTACACCATCAGCATCATAATCTCCAAAGATAAGAATGGGTTCTTGCTTGTAAATGGCTTCACGAATTCTACTCACCGCAATGTCCATCCCTTTTAACAAATAAGGGTCGTGGAATTCATCCTTTCCAAATAAAAAATACCGTGCAGAATCAACGGTATCCAATCCACGATTGACAAGCAGCGATGCAACTAGAGGTGTAATTTTTAATTCATTTGCGAGCATTTGAACAAGTGGGTCATCGGATTCACGAACAATCCATCTTGTTTTTGACTTTAACATTAGTAGATCACCCCTCAGACCTTCTTATTATACAGGAGCAGGATGAAGCTTTCAATCAAATTTGAAAAGCGCGCTTCCTCTGCGCGGCGTATGGCCTGGAGCACTCCAACTGAGATAAAGGAAACACGAAGAGCGGCAGCGATTCGATGTTGACTTATCGTAGGGCGGAGAGCGAAGGACACTAGCCGCTGGGCGCTGGAGCCAGACAAGAAAAACCGCAGAATATCTGCGGTTTTCTAAATATTTAAACTTGAGGCTGATCGGAATACTTTCTTTTTTCTTTAACCGTTTTAATAACGCCTTTCTTTTTGAGCTCTTTACATTTCAGTACATACCATAAAGACCCTGCGATAAAGATGGAAGAATACACACCTACAATTAATCCCACGAACAACGCGATAGAGAAATTAAGGATGGATGGACTTCCAAAAATCATTAAGCAAACCACAGTAATGAGTACTGTTAAGACGGTGTTAATAGACCGGGTTAACGTTTGGCGAATACTTACGTTCACGACTTCGGCAATATCCTCAACCGTTTTAAGACGCTTTTTCTTGCGCATATTTTCGCGAATTCTATCGAAAGTGACAATCGTATCATGGTTGGAATAACCTATGATGGTCAGTACCGCCGCAATAAATGTCAAATCTACTTCCAGTCTTGTAATACTAAAGATTGCAATCATGAAAAAGGCATCATGAAGGATAGCGGCAACGGCAGCAATCGCCATGTATGCTTCAAAGCGAACAGATACATAGAGAATAATACCAATTGATGCAAACAAAATTGCAAAAAAGGCATTTTTCGCCAGTTCTTTACCTACTGTCGGAGAAACTGTGCTGACATTCGGCTCATAACCAAATTGCTTTTTGAAGTCCTCTTTTAAATCAGCAATATCATTTTTAGACAGCACCCCGAGCATTCGGACTGCGCCAATTTGTTTCTTATCACCTGAAATGACAATATCATCAGGTGTTATATGATGTTTAGTAAAAGCAGCTTCCACCTTTTCAGTGGTTAAAGGCGTATTAGATTGAACTTCAATACGTGTACCACTTGAAAAATCAATTCCTAAATTCATGCGGAAAATAGCGAGAATGATAATACCAACTACTAGCAGCACACCCGATAATGCAAAAATTGGTTTTCTCAATTTGACAAAATCAATTTTATCGAACCTTGTTGGGAGATTGACTGTATCGATATTTTCGGTAAGAGATCTGATTTGTGATTTCCGTACAGAAAACCAGCCTGGTTTATCCTTCAAGAAACCACTGTGTACCCAAAGTCCTAGTAATAACCGTGCACCGTAAACGTTGGTTAGGAAGCTCATAAGAACACTCACGATTAACATGGTCGCAAACCCTTTTACCGAGCTTGTCCCATAGAAGAATAATACACCAGCGGTTAAGATGGTTGTTAAGTTTGCGTCAAGAATCGCAGTAAACGCATGCTGCTCACCAGCTTGGAAAGCTGACTTAATGGTTCTGCCCACTTTAAGTTCTTCTCTAATCCGTTCATACGTAATAATGTTGGCATCGACGGCCATACCGACTCCGAGAATGATCGCGGCAATTCCCGGCAAAGTCAGGACTCCATTCATCCAATCAAAAATCAATAGAACGAGATAAATATAAATCGATAACGTAATGGTTGCAATGAAACCTGGAAAGCGATAATAGAAAAGCATAAACAGATAAATGATGATAACACCGATGATTCCCGCTAAAATCGTGTCATGTAAGGCTTGCTCTCCGAATTTAGCTCCGACAGAAGTAGAGTATACCTCTTTAAGCTTTACTGGTAATGAACCCGCATTCAAAAGAGAAGCCAAGGTTTGAGCTTCTTTTGCGGTGAAGCTGCCTACAATGGAAACCGTATCTTGATTGAAGATTTGTTTTACTGTTGGGGCAGACAAATACTTCGGATTCGGCTTTGTTACTTCCGTTTTAAAAGAATCTTTTCCTTCTTCAAAATCAAGCCAAATAACAAGGACATTTGGATTCATATTCATAATTTCTTCAGAAACCTTACGGAATTTATCCGCACTCTTTAATGTTAAAGATACGCTTGGATTTCCATTTTGGTCAAAGGTTTGCTTCGCACCGCCCTGCTTTAAGTCAGCCCCGTCCATCATCAGACGATCGTTGGCATCACGGAAGGATAAATTAGCCTGTGTAGACAAAATTTCCCGGGCTTTATTTTGGTCCTTCACTCCAGCAAGCTGAACACGGATTCGGTCCTTACCCTCAATTTGAATGCTTGGTTCGCTCACTCCAAGGACGTTAATCCGCTTATCGAGTGCCTCAGCTGTACTTGCCAAGACTTCTTTATCAATCTTTTGACCTTTTTTCGCTGGTTTTACCTGATATAAAACCTCAAATCCGCCTTGGAGGTCAAGTCCAAGCTTCATATTGTTTAAGATGTTTTTCGTTGTTGTTCCCATTGTGCTTCCGAGAATCAGAACCACAAGTAAGAAAGCAATAATTCTACTGCGTTTTACCATTATGTATTGTTCCTCCTTAGTGCGTGTGCATAGCACTTTTACATACAATTCCTATATAAAAAATAATAAAAAAGTCACTTCTATCATTATGGAATAAGTAAGAAAGTGTGTCAATTTACAAATTATTTCAGCAGCTCTTTCCATTCATTTTCATCATCAAAAGAGAACTCATTTGATTTAAAGGCTTCAATAGTTGCAAAGTTCATATAATCACTAACTTTAACTGAGAGGATTTCTTGGATCATTTCGTACAGTTTCATTTCATCCTTTACCTTTTTCCACTTTTTCTTTATTAAAAAATCCCAAAGCTCCTTTTCTGTCACAGAGTCAATTCCTAGTAAGCGGAACTCAAAAAGTTTACTTCTTAAAGCCGGCTGTACTTGGGTCCGAAAATGATCAAATTTATGGCTATTATCCATTCTACTACCCCCTGATAGAAGTCCCTAAAGTTAATGATCCTTTGCAAAAAGCCGATACAACTTGTCATGCTTTGTCCACTATGATGCATATAGTTAATTGTATATGATAACGCCTATTTTGAGAAGGTGGGAAGTGGAATGTCGAAGTTTTTAAGAGGGACCTTTATCCTATTAGTGGCTGGATTTATTACCAGGGTCCTTGGATTTATTTATCGAATTGTTTTAGCTCGCAGCATCGGTGAAGAGGGCGTTGGCTTATATATGATGGCTTATCCTACGTTTATCCTCGTGGTAACGATTACACAGCTGGGTCTTCCAGTTGCCATTTCTAAAAATATTGCCGAGGCGGAGGCACGGAAAGATTATGCAGAAATAAAAAAAATCCTTGTCGTATCTCTTGCCATCACCATTGGCCTCTCGATAATTATTACACCTGTCTTACTTTTCCTTGCACCAGTACTATCCAATACACTTTTCACTGACAAAAGAACGTATTATCCATTAATCGCGATTGCGCCTGCACTGCCAATCATCGCGATATCATCTGTTTTAAGAGGATACTTCCAAGGGCGGCAAAACATGCGGCCCTCTGCCATTTCTCAAATACTTGAACAGCTGGTAAGAATAACGCTTATCGCAACGGCAACAAAAACCTTCCTCCCCTATGGGGTTGAGTATGCAGCCGCAG
This sequence comes from Neobacillus pocheonensis, assembly GCF_050477905.1. Lineage (NCBI taxonomy): Bacteria > Bacillati > Bacillota > Bacilli > Caryophanales > Bacillaceae > Neobacillus > Neobacillus pocheonensis. The sequence goes on along the minus strand of NZ_JBCNAD010000032.1, from coordinate 72,763 downwards.
CCGCCATGGCCGCTTCCGTATTAGGTGAGTTACTATCATTAGTTTATCTGTTGACCATGTTTAAATTAAAAAAGAGATTTAGACTAAGGAAAGACTTTTTTCAATTTGTTCATAAAGGAAAACGGACCTTTACTGAATTAATGGAAATCGCATTGCCTACTACAGGAAGCAGAATGATTGGATCATTAGCTTGGTTTTTCGAACCAATTGTTGTGGCCCACAGCTTAGCCCTAGCAGGTGTTCTTGCGATGGATGCGACGAAGCAATACGGAGCCTTAACCGGTTATGCTATGCCGCTGTTAATGCTGCCTTCATTTGTTACCTTTTCTTTAGCCACTTCACTTGTTCCAGCAATTAGTGAAGCTAATTCTAAAAATAATCATAAATTAATTGAATACCGACTACAGCAAGCATTACGGTTTGTTTTTTTATCAGGTGGACTGGCAGTCATCATCCTCTATGTTTTGGCCAGCCCGCTCATGGAGCTCATGTACGGCTCCACGAAGGGCTCTTATTTTATTCAAATTATGGCTCCGTTCTTTTTGCTTTATTATTATCAAGGCCCATTACAGGCTGTGCTGCAGGCTTTAAATCTTGCAAGAGCGGCGATGATTAATAGTCTCATTGGAGCTGTCGTAAAAACAGCTGTCATCTTTTTGCTCGCTTCACAGCCAACCTTTGGAATTACCGGAGCAGCTCTTGGGATTATCGTCGGTTTTGTTTTAGTAACTGTCCTTCATTTTGCCACAGTAATGAAAAAGGTTGCCTTCTCCTTTTATATTCACGAATATGTGAAAGGATTTATCGTCATGGGGGCCTCGGGATGCATTGGCTATTGGCTATTTGAGAATCTTCTCTTAAAAGAAGCGCTAACGCTTCGGGTTTTAATTTCGATTTTAGGGATGTGTATATCGTATTTTATTATGTTGATTATATTCGGTCTTCTCAAAAAAGAAGATCTACAGCGAATTCCTTGGATACGAAACTTTTTTATTTTTCGATAAGAATAAATGGAGACACGCTAGTTTAGAGCGTGTCTCCTTTTATTCGTCCTGTAAATCAATAAAGAATTTCCCGTTTTCATAGCTGCAAAACGATATCTTTTTCACATCGCGGTAGCCCTTTTTTTTTAATTCCTGGCGCAGCCACAGATTGGTTTTATTAATTCGTTTTAAATTTTCTTCCTCGATAGAACCATCGATTATTAACGGGATGGTGATATCTCCTTGCTTTGGTGCCTCATTGCTATTTTTTAATTTTTCAATCACGGACAGACTTCCCGAAGATTCTAGAATTGCAAACTCTACATCAGCGATGCTGCGGATGTCTTTTTCTCGTAATTGGGTCATTAAATCATCAAAATTGTAACGCTGTTTGCGCATGGCGGATTCGTCTATTTTCCCCCTATTAATAATAATGCTTGGCTTTCCATCAACTAAATCACGAAATCGTTTACTTTTTAAAGAAATAAGCGCCATGATGATTTGAATGAACATTAATAAAACCATGGGTACAATTGCATGCTGCAAGCGAACATTCGGTCTCTCAATGGCAACAACTGCCAGTTCACCAATCATAATAAAAACGACAAGATCGAGGATACTTAATTCACCAATTTCTCGTTTTCCCATCATTCGAAAGATGAGCAAAATGAGTACGTAAAAAAGAATTGTCCGAGACACAATCGTTATATATGCTTCCACTTCGTTCCGCCCCTTTTTTTACATTCAAAATTATTGTTTGCAGTTTCTAGCGGATAATTAGAGGAATAAAATACCAAACTTATTTAGCAAAAGTAATGAAATTTAATTCTACTTTTCCCCCATCAGGAATACGCTTGTACTAGGAAAGAAACTGTCTCTAAAGGCAAGTTGTCAGCCTTAAGGCGACTAAAGGGGGAGAGAAAAATCGAATCTAAAAGCTTTGGAACCTCAATCTTGTTTGGATTAATCTTTATCTTTGCATTCGCTGCTGTCTGCAGCCTGATTTTTGCGTTTATTTTACGATTTACGTCAGCACGGGAAGGATCGCTTCAATATGTGATTACGGCCTTATCATTTATCGCATTGTTTGGAGGCGGCTTTCTATCTGGAGGGAAACGAAAAGAAAAGGGCTGGCTAATCGGAGGAACAACAGGGCTTATTTATTCATTAATTGTTTTTCTGTTTCAATATTTGGGCTATGATCATTTGTTTAATGCCCAACAGGTTATTTATCATACTTGCTATACTTTAATTGCCATGATGGGTGGTATCTTAGGTGTAAATATTGCCACAAATAATACCCGTCATGCATAAATGATAAAAGGAAGCCACTTGATGCGGCTTCCTTTTTGTATTACACTTCTGCAGTTTTTGAGGATTCAGTTACTTCACGGATAGCATTGCGGTCATAAGTAAGACGGCTGCCATCTCCACATTTAATAACGACTTTACTCTCATCGATAGAATCGATAAAACCATGTAAGCCGCCAATCGTGACGATTTTATCCCCTTTTTTCAAATCACTTTGCATTTGACGAACTGATTTTTGACGCTTTTGCTGCGGTCGAATCAATAAGAAATAAAATAACACAAACATTAAAATTAATGGAATAAGTGTAGTCATGTTTTGCATCTTGTTTCCCTCCTTTCACAAAAAAATCTATTAGAAATTTTTCGCATTAGGCTTATTAAAGCCATATTGCTCAAAAAATTCTTCACGGAAATCACCAAGCCTGTCTTCCATAATAGCTTGTCTGACCTTCTCCATTAATCTTAACAGAAAATAGAGATTATGGTAAGACGTTAAACGAATTCCAAACGTTTCATCACATTTAATTAAGTGACGAATATAGGCTCTGCTATAATTTCGGCATGTGTAGCAATCACATTCAGGATCGAGGGGACCAAAATCTTTTGCGAATTGAGCATTTTTAACAACCAAGCGGCCTGAACTTGTCATTAGTGTACCATTTCTTGCAATCCTTGTCGGCAATACACAGTCAAACATATCAATTCCGCGAATGGACCCATCTATGAGTGAATCCGGTGAACCTACTCCCATTAAATAGCGCGGTTTATTGGTTGGTAATAATGGTGTAGTGAATTCTAGCACACGATTCATAACGTCTTTTGGCTCTCCAACGGATAATCCGCCCACCGCATAGCCTGGGAAGTCCAGCGAAACGAGGTCTTTCGCACTTTGACGGCGAAGGTCCTCGTATTCTCCTCCTTGAACGATTCCAAAAAGGCCTTGGTCCTCTGGCCGCTGATGTGCATTTAAGCAACGCTCGGCCCATCTAGAGGTCCGCTCGACTGATTTTTTCATATATTCTGGAGTTGCCGGATATGGAGGACATTCATCAAAGGCCATCATGATATCCGAGCCAAGGGCATTCTGGATTTCCATCGCCTTTTCAGGTGATAGAAATAATTTTTCCCCACTCATATGGTTGCGGAAATGAACCCCTTCTTCCTCAATCTTGCGGAATTCACTTAAGCTGAACACTTGAAAACCGCCGGAATCTGTTAAAATAGCCCGGTCCCAGTTCATAAATTTATGAAGACCGCCTGCTTCTCTGATGATTTCATGCCCAGGTCGAAGCCATAAATGATAGGTATTGCTTAAAATAATACCAGCACCCATTTCCTTTAAATCCTCTGGGGACATGGTTTTTACAGTTGCAAGCGTTCCAACCGGCATAAAGGCCGGTGTATCAAACGACCCGTGCGGGGTATGTACTCTTCCTAGCCGGGCCCCTGTTTGTTTACATGTTTTAATTAGTTCATAACGAATTGCTGTCAAATTGTTATCTCCTTCCTAAAGGCGGTGTGAGCAGAGCTAAGCAAAAACCTATTTAAAGTGAAAAATGTATGTTTTATAGCAAACTTTACTATAGTAATTTACTTACGCGGCGCTCCGCCCCTTTTCCGCTAAATGATGAACATGGCATCGCCAAAGCTAAAGAAACGGTACCGCTCCTCCACTGCTGTGTTATAGGCGCGCAGCACATTTTCTCTACCAGCTAGAGCACTCACAAGCATGATCAGCGTTGATTTAGGTAAATGAAAATTTGTAATCATCCCGTCAATTGCTTTAAATTCATACCCTGGATAAATAAAAATACTGGTCCAACCGCTGCCTTCAATAAACTGGCCATCATTTTGGGAGGTAATTGTCTCTAACGTCCGTGTCGAGGTGGTACCTACGGTAATAATTCTTCCGCCGTTGTCTCTGACTTCATTTAGGAGCCGTGCCGTTCCTTCTGTTACCATATAAAATTCTGCATGCATATCATGTCCTTCAACATCATCGACGCTTACCGGTCTAAAAGTTCCAAGGCCGACATGCAGGGTTATAAAGGCGACATGAACACCTTTTTCTTTAATTTCATTCAATAGTTCTTCTGTAAAATGAAGACCTGCGGTTGGTGCTGCCGCAGATCCAGGTTCACGGGCAAAAACGGTTTGGTATCTTTCCCGATCATCAAGCTGTTCCTTTATGTATGGCGGGAGCGGCATTTCTCCAAGCTGGTCTAAAACTTCATAAAAAATGCCATCATATTTGAATTCCATGACTCTACCGCCATGATCAGAGGTTTCTGTACAAACGGCTTTAAGAAGCCCGTCTCCGAATACAATTTCCGTTCCTTCTTTAACTCTTTTTGCAGGTTTCACAAGTGTTTCCCATTGATCACCTTCGAGTTGTTTTAACAGCAGCACTTCTATTTTAGCTCCGGTATCCGGTTTGACGCCAAAAAGGCGTGCAGGAAGAACCCTTGTATCATTTAGAACAAGGCAATCCCCTTCACGCAAATACTCAATAATATTTTTAAAAACTTCATGCTTTATTTCGCCTGTTTCCTTATTTAAAACCATCAGTCTGCTGTCAGTCCGGTTTTGCAACGGGACTTGAGCAATTAATTCCTCAGGCAAATGAAAATCAAACAAATCTACTTTCATATTAATAACATCCTTACATTAACGTTTTCAAAAAGTGTGGTCCAGTTTTGTTTTGGTTACTGTGCGGGGATTTCCATCCCGAAATGAAGATAAACGGCTGGTGTTACTACTCTGCCCCGTGGAGTTCGCTGCAGAAAGCCAATTTGCAGTAAATAAGGTTCATATACATCTTCAATTGTTTCCGCTTCTTCCCCAATTGATGCAGCAATGGTATCAAGGCCTACAGGACCGCCACGGAATTTTTCAATAATCCCTTTTAACAGCTTATGGTCAATATGGTCGAGGCCCAGCCGGTCTACCTGCAGAAGCTCCAGCGCTTCTCTTGCAAGGGTAAGACCAATAGAACCGTCCCCCTTTACCTGAGCAAAGTCTCTTACTCTTCGGAGCAGACGATTGGCAATCCGCGGGGTACCCCTTGCCCTTCTGGCGATTTCTCCAGCAGCCTGCTCGTCAATTTCCGTATCGAATAAGTCAGCCGTTCGCACGACAATACTTTTTAACTGATCTTCCTTATAATACTCGAGCCGGCACAAAACTCCAAATCGATCGCGTAATGGAGCCGATAAAGCCCCAGCTCTAGTTGTGGCCCCGACTAATGTAAACGGTGGGAGATCCAGCCGTACGGACCTTGCACTTGGGCCTTTTCCGATCACAATATCCAGACAGAAATCCTCCATCGCCGGATACAGGACCTCTTCAATCGTTCGCGGCAGCCTGTGGATTTCATCAATAAAAAGTACATCACCGGGCTCAAGTGCGGTTAATATTGCCGCTAAATCGCCGGGGCGCTCAATCGCAGGACCTGAGGTGGTCCGTATGTTGACGCCCATTTCATTGGCAATAATGACAGCAAGAGTAGTTTTCCCCAGGCCAGGTGGTCCATAAAGGAGAACATGGTCCAAGGTTTCCTTCCGAAGCTTGGCGGCCTTAATAAAGATTTCTAGGTTTTCTTTGACCTGATCTTGTCCAATATATTGCTTTAGGGTTTGCGGTCTGAGACTTTGTTCAAAGCTTATTTCGCTCTCATTCACTTCACTAGAAATAATCCTGTCATCCATACGTTATCACCTATTTTAAAAGGCGCTTAAGGGCCTGTTTAATGTATTGATCGGTTGACATCTGTTCTTTCCTTAATTCAGGTGATATCTTCTTAATTTCTTTATCAGAATAGCCCAATGCTTTTAAAGCAAGAATGGCTTCTTCAAAGGCCGTATTGCTTGTTTGTGTATGTAGTGAAAGTGTTTCTGCATTGAACAGGTTAGGGAAGTAGTCTGGTACGACATCCTGCAATTTCCCTTTTAAATCAAGAATCATTTGCCGCGCTGTTTTTTTGCCGACCCCTGGAAATTTAACCAAGAAGCCTTCATCTTCATTTTCAATGGCATTCACAACCTGCTGGACTTCACCAGAAGCAAGAATCGCCAATGCCCCTTTCGGCCCGATCCCCGAAACATTTAGCAATTTGGTAAAAAGCTTTTTCTCTTCTCTTGATTGGAACCCAAATAACGCCATTATGTCCTCACGAACATAGTGGTAGGTATATACGGTTACCATTGTTTCCATTTTGCTAGAATAAATAAACGGATTGGGTGTCGAGATTTGATAGCCAATTCCATTATTTTCGATGACAATATATTCGGGCCCGACAAAATCAACGGCCCCTTTTATAAATTCATACAATCGTATTCTCTCCCCTGATTTTCACGCTATCTTTCATTTTAACATAAGAATTGCAGGGAGATGAAGAAAATCGCAGTTTAGAGATTAATCAAACTATTCAGATGCAGCGTTTCTGGTTTCGCAGATAAAAGTTCGTTTTTCGCAGATAAAGCTAGAGTTTTCGCAGATAAACCTTAATTTAACGCAAATAAAAGGACGAAAGATATAATTTTCGAAAAAAATCAGCCTGAATTTAAACAATCAGTCTGATTTATGAATAAATCTATTCTTTTTTAATCGAATAAGGCTCAAAAGTTTCTAAAACTTCAACATAATGATCTTTTGTTTTAATCGGGATTCCTTGAATTAACTCTTCTTGTTTCTTACTTTCTAGTTTCTTTATATCTATTTGAAAAAATGATTGAATAATCCGTGATCGGTCTGGTCTGCCATTAAAAATGGTCAATATCCCATCGTCGGTAATTCCAAAAAAGCCATTTGCCTTAAGCAACGGTGAAATATCATCGACTTGTTTTCTAAAAACAAAAGTGGATTCATCCATTTCCGTTAGCCGCCACTGATCATACTTGGCCCAGAAATTCGCCATAGACCAGCTCGTCTCGTGAACTACTTCTTGACTTATTTCTCCGTCCAGATAGAGTCGTTCTAAAATAACCGTCAGGTGCAGAGGTTCCATATTTTGCCGGTCTTCGACTTGTGCGGCAGAACCTGTCATTTCGAAAACACTGCTGAAAAAAATAACTAGAAAAACAGAAGATACCGATAAACTATACCGAGACAATACCCTCCAATTGAACCTCATGCTACTCACCTCTTTTTGTTATAAATTGAACAAACTTTACAGTTCTAGTGTAGCCTATTTTTCCCTTTTTATCCGAAAAATTAGAAAAGCGGAAGCGCCTTAACCAGCCCCGACAGGCAAATGTTCTTCGGCAAAAAAGTCGTCTTTTTGACTTTTATTGCCGAAGGTTATTTGACCCCGAGGGGCTAGGCTCTGTAGCTGGACAACAAAAAGGGCAAAGCCAGGTTTTAAGCTTCACCCTTTTGTCTTATTTAGAATATCGTTCAGGTACTTCTTCGTTTTGGCGGCGGTCCTTATTAGCCTTCGGTTGGCGTTGCGGGACATCATTATTGATGTTCCTGTCGCGGCCAAGGGTACCTTCATCAGTAATGACCGTTACGCTTTTTCCGTTCGCGAAAGGTTTCACCGCATTCCTAATAGCCCTTTTTGTTTCAGCTTCCCTGTCCCTGTCGACTAGATTTACCGAAACAATGACAGTGTTTCCATAAGCAACGGACCTTACAGTCTGAACATTATCAATGTTTGCTACTTTGTTTCTGATATCGTCCGTTATGTTCTCTTGAACATGTTTATCTGTTGCCTCACCAGTTTTCCCGATATTTTTATTCAAGTGACCGTGGTAATTTATATCACTTCTACTAAACCGGTTATCCCGCTGGAAAAAATTCCGGTCTGATTTTGCTAAAGGAGTCGTTGGATTTTTCGGGTTGCCATTTTCGTCTCTAGTTTGCAGCAGGTTTCTTTTTTGCTGGTTTACAACTCCGTCCTCTTCCCCAAGTGTATGATCCATCATTTCCGTGAAAGCACCATCATTGTCCCTTAAATACCCATAATTACTGTTTGGGTGGTTTTCATTGGAGTAATATCCCATCGGGCGGGCCAGATTATTATTTCCTTGATTTGCACTTTCACTCTTATTATCATTGTTGCAGCCAGTAAGTCCTAGCATCATAACGGCTGAAAGAGGAATCATCCACTGTTTCTTGTTCAAGCGAAAAACCCCCTTGAATTCATCCTGAGCATGTTTTAACATGCTCATTACTAGGGTGCAATTTTTTAGGGGTTTTCATTCATTTTCATTAATCCACCAAAACCTTTAATCGGTCGATAAATTTTTTTCTAGTGTAAAACTGACTAATCGTTAAGTCCATCACCTGTTTCAATTTTAAATGATCGGTATAAGATTTTTCCCTAATGATTCGATTCCACTCCCGAAAAATATCGGCTGGATAAGCTAATGCATATAAAAATGCTTTTTCATGTAAATAGTTCTTGATGGGTTCATATTGATGAAGCTTATCATACGACCATTCCAAATAAGGCAGAATTCGATTCGCATATTGTAAATAATCATACGATGCGGGGCCGATGCTGATTAAATCGAAGTCAATCAAAAGCAGCGTTCCGTTTCGGTCACGTAAAAAATTATGATGAGCTACATCGCCATGCAATATCACAAAGGGTTCATTTTTAAAAAAGAAATGGTCCTTTTTCATACCGGCGAGTGACCATTCCGCCCATGATAGCATTTCCGAAATAAACGGTTCATTGAAGAAATATTTGACGAAGGGAAGATTGCTTGAAAAAATATTGAACCGCTCTGACCACTTTCCAAGCATATCTCCTTTCGGAAGCAAGGTTCTATAACGCGCTTCAAAGGAGGAGGTCGTTTCATGAAATTTTTCTAAAAGCTCTAATCCCTCTTGCCGATTTTTCTCCGTATGAAAGGAAAAAGAGGTTCTATTCGGAGGAATGTATTCAATACAGCCAAAATAAGTTCCTTCAAAAAATAGCTGTTCTCTAACGGTTGGAGCAAGAAATTTATAGGTCTTCTTAAACCCTTCATTATAAAGAGTACGGGTAAAAGCTTCTTGAAGTCTGAGCCTGCTGTTAGAATGGTACCCTTTCATGATGTAAGTATTATTTTCTGTTTTTAAAAATAAAACAGATTTTCGAATCGGAACCATTTGAATTATTTTTTCCATAAACTGTGACCGAAAATAAGAGAGGAGACGATTAAAGTAATCATCGTCTCCTTTATTGTTAACCATACTATTAACTGCTTTCATCCTGGAACCCTTGCATTCCATAAGGATTGGTACCAACCGGCCCCATTCCATATGGGTTCATAAATGGAGGCTGGGCAGTATTTACAGGTCCAGAATATGGCGCGCTATAAATTGGCGGTGTTGGAGGAACAAAAGTTGGCTGCACATTTTGTGGTACATTAGGAGGCATTCCTGCTGGCATTCCTGTTGGCATACCCGCTGGCATTCCCGCTGGCATTCCTGCTGGCATTCCCGTTGGCATTCCCATTGGCATTCCTGCTGGCATTTCCGTTGGCATTCCTGTTGGCATTCCTGTTGGCATTCCTGTTGGCATTCCTGCTGGCACTGACCCGCAGCCGCAGTCTTCTAGAGCACCTGTTCCAACAGGCAGTCCTTGCGTTGGATAAGGCTCATGCATAAATGGCATTTGTGTACCATAAGCAGGTCCTGTAAATCCAGGTGACTCAACGCCCATTACCTGAGGAGCCGTTTGTGGATATCCATACGGAACTTGACCATATGGAACTCCCATTCCGTATGGGTTTACCATTCCTGGGTTTCCATACATTGTACCAGGCATATAAGGCGCTCCAGGAGCAAATGCAGCTGGGTTGTGCCCTCCGATGAATGCTGATGATGGACTTTCAACAGGGTATCCTTCTGGCACCGCAGTTGGATAGGCTCCTGGTACTGCTCCAGGGTATCCAGAATGCGGATCGTAACCTAGTGGCATTTGTCCATATCCTGTATGCATTGGGTCATATCCTACCGGCATTTGCCCGTAACCTGCCGGTGCCTGACCGTATGCGGCAGGGTCTACAAAAGGCTGCTGGAAGGCTGGATTTTGGACAGCGCCTGGATTAAAAGCAGGGTTCATTGCAGGTATTTGCGGCATAAATGATGAAGATTCATCATGAAATTGCTGCGGCATATAGGATGCTCCAGCAACAGTTGGCGCAACACCTGGTGCTACTGGACCATATCCAGGCACTCCTGGTACTCCTGGTACTCCTGGTACTCCTGGCATCATAGCACCTGGCATTTGTGGATATGGCATCATTGGAGGCATAGGGAAGCCGCCAAATGGTGGACAAAATCCTGGACCTGGCATGACTGGAGTCATTGGAACACAATCTTGTACCGGCATCTGGATTGGTGCTTCAACTACTGGCTCTGGAATCGGATTTTCTTTTATTGGCATTTCTTTTATCGGCATTTCTTTTATCGGCATTTCTTTTATCGGCATTTCTTTCTTCGGTACTTCTTTTACTTCTGGAAGTATATTGGTTGGTTTAGGCGGGAGCTGGGGCTGTGGAACCATATTTGTCATGTTCATCATGTAGTAATTGTTAATATCAATTTCTGGGACTACTTGTAGAGGCATTTTTGGAGTATAAGGTGCTTTTGGTGCTTCTTTGATGATTGGTTTTTCTTTAGCAATTGGTACTTCTTTAATAGGCGTTTCTTTAATAGGCGTTTCTTTAATAGGCATTTCTTTGATTGGTGCTGCTTTGATTGGTGCTTCCTTTATTGGCTTCTCTTTGGCAAACGGTTTCTCAGCAATCGGCATTTCTTTTTTTGTTCCCATATTGATTGTAGTCCCTTGTTTAGCGGCCCCCATCGGTGCTTCTTTCTTTATCGTTCCACCTGAAGTTGGGACCTTTACTTTCATTCCGGGCATAATCATATCAGGGTTGCTGAGCTGTGAATTCATCTTTTTCAGCTCTTCAAAATTCACGCCGTACTTCTTGGCGATCTTCCAAAGAGTATCCCCTTTCTGTACGATATGGATCTTCACTCTGATTTCCCTCCTATGGCATAAGTCCATATAGTGTATGTCAAATTGGGCAAAGTGCTAACATTCTTCAGAAAAACTTATGCTCATTTTTCATAAAATATGAATAAGTCCTGGGAGAAAAGGGGCGATTCTCGATTCGCCGATAAATGTCCACAATTCGCCGATAAAATAAAAAATTCGCCGATAAATCCCTTAAATTCGCCGATAAACTTGAAATTTCCGCCGATAAAATTTCTCAAAAATAAAAAAAGAGAGGCAAACAGCTCAGTTTGCCTCTCTTTTCTACTAATTATGAATTTTTTAGCATCCGTTCCAGAGCTAATTTGGCGTTCCCGGCAATTTTTGCATCCACTTTAATGATATTTTGATTATTTTCATCTTCAAGTGTATCCAGACTCCAAACTAGATGTGGCAGATCAATACGATTCATCGTCAAACAAGGACACATATGCGGATTTAACGAAATAATATGTTTATCCGGATGATTTTGGATTAAACGGTTCACAAGGTTCATCTCTGTTCCAATCGCCCAAGCTGATCCCGATTCCGCTTTTTCAATCGCATTAATGATATAGCTCGTTGATCCCGCCATATCTGATAATTCCACCACTTCTCGGCGGCATTCCGGGTGAACAATGATTTTCATATCTGGGTACTTATATCGGGTATCAATCACATTTTGAACCGTAAAGTTCTCATGGACGGAGCAATGCCCTTTCCAAAGGATTACTTTTACCTGTGAAACATCCCCATCAAACTCTAATGTATCATTAATTGGGTTCCAAATGGCCATTTCGTCCAGTGGTATACCTAAATCAGCAGCCGTATTACGGCCTAAATGCTGATCTGGCAAAAATAAAATTCGCTCCTTTTGTTCAAACGCCCATTTTACCATCGTCTCGGCATTAGAGGAGGTAACGGTTGCCCCACCATTAGAACCAACAAATGACTTAATAGCAGCTGTTGAATTAACATAGGTTAATGGAAGAATGGTATCACCATAAATCGCTTGCAGCTTTTCCCAAGCTCTTTCTGTTTGCCCCAAATCCGCCATATCAGCCATGGAGCAGCCGGCGCGCATATCAGGCAGGAACACCGTTTGGTTTTCAGTCGTTAAGATATCGGCGGTTTCAGCCATAAAATGAACCCCGCAAAAAACGATAAATTCCGCTTCTGTATTTTCCGCAGATAATTGTGCTAGCTTTAGGGAGTCACCAGTCGCATCTGCGAACTGGACAACTTCATCCTTTTGATAATGATGCCCTGGGATAAATAACCGTGAACCAAGTTTGTTTTTCACTTCAATCACACGAGCTTCTAATTCCTCCCGTGACATCTGCTTATATTTTTCAGGAATCATTTTATTCGTTTGTAATGAGGCTAAAATGTTCATCTTATTCTTCTCCTTTATTCCATTTTACTTTTACGCTTATATCCAACGCTTTATAAGAATGGGTCAATAATCCAAGGGAAATATAATGAACACCCGTATCACTGAAGGCACCCAGGTTCGTTAACTGGATCCCGCCGGAGGCTTCGGTAATGATTCCAGATGGAACCAATTTAATGAATTCCTTAATTTCATCAGGGGTCCGGTTATCAAACATGATCACATCGGCACCCGCGTTTACCGCCTCAATCACTTGTTCTTCTGTCTCGACTTCTACTTCCACTTTCACCATATGACCAGCTTGCTTCCTTACCGTTTCAACAGCACGCGAAATTGAACCTGCAAAAGAAATATGATTATCCTTAATCATGACACCATCGTATAGACCAAATCGGTGATTATAGCCACCGCCAGCACGGACTGCAAATTTTTCAACCATGCGGAGACCTGGTGTCGTCTTCCTTGTATCACAAATTTTTGTAAAATCGCTATTCAATGCCCTCACCGCTTTATTTGTCAGCGTGGCAATCCCGCTCATCCGCTGAATGAGATTAAGAACGACTCTTTCTCCTTTTAACAGGTCGGAAATTTTTCCAGATACAAGCGCCAGTTGTTGACCATATTCGATTTGGTCACCATCCTTTACAAGCACTTTCACGATTAAATCGGGATTTAACAACTTGAACCCTGTTTTAATAATTTCTTCGCCGCAAAAGATTCCTTCATCCTTCGAAAGAAAGACAATTTCTCCAACGGTATCATCTGAAAAAATTAAATCTGTGGTAATGTCCTGCTCACCGATATCTTCAATAAAAAAATCTTCAAGTAGTGAGCGCAGTTTTAATGTGTTCATGATTCTTGTTCACTTCCCGTTTCTTTTTATGAATGATGGATTTTCTAAGCCATTTATTGTCATCTTCTTTTGGATAATCACTTCTAAAATGTCCGCCGCGGCTTTCAGTCCGTTTTAAGGCTGAATCTGTAATCAACTTTGCTGTGATCAGCATGAAAATCTTTGTTAAATCTTGAACACTAAACGAGTCAAGTTCATTTAGTTCATGAACCTTAAATTGATGGAGCCATTTTCTTTGCTTCCTGAGGTCGACCTCATTTCGGACGATTCCTACCCGCTCCATCATGAAATCCTTTATTTGCTGCTGAGATGGCAGATTCACTTTTTTCTGGGTAAAACTATGATTTTGTTGTTCTTCTATTGGCACTTCAATCTGTGATGAATCAATCCATTCGGATAATTTTTTCCCTTGATACAAACCTTCTAAAAGGGAATTACTTGCGAGGCGGTTCGCACCGTGCAAGCCCGTACAAGCTGCTTCACCGATTGCATAAAGCCCATCAATGGAGGTACGGCCGATTAAGTCCGTTTTAATTCCCCCCATTAAAAAATGGCTTCCAGGCGCAACCGGAATTTTTCCAACTGATAAGTCAATGCCATTTTGCTCACAAAGTTCCGTAATGGTAGGGAATCGTTTCTTGAAATCTTTTATTCTACTAATATCTAAATATACGTTATGGCCATTTTTCAAATATTCATAAATGGTTTGCGAAACGACATGCCTTGGTGCAAGGTCTTTATAAGGGTGGACTCCCTCCATGATCGGTATTCCATCATCCGTAATGAGGATCGCACCATCCCCCCTTACGGCTTCGGATACTAATCCTTTTGTTTCGCCGTTCATGTATAAAAGTGTCGGATGAAATTGATTAAATTCCATATCGACGATTTCAGCACCTGCTAAATAGGCAAGCGCAATGCCATCGCCGCTAACTGTTTGGGCATTTGAGGTGTAAGTATACAATTGTCCACAGCCGCCTGTCGCAAGGATGATGTGCTGTCCGTAATAAATTTGAATGCTGCCATCAGGCCGCTTTGTTTTTACACCAATGCAGCGATTTTTTTGCTCATTTATGATCAATTCATAGGCAAATACGTCTTCTTCGACAATCACATTTTCAGGCATTCTGCTTATTAGGTGCTCTATTACGTTTTTACCTGTCGCATCGCCGCCGCCATGGACAATGCGATGCTCGCTATGGGCCCCTTCCATGCCAAGAAGGAATTCACCATTTTGATTACGGTCAAAGACATCCCCTTGTTGTGAAATAGCCTTTATTAATGATGGCGCTTCATAAATGATTTCCCGAACCGTTTCCTGGTTATTGTGAAATCTTCCTGCTTCTAATGTATCCGCAAAATGCTTGGAAGGATGGTCATGGTCACCAATTGCAGCAGCAATTCCTCCTTGTGCTAGATAGGAATTTGCTATTCTTATTTTCGATTTTGTGAGAATTCTCACATTCTTATCATTTCCTAATTGGTTAGCAAGCTGTAAGGCCGCTACCCCGCTTCCAATTATTACAACCTCATCATTTATCATAGGTTGACCCTCCTGACCTAACAGGTGTCTTGACATATATATTTACACAGAACTAAACTAAAAACAAGTATTATATTAAAAAGTTATGGGAGAAAATAATATGATCTATTTTGATTTTGCTGCCACAACACCCTTAGATTCTGAAGCGGCTGAGGTTTACCTGAAGGTAGCTACGGAATTCTTTGGCAATTCTAGTAGCCTTCATGATATTGGCGGTCAATCCGCTGCTTTACTAGAAAATTGCCGCGAAGAATTAGCGAGCCTTTTAGGTGTTGATAAAAAAGGGCTGTTCTTTACTAGCGGGGGTTCCGAGGGAAATTTTTTAGCGATTGAGGCTTTACTATCTGCTCCAGTAAAAATAGGCAAACATATTATTTCGGGAATGGCGGAGCATTCGTCTATCCATGGTGCTCTCAATAGATTGGAATTGGCGGGCTATGAAATTACGCTTCTTCCCTTAGATGCATCAGGGCGAATGGATGTTGAGGCGCTTATGAATGCAATTAAATCAGAAACCATTTTAGTTGCGATTCAGCATGTGAATTCAGAAATCGGAACGATTCAGCCAATCGAGGCAATTGCGGAAATTTGCAAGGCCAATCAGATTCATTTCCATAGCGATATTGTCCAGTCATTTGGAAAAATAGATTTGAAAAATATTGCACCACTTGTTAGCAGCTTTTCTTTTTCTGGGCATAAAATTTATGGTCCAAAAGGGATTGGTGGTGTTTATATTAATCCGCTGATTAATTGGAATCCATTTTTTCCAGGCGGTTCACATGAAGGCGGATTTCGCCCAGGCACGGTGGACGTTCCAGCCATCGCTGCAATGACAGTTGCTGCACAAAAAATAATCCGGGACATTCCAGAGAATCAGCATAAATTTTCTTTATTGCGACAAGCTTTTTTGGAGACACTCACTCCTATAAAAGATAGAGTAATAGTTTATGAAGGGGAAGAGTCCCATACACAATTACCGAATATTATTGGGCTCAGAATCGCAGGGATCGAGGGACAATGGACAATGCTTGAATGCAATCGCTTAGGATTCGCCATTTCAACCGGAAGCGCCTGCCAAGTTGGTATGCAATCCCCTGCAAAAGTTGCACAAGCGTTGGGATTAAGTAATCAAGAGGCAAAAGAGTTTAACCGCATTTCGTTTGGCACTTCTTCAACGATTGAGGAAGTGGTGAAACTTGGTGAGAGCATTGTGAAAATCGCACAGGAATTTTCTCCCGCATAAACGGGCAGGAAGACCCCCACTGATTGAAGTTTCATTTTATAAAAATAAATAAGTTTATGCTAGAATAAGAAAACAGATGATGCACGGGAGGAATTTTATGGCTGAGCAAAAAAAAATATTAGGAGAGGAAAGGAGGTCTTTGATTCTACAGCTGCTTAAAGACAGCCCTGAACCGCTGACAGGCAGTGAGCTGGCCTCAAGAACGAATGTTAGCAGGCAAGTGATTGTTGGGGATATAACCCTGCTTAAAGCGAAAAATGAACCCATTCTTGCCACTAGCCAAGGCTATGTTTATTTAAAGCAAAATGCTGACACTAGGATTTATGAAAGAACGATTGCTAGCAGGCATTTGCCTAAGGACACAGAAAAAGAACTAAATTTGTTAGTGGACCACGGGGTTTTGGTGAAGGATGTAAAGATTGAGCACGCCGTATACGGTGATTTAACGGCATCAATCATGGTCTCGAACCGACAGGAAGTGAAACAGTTTTTAAACCATCTTAAAACAACTAATGCCGCTTTATTGTCTGAGCTGACAGATGGCATCCATCTTCATACTATTTCTGCTTCAAGTGAAAAAATACTTGATAAAGCGGTTTATGCCCTTAGGACTGAAGGGTTTTTGATGGAATAGAAAAAGACCTGGGCCCCACCCAGGTCTTTTTCTATTTTAGTTCTACTAATGTAGAAGGATAAGTGCCGAGCAGTGTGACTCCGCATCCGAGTGCTTCCAATTCAGCGATTGCTCCTGGAATTAATACTTCATCAAGCTTCATTTCTAAATCGATAATGAAAAAATAATTGCCAATTCCTGTTTTCATTGGTCTTGATTCAATTTTGGAAAGGTTTATTTTTCGCCAAGCAAACGCTGAAAGGACTTGGTGAAGTGCACCGGCACGATCAGACGGCAGGGTGACCATCAGAGTTGTCTTGTAATGGGTTGACCCGCTTATTGCATGAAAATCTAATTCGTTTTCTGATAAAACCACAAAGCGGGTGTGGTTATAGTCAAAATCGTGAATGTTCCTGCGAACAATCGTTAACCCATATTCTTTTGCCGCCAATTCATTGGCAATGGCGGCCGTATTATGTTCAGGCTCATCCATAATCAGCTTCGCCGCTGCTGCTGTGGACGACACATATTCAAATGGCACGTCTTTAAATTGACTATGTAAAAATTTATGACACTGGGCAATGGCATGAGAATGGCTATATATTTTCGAGATACTCTCCCAGTTCTCCGCATTCTTTGGATGGACCATTAAATGCTGTTTTATCGGGAGGGTAATTTCCCCAATGATTGGGATTTGAGCAACCTGTGTTAAATAATCCAAGGTAATATTGACCGAGCCCTCAAGCGCATTTTCAATTGGAGCCACTGCCAGGTCCACTTTTTTATCCAATACGGCATCCATACATTCGGGTATTGTCCGGTAAGGCTCAAGCCCAAAACCCGGGAAAACCTTAGTTACTGCGAGTTCCGTAAAGGTCGCCTTAGGGCCTAAATAACCAACTTTCATTATATTCCACTCCCTTATTTATTAAAAAGAAGGCTGAGAACAGCTCCTCAGCGGACAAACGTCCACTAGGCACCTGTTCCCAGCACTTCTACTTTCTCTACAAATTCGAGTTTTCTAAGTTCAGTTAGTAATTCATCAATTTCATTTGTCATATTTGCCGTGTTTAACGAAAGTGTTACGTTAGCCCTGCCTTGAAGGGGAATCGTCTGATGTATGGTTAGGACATTGCAGCCTGATGCGGCAACAACACTTAATAATTTTGATAGCGTGCCTGAGCGGTCCTCTAAATGAAAAAATAGGGAGACTAAACGTTCCTTCTTAATGGTTGAGAAGGGAAACACGGTATCTCTGTATTTATAAAAGGCACTCCTGCTTAAATCTACCTGCTGAACTGCATCCGCTATTGATTCCGCCTTGCCTCTATCCAGCATGTCCTTAACTTCAATTGTCTTCTTCATTGCTTCTGGCAACACATCTTCACGGATTAAATAAAATTTTCGATCAATATTATCCCTTTTCATTTCAATACCTCTTTACCTGGAACCCTATTCAATAAACTCAAATTCGAAATCCAATAACTTAACGAGATCCCCATCTTTTGCTCCACGCTGTCTTAAAGCTTCATCTACCCCGAGACCACGAAGCTGACGTGAGAAACGGCGGACAGATTCTTCGGTTTGGAAGTTTGTCATCTTAAATAACTTTTCAATTTTTTCTCCTGAAACAACAAATGAGCCATCTGATTCTCTTGAAATGTGAAAAGCATCCGGATCCTTCTCATGCTTGTAAAGGACGCGATGGACGCCAGTATCCTCTTCTTCATGCTCAAGCGGGAATTCAGGCGTTTCCTCAATTTTATCAGCAACGGCATACAATAACTCGCGCAGTCCTTTTCTTGTAACTGCCGAAATAGGAAAAATTAAATAATCGTCTTCGAGCTGCTCTTTAAATTTCTGCAGATTTTCCTCCGCACCAGGCATATCCATTTTATTGGCCACAATAATTTGTGGACGCTCCGTTAAACGCAGGTTATATTCTTTTAATTCTTTATTAATTGTCAAATAATCCTCATATGGGTCTCTACCTTCAGTTGCAGCCATATCGATAACATGGACAATAACCCTCGTCCGTTCAATATGACGCAAAAATTGATGACCCAGCCCAACTCCTGAATGGGCCCCTTCAATCAATCCAGGTAGATCGGCCATAACAAAGCTTCGGCCATCCTCTGTTTCCACCATACCCAGATTTGGAACAATCGTCGTAAAATGGTATTCGGCAATTTTTGGCTTCGCTGAAGAGACAACAGACAATAGCGTGGATTTCCCTACACTTGGGAAGCCAACAAGACCGACATCAGCAAGCAGCTTAAGCTCTAGGATAACATCGCGCTCTTGGCCCGGCTCGCCGTTTTCTGCTAGCTCTGGTGCAGGATTAGCCGGAGTGGCAAAACGGGAATTTCCCCGTCCGCCGCGACCGCCTTTTGCGATCACAGCCCGTTGTCCATGCTCGACTAAATCCGCTATGACCTCTTTCGTTTCAGCATCAGTGACAACCGTTCCGGGCGGAACCTTAACGATCATATCCTTGGAATTGCGGCCGTGCTGATTCTTCGACATACCATGCTCGCCACGCTCTGCCTTAAAATGACGCTGATAACGAAAATCCATTAGTGTTCGCAAGCCCTCTTCGACTTGGAAAATCACATTTGCTCCTTTTCCTCCGTCACCGCCTGCGGGACCACCTTTAGGAACATATTTTTCACGGCGAAACGCGACCATTCCGTTACCGCCGTCTCCACCTTTTACATAAATCTTGACTTGATCGACAAACATTTTATTCCTCCTGTCGCACATTTAAATCAACTGATGATTGCGACGAGAATCGCTGTTTTCATACCTTCTATTGTTTCGGCATAAAAATTTCCAGTGCGAGTTCGCTTTCCGTGAATTCCTTGACCTCGACATCCAACGATTTGGACCGATCTGCAAGGAATTTTTCAATCAGTTCACTTTTTATTATTATCCCGCTAAAATCAAAAAAGAAACGAATTCCCTCTGATTGCGGCTCAATTGTAATCGATAAATGGTTTTCTTGAAATGCCTCGATTGCCTTATTTAAACATAAAAAAAAGGATTTTGTCCAATTTGTCAGGACTGAATCGTTCATTCTCAATGGTTCGGCATCCTCAAGCACCTCATATTCAAGCCTAAAAGAGGGATTCTCCCAATTAGAGGTAAATAAGAGCGAGGCAAATAAAGGCATTTGTAAATTGGACAACTTTGTCTCATGCTGGGCTTCAATCACAATTTCATCAATGACCTCTTTGGCCCGGTCAATGCGATTTAAATCGATGTTTCCCTTAATTAACTGCAGCTTATTCAGCCAGTCATGTCGCGAGTGCCTCAGCACCTCCACGATACCCCATTCTTTCTCCATACCTACACTCCTAAACTAAGTGTCGGAACACACTATTTGTTGATAGTATATCAAAAAAGTAACCATGAGTAAGCTTTTTTATACGAAAGGTTTCCTAAAGAGGAAAAATTAAGAAGCTGACTGCGGGGAAATGCCTTTATAGTGCTATTTATTTGTGCAAAAAGAAAACTCTAACCGGCAAGGTTAGAGTTTCCAATAATGCTTACGCTTCTTGAGCTACTGGATAAACGCTCACTTGTTTACGGTCACGACCTAAACGTTCGAACTTAACAACGCCGTCGATTTTCGCAAAAAGAGTGTCGTCACCACCACGGCCTACGTTTTCACCTGGGTAAATCTTTGTACCGCGTTGACGGTAAAGGATTGAACCACCAGTTACGAATTGACCATCTGCACGCTTAGCACCAAGGCGCTTTGCGATAGAGTCACGTCCGTTCTTTGTAGAACCTACTCCCTTTTTAGATGCAAACAACTGAAGATCTAATTTTAATAACATTTATTCCACCTCCTGCTTTTTGAAGGTAATTTTTATGTGCTCTCCGTACGTTTCTTCAATCGATCTCAATGAAACAATCATTCCTTCAAGTAGAAGTTGAACTTTCTCTTGTGTATCCTCCGGAAGATCTTCAGGAAGCACACAGCGGAGAAGTCCGTCTGCTCGATGTTCCAGATCGGGAGTAACTCCGGTTAGTTCGTGCACTGCGTTAATGGCACCAACTGAAACGGCAGATACGCCTGCACAGACGATATCTTTTCCCCGGTCCGCGAACAAAGCATGACCACTTATTTCAAAGGATTGAATTTTTCCGGACTTAGTACGAGAAATCGTAATTCCAATCATCTATTTGTTCAACACCTTACGCGTTGATTTTTTCGATGACTACTTTAGTGTAAGGTTGACGATGACCTTGCTTCTTACGGTTGTTTTTCTTCGCTTTGTACTTGAAAACGATGATCTTTTTCGCACGGCCTTCTTTTTCAACTTTAGCTGTAACAGTAGCGCCTGCAACAACAGGGCTTCCAACTTTTACAGTTTCACCGCCAACGAAAAGAACCTTGTCAAAAGTAACTGTTTCACCAGCTTCAACACCTAATTTTTCAATGTAGATAGCTTGGCCTTCTTCGACTTTAAGTTGTTTACCGCCAGTTTCGATAATTGCGTACATGAACTGCACCTCCTTATAAACTCAGACTCGCCATCAACAGGCGTCTTGCGAATCTCGCAAAATCTTACTACCTGTTCTGTGCGGTTGTAGCACGGGTGCTACAAACATAACATTAAGATACTAACATAATTTGAGCTATAGTGTCAATAGCAATCGACAGCTTTTTGGGCTATCTCATTCTTAGTCCCGAACTGTTTTAACACATAATAATGTTGAGCGGAGTGTTTGATTGAAAAATAAACGGCGAAATGAAGCGATTCTTCTAATATGGCAAGATGTGGCTGTATTTCATCTTTAACTTCTAGTGTCGTTTCCACTAAAACCGCTTCAAATTCAGTATGGCGATGCTCGATTAACTCGCGTTCAAGCCTAAAAGCAACCGTTTCTGCACTAAGGATTTTTCCTGTCCCCTCGCAAACTGGGCAATTCACTTGTAATGCTTCCGAAATTGTTACTTTGGTTTTCTTCCTTGTTAGTTGAAGGATGCCAAGCGGGGTAAATCCAATTACTTTCGTTCGTTTTTCATCGTTCATTAATTTGGATTCGATAAGGTCGAGAATGGAATGCTTGTCCTTCTCGCGCTTCATATCAATAAAATCAACAAGAATAATACCGCCAATATCGCGGAGTCGCAACTGCCTTGCAATCTCCATTGCAGCAAGCTGATTTGTTTTTAAAACGGTATCCTGATAATCTGCCTTTCCAGAAAATTTACCAGTATTAACATCAATAATGGTAAGAGCTTCGGTTTCATCGAAAATTAGATAAGACCCATTATCGAGCCAAACAATCCGTTTCAGGGCTTTATCGATTTCATGCTCCACTTTATTGACTGAAAAAATATTCTCTTTGCCGTTATAGTAGGTTAAATTTATTTGAACATTTTTGGATTCCAATTGCTTTTTTATAGAAAGGTCGTCCACGATCACTTCGCCAGATGACATTTTAGCCGTTTGTTCCTCAATCATTTCAATAAAGGTATCCTTTTGAAAGATAATCCCTGGCTTTTTGATGGAGACTGCTTTTTGGAGCAACTCTTGATATTGAATTCGTAACTGGCCTAGCTCCTCAAAAATTTCCTCTTCTTTGCTATGGAGGCTAGAAGTTCGAAAGATTATTCCCTCTTCCTCTGTTTTCAAGCGGCTGCCAAGACGGCGTAGATTTGCCTGTTGCCGTTCATCGGCGATTTTTTTAGATACCGCAGTGTAGCGGCCATTTGGCATGTAAATAAGATTACTTCCTTGTATTTCAATGATCCCCGTTACTCTCGGCCCTTTCGTTCCGGTGGCGTCTTTATCCACTTGAACGAGCAGTTTTTCCCCTTGATGAAGCAACGAAGTAATACTTGCTTGTTTTTCGTTTGATAAAACATAGGATGGCAGCACGTCTCGATGCAAATAGGCCTTTTTTTCTTCCCCAATATCAATAAAAGCCGCATTCATTCCAGGCAGCACTTTCGTTACGGTCCCAAAATAAATATTACCGACCAGAGATTGGTGCTCTGGTCGGTCGATGACAATCTTTTCAACTCGTCCGTCTCGCAAAAAAGCAAAGCGCTTTTCACGCGATGAATAATTAACAATTAACGTTTCCAACATTAAGTCCTCACCTTATTCAAGATGTCTCTATTATACCCAATCAATAAGAAAAGAGAAGGTCGCTGATTTTATCAGTTAATCGTTTTTCGGTAAAATAAGCATGCAGGAGTTCATTTTCGTCTAATCTGCCTTTTTCTCTGCCAGCCTCTTCCACAATGATTGGATGCTTGCAGCCGCGCTGAAATTTTTCTAATACGTGGATCAGTAACTCCTGTTCATCAGCCTGGATGGGCTTTAAATTGTGGAGGTCTGATTTTTTTCCGTAATAGCGCTCTAATAAAAACCGCATGAAAATAAAGCGACGCTGCTTCCATTCGTGGTAAAGTGAGAAAAATAGGAAAGCGATAACGATCCAAACATTGAGATGAGTTGGGGCCGTAAACAAGATCAATACCGAAAAAAGAAGTAGGCTGGCGAACGAGAGCAATAGGGTAATCCGATGGGCATTTGGAAATGAGCTTTTTAATGATAGCAGCATGAAAACCAGCTTGCCGCCATCAAGCGGCCAAACTGGGAATAGATTAAACACGAGAATCATTAAATTATAACTTAAAAAGAGATTATAAAAATCTTCAGAAATGAGGTTAAGTGATAATAGTCCATAGGCTAAAGCTACCATCCAAATATGTTGAACTGGACCAGCTATGACAACGATGGCTTCTTCCTTTAATGGCCGGTTACCATGCTCATCCATCTCAGCGACCCCGCCAAATGGCAGCAAGGTAATTTTCTTGATTCTCCATGAAAAAAAAGAAGCTGCAGCAGCATGCCCCATTTCATGAATAAAAATAATTCCAAGCAGTAAGCAGACTTCGAGGAAATGTGCTGTAGCAATCGAGAGTGCAATCACAATCCACAACAATGGATGGATATGAACATGACGAAGTAAATATATCGCTTTATTCAATTCGAATCACCTGTATTGGGTCGATGAAATCATCGCCTTTTTTTATTGCAAAATAATATTTACCTTTTGTTTTGTCTTCTCCTGAAGAAGTGGAAACAGAACCAACCACTGTTCTTTTTTCGATAAAATCATATAAGTTAACCTTTATACTGTCTAAATTTCCGTACCAGGTTTCAGATCCATCAGAATGTTGAATGATGACAGTATTCCCTAAATCTTCTTTGACCCCTGCGAAGACGACATTGCCGTCATTAATTGCTTGGACAGGGGCTCCTTTTTGCGTCTCAATCATGATTCCCTGGCCATTTTTTTTGAAATTTTCAAGAAGTCTCCCGGAAACTTCAACGGCAGAATTTTTATCCACGACCTCTTTTTCTCCCGTTTTATCCTTCTCTGTAAAAGGAAGCAGTGCAAGCGGCTTTCCAAACTTATCTTCATACCATTTTGAAACAGTCGCAAACTTAAAGTCCTTGTCCATTGTTTTGACAATCGCATCCCGCGCCGGATCCAGTGAAGCAGTCTGATTCCGAAACAAAATAGCTACGACCAAAAATAGAAGAATCGAAGACAAAATTTTAAAAAAGAAGATTTCCTTTTTAAATAATGGGTGCCCGCCTTCTCCATCCGATCCCCCAGAGGAACTAAAATAATCTAATCCATATTTCTCATCATCACCAGGCCAATCAATCTGCCGTCCAGGGCTTTTTGACTGAGACCCTTGTTCTTTTTTTCTTTTGGCAATTCGCTGCCGTATTTCATCCGCTGAAGAGCGCGCCATATCCATCAACCCTTTTCCCACAGTTTGTACAAGTTTATGAGGAGAATTTAAAGAGTATGACTTCAAAATAAATAAGCCTGTCCACAATTTTTGTAGACAGGCTTACTTATTTATCGTACACCAAAGAATTTTTTAAGTTTTGTAAATACGCCTTTATTCGCCTCTTCCAGCGGTTGAAGCGGAATTGATTCCCCAAGGATTCTTCTTGCAATGTTTCGGTAGGCAATGGAAGCCTTGCTGTTTGGATTTAGGGCAATCGGTTCGCCATGGTTAGAGGCTTTAATTACTTCTTCGTCATCCGCAACAATCCCTATTAGTTCAATCGATAAATGCTGTGTAATTTCATCAATATCGAGCATGTCGCCGCTTTTCATCATATGATTGCGAATCCGGTTGACGACTAATCTTGGCGATTCCATACTCTTTTCTTTTTCAAGCAAGCCAATAATACGATCGGCGTCGCGAACGGCTGAAACTTCAGGATTCGTGACGACGATCGCTTTATCTGCACCGGCAATTGCGTTTTTATACCCTTGTTCAATTCCTGCAGGACAATCGATAATAATATAATCATATTCCTGCTTTAATTCCGTAATCAGTTCTTTCATTTGCTCCGGCGTAACGGCAGATTTATCGACCGTTTGCGCGGCGGGCAATAAATACAATAAGCCATCAAATCGTTTGTCCTTAACCAATGCTTGATGGATTTTACATCTTTTTTCTACTACATCCACCAAGTCATAGATAATTCGGTTTTCAAGTCCCATTACGACATCTAAGTTTCGAAGACCGATGTCTGTATCCACTAAGCATACTTTTTTTCCTTGAAGGGCCAGTGCTGTACCAATGTTCGCAGTAGTAGTTGTTTTGCCTACGCCGCCCTTACCGGATGTAATTACTATTGCCTCTCCCACCTTAATGTCCCCCTTCTAATCTAGTTAAATTAGGCCTTAAATGGATTAAAGCTTGCAGTCTATCAATTATGATTTCGCGGTTTTCATCTATGTAAGCACATTCCATTTCCCGCTTCTCCAAGTCTTGAACAGATTCTGGAGTTCTTTCTATACAATCGCTAATTCGCAGTTGCGAAGGTTTCATGCTTGACGCCGCAATGACAGCTTGATCATTTCCATGATAGCCGGCATGTGCTACTCCTTTTAGTGTACCCATAATAAAAATATTTCCGCCTGCAATTACCGTTCCACCAGGATTTACATCACCAATTAGCAGTAAATCACCAGGAACCTCTAACACTTGACCGGAACGAATGATGCGGGATACGGTCACGACCTCTGTTTCCGCCTTCATTCGATTGGCCTCATCTTTTGTGATTACATTCGCTTCAATATCATCAACAACTAAATTCTTTTTTTGCCGTATTAAGTCTTTTAACTCTTCCTGTTGGACCTCTGTTAAATATCGATTGCCTACTTCCACTTTAACAGTAATTAAATGCCGCTCATCTTGGGTCCTAGCGTTGGCAGAAAGCTTTTGGTCTAATTCTTTTTTTAGCTCCTCATAGGAACAGCTATCATCAAGATGAAGGACAAGTCCATCCTTCGTACCTTTTATTGTAACATTTTGCCGATTTTTCATGGAGAATTTTTCACCTCATAATAAAAAAACAATTCCGGAGCGGGAAATAATAGACGGTCAAATAAGGAATAATACCTACTCCGAATCACATGTACAAACTATCTTAATAAAAATTCGACACGAACCGTCCATTCTCCTCTTTTTTAAAAAGCTAAGTTTAAAGAACGTTGTTGATTTTCTAAGCTCGTTGATTGGAGCGGAAGGTGCGAAGACTCCTGCGGGAGTACGGGGTAGGGGAGACCCCGCAGGAGCGAAGCCACGAGGAGGCTCCCCAGCACGCCCGCGAACCGCTCGCACCTGGAGCGGAAATCAACAGACTAGTTTAACCAAGCTTTTTAAAAAAATTATTCATCCCTAAGGGCTTCGGCATATTTTTCAAATCGTCTTTTTAAGGGATAGCCAAATATCAAAACAAATATCGCATTTAATAATAAGGTTGGATAAAAACGTAAATTTAGAAAGCCCATAAAATCAAGACTTGTCACATGAATGAGGAAGTTCATTTCATACACACCAATCTCCAATAACGCCACTCCGAAAAGTGAAACGAGAAAGGCAATAATGATATTGGTCTGCATGATATGCATGATTTTCGATACTAGATAACAGATAAACGGAAAAAGAAAAAGATATATCCCGATAATCTCTACATAGACAATATCAAAGATCAGACCAAAAATGGCCGCATAGATTATACCTTGTTTTTTACCTATAAAAATAGTCAAAAAAACAAGTGCTACAAATAAAAAATGGGGAACGATAATCCGGTTCCCTCCGAAAAGATCACCTGGAAAAAATTGAACAAAAAGACTTTCTGCTAGAAAAAGGAACAAAAACAAAAGAGGAAGAAGGAATTTTTTCATAGATCCTTCTCCTTCCCATTTTCCATATCTGATACTGTCGGCTGCGTCATTAGTCGTTTAATGACAATGACATTTTCAATATCATAAAAGTCTGCACCTGGTTTTACTAAAGCCGTTTGATTTAACCCGTACTGATCAGGTTTAACCTCAACCACTTTCCCAACCACTAACCCTTCAGGAAAGACACCGCCCTTACCTGATGTAATCACATTTTGGTCTTTTTCAACTTTTACCCCTGAAGGAATGCTTTTGACTAAAAGTAATTTCTTTTTATCATCAAACCCCTGAACAAATCCGTAAATACTTGTTCCACCTTGGATGGTAACGGAAATCCGGTTCTTTGGATCCATTGCACTCAATAGCTGTACAGTCGAACTGAATTGGTTTACTGTCTTTACCTTACCAATCAACCCATTAGCTGTAACGACAGCCATATTTTTCTTAATTCCGTTGAGATTGCCTTTATCAATTATAATCATTTCATGCCAACGATCAGGATTTCTGCCAATTACAGTAGCAGGCATTGGTTTAAAATCTCTCAAGGTCTTTTTTTCTCCGAGAATGTCACGCAATTCCTTATTGTCTTTTTTCAGCCCTTGGTTTTCTGCTTCAAGGCTGACAAGCTCTTCAATCCGCGATTTAAGTTCTTTATTCTCTTCATATGTATTTTGCAAATCCTGGAGATTTTCAAAAAAGCCTGCAACGAAATTGGCAGGCTTTGAAACCAGGGATTGAACCCAGCCGGTTGTGTCTTTCACAAATTGCTCCGGCCAGGATAATTTATCTCTCTCCCTTAAAGAAAACCCAATCAATGCCACGAGAACAATGATGCTGACAAGCAAAATGATCAGTCGTTTATTCAAAAAGAACTGTGGCATGATTATTCACCTCTATTTTTTGTCTAGCTCCAGCGCCTAGGGGCTCGGGGTCATAAGCCCCTGGGCAAGGCGCTTCCGCTTTTCTTATTATCTAGACTCTTTAGCTTTATTTTTAAACAAGTGGATATGGTCTAATGCTTTTCCGGTTCCAATTGCTACGCAATCGAGTGGATTTTCAGCAATTAGGACAGGCATTTTTGTTTCTTCGCTGATCACTCGGTCCAAATTGCGAAGCAGTGCACCACCGCCTGTTAAGACGATTCCCCGGTCCATAATATCTGCAGCAAGCTCCGGTGGTGTTTTTTCAAGTGTGTTCTTTACCGCTTCTACAATTGCATATACCGTATCATTTAAAGCAACTGATATTTCTTTTGCAGTAATTTCGATTGTTTTTGGCAGACCAGTCAATAAATCACGGCCGCGAATTTCCATATTGTCAATGCCTTCAGGAATACCGGCCGAGCCAATTTCCATTTTGATCGTTTCTGCAGTCCGTTCACCAATCATTAAATTATAATTTTTGCGGATATAAGAAATAATTGAGTCGTCCATCTCATCACCAGCAATTCGGATGGATTGACTAGTTACGATACCACCTAAAGAAATAATCGCGACTTCTGTTGTTCCCCCGCCGATATCGACGACCATGCTGCCGGTTGGCTCCCAAACAGGAAGGTTCGCACCGATGGCGGCAGCAAACGGTTCTTCAATTGTGTATGCATCCTTTGCACCAGCTTGTCTAGTAGCATCGATAACCGCTCTTTCTTCAACTGCGGTGATTCCAGAAGGCACACATACCATGACATATGGCTTACCTGAAAAAACACTTTTACTTTTTTGGGCTTGGCGGATATGATACTTCATCATCGTTGCCGTTGTTTCAAAGTCGGCAATAACGCCATCCTTCATCGGCCTTGTGGCGACGACATTCCCCGGTGTCCGTCCAATCATATTTTTAGCGTCATTTCCAACCGCTACAATACTTTTTGTATCTGTTTGTAAGGCCACTACCGATGGCTCTCTTAACACGATTCCTTTTCCCTTTACATATACGAGGGTATTAGCAGTCCCTAAGTCTATTCCTAAATCTCTTGTTCCAATTCCAAACATAATTATGTAGCTCCCTTTCTGATACGAAATGCAAAATTTCCCTAGGCAGGTAATCACCTTTTATATCATGTCTATTTTCATACTTTTTTTGTATAGCTAGTTCTAAAGCAGTCCTAAAAAATCATAACCAATATTATAGCGTAACGTCAAATAAAAACCTAGTGTTATAAATATCCTTTTTCTTTCAAGCTGACAAACTTATTTTCACCAATGATTAAGTGGTCGAGCACGTCAATGCCAATAATTTTCCCGCACTCCACCAGCCTCTTCGTGACCTCGATATCCTCACGGCTCGGAGTCGGATCGCCACTCGGATGATTATGAAGTGCTATCACGGAGGCTGCCGACCGCTTTAGGGCCTCACGGAAGACTTCCCTTGGATGTACTATGGAGGCATTCAAACTGCCAATAAAAACAGTTTGTTTATGGATGACCTGGTTTTTCGTGTTTAAATAAAGGCAGACAAAATGCTCCTGCGATAAAAAACGCATATCATTCATGACATATTTCGCTCCGTCCTCTGGCGAGCGAATGACATAGCGGTCATTATAAGATAAGTTTGAAATTCTTCGGCCAATTTCAACGGCTGCCAAAATTTGAATTGCCTTGGCCGTACCAATCCCCTTTATTTCGGTTATTTCTTCTAAGGTTGCTGATTTTAAAAGTCTTAAACCTTCAAAATGGGTTAGCAGCCGATTGGATAATTGGAGCACCGATTCATCTTTTGTCCCGGTTCTAAGCATAATCGCAATCAGTTCATGATTCGATAAGCTTTGTGGACCATGATTGATAAAACGCTCTCTCGGTCTTTCATCTTGAGGGAAATCACGAATCATTAATGTATTTGTGGACAATTTTTTTCCTCCCTTATCGTCGGGAGTTAATGAAATATCAATACGGCAACTCGTAGCCTAACCGTTTTAATTCTCGTACCGTTTTTGCAACAGGCAGACCGACAACCGCGAAATAGTCTCCATGTATTTTTTTGACAAGCATACTTCCAAGTTGCTGAATTCCATATGCCCCTGCTTTATCAAGAGGTTCACCACTTTTCACGTATGCACGTATCTCTTCGTCCGTTAACTCCCAAAACCATACTTCTGTTTTTTCATAAAAACGGGTCGAACTTTTAGGAGACATAATCGAAACACCAGTAAACACATCATGCTGCTTTCCTGAAAGAGTCTTTAACATACTAAAGGCTTCTGCTTCATCAGCTGGCTTTCCTAAGATTCGATTATCCGCGACCACAACCGTGTCAGAGCCAATCACAAAAGCATCAGGGTTTTCTTTAAAAATTGCCTGCGCTTTGCGCTCGGCTAACTCCATTACGACTTCCTCTGGAGAAAGATTTGGGTTAAAGCTTTCATCAACTTCACTGCTAGAGATCGCGAATGATAAACGGAGAGTTTCTAGAAGTTCTTTTCGCCGTGGAGAAGAAGAGGCTAAAATGAGGTTTTGCATTCAATCACCTTACCTTTATGCATTTGTATAGGGAGATACAATTCAATCCTATCAGAAATTGTCGGTGCAAACAATTTTTATATGATTAAAGTTTGATGAAATTTGTAAAATTATGCAGGATTTATCTTTTTATGGAAGGGAATAAAAAGAGAAAAAAGCCTGTCTCTGTTGGACAAGCTTACTATAGTTCTTATTTCCCGGAAAATATCGAGCATTGTCGATATAGGCTACATGGAATAGTATTGCGACAGGAAGGTTAATAGATGCTGCTGTGCCTCGGTTAAACTTTTTGTATCCTTTGTCTTTTTAAATGCTTTTACTTTTTCATTCGCAGCAGTTAATTCTTCCTTAAGATTTTTTATCTTTTCGTTTTTTATTCCGCTAATCTTTAAATGCTCATCTACTGCTGCTAATGCTTTCGTTAATTCTTCTGGAATTGCTTTGGTTGTAATAGCGGTGGATGTGGCATTTGAAAGTGTTTGATAAATGGTAGGAATGACCTCAACGAAGGTTTTTTCTTTATCGTTAACATCGGAAACTTTCTTTTCATCAAGTAAAAGCGGTTTAGCAAATACTTCTTCTACTCCATTTTCTTTATACTGGTTTCCTAAAGCTTTGGCCGTTCCGATAGAATCCGCTACTCCAAGAAATAAATAGAACTTACCACTGATTTCAACCGTTTGAGCAGGTACACCCTTCGATTCTATATCTTTTGCAATTTCCTGCGTTCCGTCTTTAGAAGTAAATACTCCCCCTTGCACGATATAGGCTGTTAATTGATTAATTGCTGCGGACGCTGTTTTCCCTTCCGTTGCTTTCGTTTCAGTTTTTGTTTCATTAACAACTGTTGGTTCCGTTGTTACCTTATTATTTTGCTCTGTGATGACAAGTTTCAGCATAAAGAAACCAATCGTGGTACCAATGAGAATGGCGAAAAATGCAGAGACCAAAATAGAACTTACTGATCTTCCATTTATCTTTTTTGAGTTACTAGAAAAAGAAGTTATTTTCTTATGACTAATAGTTTTCGGGTTTGTGTTGTTTGTAAATTTGAATTCATCAATATCATTTTCGGAGGATTCCGGGATAATCCAGTCGAAGCTCTCATCGGCAGATTCCTGAGCTGCGGCTGTTTCCAAAAATCCATCCGGTTCTGTGTGATTGGTATTTATTTTTATTACTTTGGGAGTTGGCTCGATGATGGGTTCTATATCTTTTTTCGGGGGTTCTTCCTGATAGGACTGGCTTTCTCCATTTAATTTAATCGTGATCGTATTGCCTTTTTTAGGCTTGTCCACACTTCGTTCTCCTCTCTCTTCCGACAGATAATTATTTCCATCCTAACATAGAGGAAAAAAAAAATAACAAGACTTTTGTCGTCTTGTTATCGTAGACTTTCGCCAAATTATTTGTTTGTTCGCTAAATTGTTAATTATGGCTGAGTAGTTGCTGTTGCAGGAAATTGGCTTAGTGGAGTATCTTTTCCTGCGGGTGCTGGCGCATCAATTTTAGGCAGCTGCGCTGCTAGGTCAGTTAAAGTTGGCATGTAGAAGGCCGAGACAGTTAGCGTATAAGTTAATGGCTTGCTCTCTTGGTCTAGACTAGTGACCTCTTCTCCGCCTGAATAATTGATTGCTTCAACCGCTACTATTCGTTTTAATGACTCAAGCGTAGCAATAAACTTTTCAAAATCCGTATAGGTTTGTGATTCAACCGACAACTGTACAGTCAGCTTTTTTAAACCCTCAGGGGTTGCAGGAACTGTCTGTTGTTGAGCAGTGGCTTGATTGGCTGTACCCTGATTTGTACCAGTTTGATTTTGTGTACCTTGATTCGCTGTACTTTGATTTTGTGCAGTGCCTTGAGCCGTGCCTGAATTATCTGCAGTATTTTGACTAGCGGCAGGAGTAACATCAGCATCCTTTGAAAAACTCATGGATTTAATTTGACTATTTGCAACTGTTTCAGCCTTTTCTAAATCCAATAGAAATTGTTCTTGAAGTGGTGATACTGGGACTTCCTTTTGCAATTCGCTCGTATCCTCAGGATCTGACTTTTGGGATTCTAAATTTTTCTTACTACTTATTTCTAATAGTTTTTTTTCTGTATTTAGTTCTTGCTGCTTAAGTGCTAAATCTGATTTCAAAGGTGAAAGCGAAATGAACTGGGCATAGACGAAAACTAGAACGACTAATAGCGAACCAGCCCCAACGATGATCTTATCTATTTTTGAAAGGCGAGACTTCATGAGTCAGTCCCCCCTTCCCCACTCTTTTTGCTAAGATCTGTTTTTATAACTTCAGTATTAAACTTGATTTCAAATTGTCCAAGATACCTAGGAAGAATATTTTTATCAGGCTTTGTTGTCGTAGCAGCAGCACCTGTATTATTTGCGGTATTGGTATTTGTTGTTGCATTAGTTGGGCTAGTCTGACCTGCAGCAACTGTACCTTGGGTACTCGTGGTTGCAGTATTTGTACTAGTTGTAGTTTGATTGGCAGCATTTGCCGTTGTACTAGTACTTTGACCATTTGTATTACTCGTAGATGTTTGTGCAGTTGTCGCTGTCGTTTCCTTAGTCTCGACAGCAGTTAGTGATGATAAGCTGACATCTGAAATCCACTTAGACTCTTTTAAGTTCTCCAGGAAATAGGCTGCCTCCCTAGCGCTGTCAAATTGAACACTGATGGTAACAGTTCCCGCCTCTGTATAGGCAAAGGACTGGATAAACCCACGGTCAGGCAGCAGCGAGGTAAGATGTCTCATAACCGGAATGGTTTGAATCGGGTAGTTTTTCACCCATTCCACTGCCGATTTTAATACTCCAGCAGAAGTAGCCACCTCAGTTTGATTGGCGTTTTCTTGTTGTTTAGCAGCAATCTTCTTTGTTACAGTGATTTGACTATCAACAGCCTCTACATCACTTTTTACAGATTTAATTTGCCAAAAGTAAATGCCGCAAATTAAGACCAATGCTGCAACAATCGATGTTAGATAGATAATATTGAATTTTTTGGGCTCTTTTTGAGGAAGCAGGTTAATTTCTACTAGCATCATTGCACCTCTTTTAAAGCAAGGCCTAAAGGCAGTAATAAATTAGTTGGTACACTAACCGGTTTACTCTTTGCTTCCTTTTCGAAAGTAATTAATTCAACAGGAATTTCAAATCTTTCTTTCATTTCATCAAATATGGCCATAAGCATTGGATGGTCGCCATTTAATAAAAACTTTGTGACATCCTGCTTTTCACTATTAAGTGAGTAACGGTAAAAATCTAATAGCTTATTAATTTCTTTAAAAATATCTTCAAACTGTAACACCAATTCTTCCGGTTCCCCAGTATATTTGCATACCATTAGTTCTAAAACATCGCGAGTAATTTCCCATTTATCGAAATCAAACGGTAATGCGAAATGACGCATGACTAACGGCACCGTTTCATCAAAGATGCATAAATTGACGCTGGTCAAATCAAACTGGACTGTGAATAGGACCTCATTCTCGCTTGCTTGATCTAGATGATGATATAAACGATAGAGCGATAGCGGCGAAATATCCGCTGCAACAGGATTTAACTTAAGACTTGTGAGTAAATCGACATACTCCATCACACTCTGCTCCGGTGCTGCAAATAACAGTAAATCCTTTGTCTTGCCGTTATCCGGCAGCGTGTAATAGTCGAATACTGGTTCCTCGAAAGGTAAATGTATACTAGAACCTAGTTCTAAATAAAGATACCCCTTTATCTCATCTTCTTGCACATCTGCAGGAATAGAGACTTTCCGAATAATAACAAGTGGATCTGGAACAATAAAACGAAGCGATCGTCGGCGAATTTTCCATTCATCAACGCATTCTTCGAGAATGCTTGAGAGTGAATCAATATCGACGATTTTTCCATCTGTAATTATTCCAGGAGGCAAAAAGCGCTCATTCCACCTTTGCGGTGTAGGGGGATTCGCTTGTTTCAATTCCAAAAAGCGAATAGCGTGGTCATTTATTACCAGGTTGATTATTCGATTTTTAGTTGAAAAGAGGGAAAATGCCATATGATAACCCCTTTTAAAAATCCTTATGAAAGAATTTGAATGTATAAATTAATCAGATCTGAACCCCAAAAATAAGCTGTCAAAGTGCCAGCTGCAATAAATGGTCCAAATGGAATAGGTTCGCGTTTTTTTACGACTTTAAATAGTTGAGCTAATCCGCCAATCACAGCACCGTAGAGAGTTGAAAGGAAAAATGATAATAGTACCAATTTAAACCCTAATACTAGGCCTAACAGTGCATATAGTTTGACATCGCCAAAGCCCATACCGCCTTTGCTGACGATCATAATGATAAACAGTAGTAAAAACCCAGTGACAGCACCAAGAGCGCTATCCCACCATGGGTCCAAAGGCATGATAATTCGTTCCAATAAAAAAATCCCTGCAAACCAAATTAAAATTTTATCAGGGATGATCATATAATGAATATCGGAAACAATGATAATCATAAACATTGAAATTAACGTTAAGGCAACGAATAATTCTCCAGACCATCCAACCAAGTATGGTGTCGCTGCAAACAAGATTCCTGTCAGCAGTTCAAAAAATGGATAGATAGGCGAAATCCGCGACTGACAGCCGCGGCATTTCCCCTTTTGAAGCATATAAGATAAAACCGGAATAAGTTCTAATGGTGTAAGTTGATGCCCACAGGTTGGACATGCTGATCTTGGTTTTACGATTGATTTCTTTAATGGAACTCTTAGGCCGACTACGTTGAAGAAGGAGCCTAAAGATACTCCATATACAAATAATAAAATGAATATCATTTTTAATTAGCAGCTAGTAAATCTGCCTCAGATTTATAATCTGATGTTTTTGTACCACCTAGTGCAGTCACCGCATTATGTTTACTTATTGAATATGAATACTTTGCTCCTGTTGTTGTGGTTGGCGCTGTATATGTTACTTTAACTATAAAACCATTATCTTTAACACGATCCAGGTAATCTTTCAAAGCAAATGGTTTTGCTTCAGTCCCATCTGCAGCAGCAATTCCATTAAAAGTTAAATATGTTTCCGCTGTTTTAGGTTGGCTGTCTGCAACATACATTTTTGCGGCATCAATAATAAGTATCGCATCTTGTACGTTTGATTTATTGTCAGATTTGTTGATAACATTAGATATTGCAGGAATCGCAATCGCTGCAATAATCCCCAAAATAACAATAACTGCTAGTAATTCAATTAGGGTAAAACCTTTTTGTTCCTTCATTTTTAATTTTAAAGCTTGTACCATTTTGCACTCCTTCTGGTTCTATGAACCTAGTATTATTTCTCTATGAGTATACAATAAATGACAGAATTAGAAAAGATGTTTTTTATCATTTTCTGTCTCAAATTTTTATTTTTTGTAATATTCTGAAAGTACTTATAGCATTTGGTCGAACATTGAAAACATTGGCATCATTATTGAAAGGACAATAACTCCGACGATTCCGGCCAAAAAAACAATCATTATTGGCTCAATTAATGATTTAAGCCTGTCTGTTCCTGCTTCGACTTCTTTTTCATAGAATTCCGCAATTTTTGATAACATTGCGTCTAAAGCACCAGTATTTTCACCAATTGAAATCATTTGCGTGACAAGTGGCGGAAATGCCCAGTGATTAATCATGGGTTCGGTCATTGAACGACCTTTTTCAAGTGAACCACGAGATTCACGAATGACCCTAGAAATCACTTCATTTTCAACGACCTTTTCAACAATCCCCATTGACTGGAGAATGGGAACAGAACTTGAAAATAAAGTGCTGAGCGTTCTCATCATTCGTGCTAATTGGGCTTTTTGCATCATTTTTCCAAATATAGGCATTCTTAATAGAAAATAATCTAAATAGTACTTAGCCTGCTTATTTTTCTTCATAAATATAAAGAATAGGTAAATAGCAATGAATAATAATAAAACTAGCCACCAAAATGATTGCATAAATTTACTGGAAGCAAGGACAAACTTTGTAATTCCAGGAAGTTCTGCTCCTAAATCATTAAACATTGTTACAAATTTAGGTACAACTGCTACTAGCAAAAATATCACCGCTATAACAGCAATTACACCTATCGCAAGCGGATAGGTTAGCGCAGAAACGATTTTTTGCCTTGTGTGATGTTGCTTTTCAAAATCCTCTGCAAGACGCTCGAGAGTCTCATCCATATTACCACTTACTTCTCCAGCCCTAACCATGTTTACAAACATAGAGTTAAATACTTTATTATGCTTTAAAACTGCTTCGGAAAAAGGATTCCCTTCACGCAGTTCTTGCTCAACATCCAGTAATATCCTTTTCAGAGCTTTACTCTCGGTTTGAGATGCAAGAACTGAGGTAGCCTCTACAATCGTTACCCCTGCCTTTAGCAACGTGGAAAATTGCCTAATATAAATAACAAAATCCTGAAGTTTTACCGGATTACCAATTGTAAGTTCCATGGTTATTAGGGTTTCAGGCACTTCCTTCATTTCGACAACCCTTATTCCATCATCTTTAAGCTTAACCATTGCCTCACGTCTCGAAGCGGCGGTAACAGTGCCCTGCTTTTTCCCGCGCTTATCTCGTCCAGAATATTTAAACTTAGGCATCCTGCATCATCTTTTCGTGTAGGTATTTTGTTGCAGCTTCTTGCTGAATCATATTACGGTCAAGTAGGTCGCGAATAGCCATTTCAAGTGTATGCATCCCCTGGGCACGAGAGGTCTGCATCGTACTAGAAATTTGGTGAATTTTTTCGTTTCGTATCAAGTTTGCAATAGCAGGGTTATTAACTAAAATCTCTGTCGCCGCTTTCCTCCCTTTTTTATCCGCTGTGGGGAATAAACGTTGTGAAATAACCCCTACTAAAACCGAGGCAAGCTGCACTCGAATCTGCGGCTGCTGGGCAGGTGGAAATACGTCAATAATCCTGTTTATTGTCGACGGGGCACTGGATGTATGCAGTGTTCCAAGTACAAGGTGTCCTGTTTCCGCAGCAGTTATCGCAATACCTATTGTTTCTAAATCACGCATCTCACCAACAA
This sequence comes from Neobacillus pocheonensis, assembly GCF_050477905.1. Lineage (NCBI taxonomy): Bacteria > Bacillati > Bacillota > Bacilli > Caryophanales > Bacillaceae > Neobacillus > Neobacillus pocheonensis. The sequence continues at coordinate 35,082 of NZ_JBCNAD010000032.1, read as the reverse complement.
GAATAACATCAGGATCTTGGCGAAGAGCCCCCTTTAATCCATTTGCATATGATTTCGTATCAAAGCCAACCTCACGCTGGTCGATAATGGAATTACCATGTTTATGAAGATACTCAATTGGATCCTCAAGTGTAATGATATGCTTACGCATCGTCCGGTTCATATAATCAATCATTGATGCTAGTGTAGTTGATTTCCCGCTACCTGTTGGTCCCGTAACAAGGATTAATCCCTGCGGCTTCTCCATTAGCTTTGGAATGATTTCTGGCAAATCTAAATCTTCAATTGTCGGTGTTTTAGACGCAACTACACGTAGTGCGAGAGCAACACTTTTCCGTTGATGATAGGCATTAACACGGAAACGAGACACCCCTGGAATTCCATAAGAGAAGTCGAGTTCACCCTTATCCTTAAATAAGTCATACATGTTTTCAGGAATAATGGCTTTGGCGATTGCTTCTGTATCTGGTGGTAATAACATGTCCTTACCATAACGCTTTATGTCTCCATTAATACGAAAAATCGGAGGGACTCCCACTGTTAAATGGATATCAGAGGCTTTAAATTCAAGTGCTGCCCTGAGAATATTATCGATTTTTTCCTTCATATTTTCATTCTCCTACTCCAGAATGGCTACACGTAACACTTCTTCTGTTGTTGTCAAACCTTGTTTAACTTTTAATAAACCATCATCAATCAAAAAGATGGTTTTACTTTTAATCGCATATTCCTTAAGCTTTTGAAAGGAATTATCATTCATAATAATTCTTCGCATATCGTCATTAAGCACCAACACTTCGTGAAGAGCTACCCTTCCTTTGTAGCCAGTCATATTGCAAGAAGGACATCCCTTACCTCGCATTACCTTTTCTATTTTCAGACCACGTCTTGCAAAAATATCCTTTTCCCTCATTGAAGGCACATGAACTTCTGCACAATCCTTGCAAACTTTACGTACTAAGCGCTGAGCGACAATTCCGCTAAGTGAAGAAGCAAGTAAAAACGGTTCAACTCCCATATCAATTAAGCGGGTTACAGTTCCCAATGAATCATTCGTGTGGAGCGTACTTAATACTAAATGTCCAGTCAAAGAGGCACGAATGGCAACTTCAGCAGTTTCTTTATCACGAATTTCCCCGACCATGATTATATTTGGGTCTTGACGCAAGATCGAACGAAGACCAGCAGCAAATGTCATCCCAACATTGGTGTTAACCTGGATTTGATTAATCCCTTCCAATTGGTATTCGACAGGGTCCTCAATCGTGATGATATTGACTTGTTCACTGTTAAGCTTATTAAGGGCTGCATAAAGAGTCGAGGATTTTCCTGACCCTGTTGGTCCTGTTATCAAGACAATCCCAGTGGGTTGTTCAATCATGTCATTGAACCTTTTAAAATTGAGCGTATTAAAGCCTATTTTATTTAAGTCATTTAAAGCTGCTCCCATATCTAGGAGACGCATAACGATTTTTTCACCGTATACGGTCGGCAGGGTAGAAACACGTAGATCTATGGGATGAAAATCAAGATGTATCTTAATTCGTCCATCTTGTGGAATCCTGTGCTCAGTAATATCAAGGTTCGACATAATCTTTATCCTAGCCGTTAAGACGCTTAGCATATGGCGCGGTAAAACACGTTCCACTCTAAGCACCCCATCAACTCTGTACCGGACAACAATCTTTGTTTCTTGCGGGTCAATGTGAATATCACTGGCTTTTTGGATGACTGCATTTGTGAGGATTTGATTGACCAAACGAACAATCGGGGAGTCCTGGTTTGTGACATCTTCATCCCGTCCTCGCTCACTTGGCGACAGATCATCGAATAGCTCTTCCAAGCCTTCGTCATCATCATAATATTTATTAATCGTTCGTAAAATATCATCTTTTGTTGAAATCGCAGTTTCGATTTGGAATCCGGTAGATAAACGCAAATCATCAATGATGATAAAGTCCATCGGATCAACCATGGCAACATATAACTTGTTGCCTTCTTTTTTTAGCGGAACGATTAAATTCCGTTTTGCCCTATCCTTTGAAATTATCGAAAAGAGATTGGTATCAAAAGGGTATTGAAAAAGATTAACATGTGGAATACCAAGCTGGCGCTCAAGCACCTCAGCCAGCTGTTGATCAGTGATATACCCTCTTTGCAGCAAGGCTTCGCCAATTTTTTGATTTGCCCCTTTTTCATCTAAAGCAGTTTCCAGCTGTTCAACTGTGATGAGACCTTCCTCGATTAGCAAATCTCCAAGACGAGTTCTACCTTGCTTCTTTTTATTTAATTCAACACTATTTTGGTTGTTCATTCGTCTTCCCCCAAAGGTCATCAACATCAGAATCTTGTTGTGTGGTAGCAGATGTTGAAGTAGTTTGACTTCCATCAGGATTAGTTTGAGTTGCAGAATTTAATGGAGCGTTAGTTTGGCTTCCAGTTGTTGTAGATGCAGGACCTTGTTCCGTTCCTGTTAAGGAATGAACCTCTACCCGATAGACAGGTGGATAGTATTCTTTAGAAATTAGTTCACTTTTCAAATACTGCTCACCTTGATAAATATCCCGATATACCTGAACGAAGATTCCATCGGCTCCCTCATTTTTAACCATCGTTTTGCCAGCCTTAAGGAGCGGACTGTATTGCACGATTGTTTTTGGCTTTAATTGCTGTTGGTCTTTTTTAGTAATCTTATAATTATAAAGAAGTTTTTCGCCCTTTAGGCTCACTTTAAGTTGGTTGTTATTTAACTCCAACTGAATGGTATAGTTCGATTTATTTGGATTAATGAATACAAAATCAGTATTTTGTTGAGCGCTTACCCTCGCCTCATACCCTAACACAGCATAATCAGGAAGTGAGCCACTAATATTACGATCAATTATTGAAAAATTTGTCGGTAAAACTGTCTGGTATATACCTGTAGCAATTACACTAAGCGCAGTTGTTTTTTCAAACTTTTGATTCTTAGCAAACTCCAGCATGGAAAAAGTAGCGCCTTCGGCAATTTTTATTTCAGGGCTTTTCTCCACAATCGTTTGAAGATCAGAAGGAATTCCCTTCAAATTAAGCACTGTTTCGCTTACGATAAAATCTTTTTTACCACCAACTGCGTAATCATTAGATAGATTGAATGTAAATGTTCCTGTAGTAAATTTCGTGGCAGTCGCTTCAATATTCGTTTTTAGTTTATTTAGATCTATTTCTTTACTATTAATCTGAGGGAAGAGGATTTTCAACTGATCCTCCACATCCGTTTGGTCGATACTTATATACACTGGGTTTTGCTGACCGTCCTTAATTGAACTAACAGTAGTTTCTGTATCTAGTTTTAAAAGATTTAGGTCAAAAGGCACACTTAACTCACTATATTGAAGTTCAAACTTTGTGTCTTTCAGCCAATCGACATATTTCTGTTCTAGCAAACTAGCCGCTTCACTATCCGTTTTTCCGGAAATATCTAAACTTCCAATGGTCGTTCCATCAGAATATTTCCCATCTACATTGCCTAACTTTTCGAATGCTTTTGCCCCAAAGTGAGAAAAACTAAAAATAAAGGCGGTGCCGAAAAAAAGTACGACAAATAGCTTAATAAACTGTTGGTTTTTTCTCATCCATATTCCTCCTTTCCGTTAAATTACTTTTGCAATTGTACTGGCTTTTTTATAGTGCTTTCTTCTTCCGTCTCTTCATTACTAGCAGCAGCTTCTTTATTCGCAAAAAATAACTCTTCTAAGTCAGTTTCTTCATTATAATCTACTTTTTCTTCTTGAAGCTTAACATCTTTTATTTCAACTATTTCATCAAGTAAGTCATCGTCATCTGAACTTGTCAATTCATCTGTATCTTTAAAGAGTAAACTTTCAATATCAGCTAAATAACCTGCATCTGTTTCAGGCTCTTCATTGATTTCAACAAGGTCCTTTTCAGTTCTGTCCTGCAAAAATGAAATGTCTTCATCAACTATCTGTTCAATTAGTTCATCATTTTCTTTGGACAGCTGTGGTTGTATATCTAAAGAAAGATTATCCTGATTGTCGATTGCTTTTATTGAGGGTTCTGCTATTTCGATTTCTCCTAAATCCAAAAAGTCTAAGTCTGCAGTTTTTTCTGGTTGATTAGCAAAGCCCAATGGCACTGGACTTTCGTCATCATCAGCTTCAATTGAGTCTAATCCTTGTCCATAAATTACCGTTTCAAGACGACTGTTCATCATGTATGCCGTAACCAAGATAAGTAAAAAAATGATTAATGCAGTTTGCCAAAGTGGGAAAAAAGTAACAGCTGCAAGTCCTCCAAGGGCCAGCACAAAACTAGTAACGACAACGAAAGATTTTCCTCTTAGGGTAATCCCAATAGGTAAAAAGGCTATTATTAACATCATTACTAACATAGCTCCAATGGCCCAAATGATTGTTTGCATACAATTACTTCCTCTCTTTTTCTGGAGATTTATATCTATTAAACTACATTTTTTTTCAAAATAACTAAGATTTATTTATTTTATACAAAAAATAGACAAAATTCGCCTACTAAATATTGTATAATATTTTTACCTAGTTTAAAAGAAGATGGACAACTTTTATAGGCAATAACTACTGACTTTTGCAAATTATTTTCACAAAAATTTGATAAAATGTATCTATTAAACTAATGAATAGTCCCAAGAAGGGAATTGATTAACATGGAATTATTGAAAAATGAAAAAGGACTAACCCTATTAGAGGTTCTTATATCAATTGTCATATTATCTATGGTTCTTTTGACAACTATGAGTTTTTTTCCACAAATGGGACTTGTAAATAAGCAAAACGAAGATAAGACTCAAGCAATTAATATAGCCAAAGAAGTTCTAATTAATTGGCAGGAATCTACAGTAGTTAAAACCTTTTTAGTAAGTGATAGCCAAACAGCTGGATTTACTCCTGCTTATGTCGATGAAAAAGTAAATTATACTCTTTTTTCACCTACTAAATACACTGGCTTTTATTATTTTGAATCAACAAAGAATAATTATAACGTTCAGATAAAAATTAAAAAATCGCCCAATAAAAGTTCAAGCATTTCATACGTTCACCAAATAATCGTACAGCTTTTAAATAAAAGAGGAAATGTTATCGCTGAAACTTTCGGATATGTAACTAGATAGGAGAGGATGATTTTGAATCGGGATGAGAGCGGTCTAACATTAGTAGAAGTTTTAGCCACTTTAACCATCTTTGCAATTGTAAGTGTCATTATATGGAGTGTCTTCTTTCAAGGTTATAACTTTTCACAAAAAGCAATTTCAAAAAACCAAATGCAGCAGGAAACAAACCTTTTAATTACCAATTTACTGAAGATTCATCAATCAGCTAAACAGTACAATATCATAAACACTAGCTCAAATTGTGAAATAACGGTTAATATTACGAATAAAGATAATTCAACAAGAACAGAAATATTTAATCATTCTAATATGTGCTTTAAGTTTGAAATTAAAAATGCGATTACCAACCCTGTTGTACCTAATCGAGCTGGGAATGATGTTCAGTTAAAGTTGACTACAAGTGACAAAAAAGATCCCAATAATAAAATAGCAATCGATACATTTCTCTATCGAGTAAAGGGAGTTAAATATCAATGATAAATAATAAAAATGAACAAGGTTATGCTCTTGTAATCGTCCTAGTCATTATAACTGTTTTTATGATTTTATCCCTTTCCTTTATGGGGCAAGCCTTTTCAACTACTAAACAAAATCAAGTAGTTGAAAAACGAACTCGATCAGTTTCGGCTGCAGAAATGGGAGTCTCCTATTATCAGGTGGCAATCCAAGAAATGTACGAATCAAAAAGAAATACTGTTAATAGCCATGTCAGTTCGATCATGAGTCAGCCGAACGCTTCGACGACAAAAGACTTTAAAAGAGAAGCAACAGTAAAAATGGCAAGCGAGCTACAGGCAATGATTCCGACTGGGACTTCACTAGCACCGATTAGTATAGAAGGACATCCTAATGCTTCATTTTATTTGAAAAATTTTGTTGCAACTCCCGATCCAGCAACAAATTCGTATAAAGTAAATATTAGCTTTAATATCGTAGGGAACGAAGATGGAAAAGAAACAACACTCTTTGCAGAAATGTATATGAACTTAGATACCATCATCAATTTGCCTACAACGAATGATCCAAATAGCTATCAACTGCCAAATTACACTAATATTCCAATACCGACTACGGAGTGCGGTACACTCGGAACTTGTAATCCAGTTTATGTTGTGGGCAATAAAGGATTTGATGGAAATAATTTACTTTATGATAATTTAACAATTTACACTACCGGTGATTTAGCCCTTACAGGTAATGGGAATGAAAACAATAATAGTGTTATTAAAATTCACACTGATGGAAATATCCTAGTCGGGAAAAACATGAATAGCCAAACAAATATGTTAATTGAAACCAATGGGAATGCGACTTTTCAACAAAACTTGAAAATTGATACCTTATCAAAATTGTTAGTGAAACAAAATTTATCAGTTGCTCTACAATTTGATATTTCAAATAATTCTTTTGTTTATGTAGGTGGCAACGCAACTGTCCAAAAACTCACTATTTCTTCCTCAAAAATGTGTGTTTACGGCGATTTAAAAATAAATGATAGCAAAACAGTTGATAGTTCAAGTAATTTATTGGTACTGGGAAAGGTATATCAAATGGATAATAGCAACGTTTATAAAGAAGTAGCGTTACAAGGGAATATGAATTTTGATGATTTCAAAAGACAATGTGGAACATATGTCCCTCCAGCATTCCAGATTAATTGGGGCAATAATGTTAGTCCTATTATTAGTAATGTTGACTATTAAATCTTTCATATAAAAAAGGTGTGACCGTAGTTATGAATAACAACTTTCGGCCACACCTTTTTTTTAACGCGATGAATACTCAGCCACACGATTTCTCCCTGCTCGTTTCGCTCCAACATATAAAGCTCAATCTGCGTGCCGAATCAAAGCAAGAGAATCCTCTGAATCCTCAGGTGCAGTTGCAACACCAATTGAGGCAGTAATTTTAACCTGTTGTTGTTTTTGATCTAAGGTCTCCTGTAGGATAAATGGCCAGTTCGCAATCGACTCCCTAATATGCTCGGCAATTTGATAGGCTTCCTCCTTGGAGGCATTAGGCAATAAAACTACAAATTCTTCTCCGCCATATCGGGCAACTGTTCCACTGACTCCAACAAGTTTACTAATTCTACCTGCAAGTTCACGAAGGATTTCATTTCCACTTTGATGCCCATATGTATCGTTTACCTGTTTAAAATGATCGATATCAAGGATGATTAACGATAACGCCTTCCGCTCAAATCGGGATAATTTTTCAAATTCTTCGTTTAATAGGGTCTCAAAATAACGATAATTGTATAATTTCGTTAAGGAGCAGTGTTCACTTTGCATTTTAGTCAATTCATAATGCTTAGCATTTTCCATTGCAATTGCAAAATAAGAGCAAAGGATATCAATAATCATAAGCTGGAATTTTTCATAAGCACGTCTTCGTTTGGATGCCAATAGTAATACCCCAATCACTATTCTATTTCTTACAATTGGGACACACAGGACACTTTCTGCATCACTAGGAATATAGCCGGTTGTAATTCCACGCCATTCAAATCTTGCCGAATAAAGATAGGACTTTTGATTAGCCCAACTCCTGCCGCTGATCCCTTCATTTCTTTTCATAGAAGGCAAATCATTGGACATAACTTTTCCAGCTTCTATTCTACGAATTAATTTAAGTTCATCATTAGTAGCTTCTAATATATAGGCATAGTCGACTGGGAGCATTTCCCCCAGTTTTTGAATAAATATGTTAATGACGTCGTTCACCCGTAGACGTTCAGCCATTTGGTGGCCAATTTCTGCTGCTTTTTGTAAGTATTCATTTATTCTTTCACTTGAATAATATAGATTGAAAATGATTGATAAGCTTACAAAAGGAACACCGACAAATAAAAGCGCAAATAACCCAACCTGGTTATAGAGGATATACAACACAAAACCGATAGGAAAGGTAATGAAAGTAGTTATCGTTTCGACAAAGAAGTCCTTTCCAAAATAGTTTTCTTTGCTCTTATAGATAAAGTATAGATAAAAAGAAATGATTACTTGGTTAATTACATAATTTAAAAGTGCATATAAGATTCCAAGCCATAATGAGCGAGTATCCTCAGCTAAATTGGGGCCAGTTTGTCCGCCTAAAACATAATAAATGGAACCGCTAAAAAATGAAACCATAAAAAACATAATCAAATTGAGAGGCAAACGAAAAAATTGGCCTCTTCGGAGAATTTTGAGCTTTAAAAGTAATACAATAACAGCTACTTGGGCGAAAACCATTTCTACAAATAGGCCATATCTTAAAAATGTAGCCAGTGCCACCCATTGTATTAAAAAAATAAACATCTCATTTATCACAATCGGCATTGTAGCAACGATCGATGTTAATAGTAAAAAGGCTAATAGGTCTACCCAATGACCTGAGATATGAGGAGGATATGATTCATAGGTATACCACATTCCTGCAGGAACTAATAAGAGCCATACAAGCGTGATAACTCTCTTCATTTGTGGGTTTACTTGCATCTCTATCCCCCTCTACAAGCGAAATATTATTAATTCAAGATAAAATAATTTTATCAAATTATAGGAGGAATGTCACAACGAAATCGTCAAATTTTTCAAATTTTTACATAAAAATGGTTTTGCCTCTGAGATAAAATAGAGCGACCCCGTAACAACAATCATGCTATTCGGTTGAAGGGATTGCATTTCTTCTATTAAATAAGATTTCCAGTTATCGACAGCCACTTTGTTTTTTGAATGGCTGAGATTTAGTAATTCTTTCGCTCCAGCTGCACGCGGAAAATCAAAGCTGACAAAAGAGATTTGATTAGCAATCGAATCAAGCTTGGAAATCATTTTATCTAGTTTTTTATCCCTTAATGCAGCAAAAATAATATGGATATGACGATCTGCAAATCGTGATGATAATTCATTTACTAGTGCAGTTATTCCTTCGTCATTATGAGCACCATCAATTATTATAAATGGATTTTCAGAAAGGATTTCAAATCTTCCTGGCCAATAAGCTGACATTAATCCCTTCCTTATTGCTTGTTCGGTAAAGTGGTGGAAGCCCTTTTGACTCAAATATTGAGCAGCACAAACGGCAAGTACTGCGTTTTCTGTTTGATGCTGTCCGATCATGCTGATTTCAAGCTGCTTCATGGTTATTGTATCGGTTTGAAAGGTAAAAACCTCACCTTTATCAAGTGACATATGATTAGCAATTGAAAATTCCTTATTTAGCCGAAAAATTGGCGCCTCTTTACTCTCCGCCTGCTCTTCAATGACTCTTAATGCTCCATGGTGTTTTACTGCCGTGAAAATCGGAGTCCTCACTTTAATGATGCCTGCTTTTTCAAAAGCAATTTCCTCATAAGAATTTCCGAGAATATTGGTGTGGTCGAGGCCAATGTTTGTAATGATTGAAGCCAACGGCTGAATAATATTCGTTGAATCAAATCGTCCTCCTAAGCCTACTTCAAAAAGAACAATATCAACGTTACTCATATTCGCAAAATAATAGAATGACATCGCGGTGATAACTTCAAACTCAGTAGGTCCGCCTAATTCTGTTTCCTCTAATTCATTTGCTAACGGTAGAATAATATTCGTTAACTCTAGGATTTCTTGATCGCTGAGAGGCTTGCCATTCACACTGATCCGTTCATTAAATTGTTCAATATAAGGTGAGGTGAATGTTCCAACTGTATAACCTGCCGCTTCGAGAATGGAACGAAGAAAGGTAACGGTCGAGCCCTTTCCATTTGTTCCGCCAATATGGACTGCCTTAAGTTTATTTTCAGGATGGTCAAGCCTGTCCATCATCCATTCCATGCGTTTTAAGCCTGGTTTAATGCCAAGCCTTAGTCTTGCGTGAATCCAGTCTAGTGCTTCTTGATATGTAGTAAACATTTCATGACACTCCATCTGTTTTGTCTTGTAATGAAGGCGAGACGAACCCAAGATGGATTCGTCTCCTTATTGTTTAACCTTTTAATTCTTTAATACGCGCTTCAACAATGCTTCTCTTTTCAAGATAATCATTTTCCTTTGCACGTTCTTCCGCTACTACGCTTTCTGGTGCTTTTTTCATAAAGCCTTCATTGCTTAATTTTTTCTGAACTCTTTCTACTTCTTTATTGAGTCTTTCGTATTCTTTTTGTAGCCGGGCAATTTCTTCGTCAATGTTTATTAAACCTTTAAGCGGAAGGATGATTTCCACCCCAGTAATTACCGCTGTCATTGCTTTTTCAGGGGATTGGACGTCTGTTCCCATTGTTAATTCTTCGGGATTACAGAATCGTTCAATGTACCCACGGTTCTTCTCAATCGATTTTAAAATCTTTTCATCTTTTGCTTTAACAAGCATTTTGATTTTCTTGCTTAATGGCGTATTTACTTCTGCACGGATATTCCGTACAGAACGAATCATTTCCATTAACAACTTCATTTCTCCTGCCGCTTCTTCGTCAGAAAGGGCTGGATCTACTTCCGGCCACTTCGCTGTCGTAATCGATTCGCCTGAATGAGGAAGGTTTTGCCAAATTTCCTCGGTGATAAACGGCATGAATGGATGTAATAGACGCATCGTATTGTCTAATACGTAGGCAAGAATCGAACGAGTCGTTTTCTTAGCAACTTCATCTTCACCATATAATGGAAGCTTCGCCATTTCAATATACCAATCACAGAAGTCATCCCAGATAAAGTTGTAAAGTGCACGGCCTACTTCACCGAATTCATAGCGTTCTGATAGCCTTGTTACATGGTCAATCGTTTCATTTAAACGAGTTAAAATCCATTTGTCAGCAACTGATTTTTCGCCGCTAAAATCAATTTCTTCATAGGTCATGCCGTCCATGTTCATTAAAGCAAAGCGGGAAGCGTTCCAAATTTTATTGGCAAAGTTCCAGGTTGCTTCTACCTTTTCAGTACTGTAACGTAAATCCTGTCCTGGAGATGTTCCTGTTGATAAGAAGTATCTTAGGGAGTCAGCTCCATATTTATCGATAACATCCATTGGATCAACGCCGTTACCAAGGGATTTACTCATTTTACGACCCTGCTCATCACGTACGAGTCCGTGGATGAGAACATCTTTAAATGGACGCTCGCCGGTGAATTCAATGCTTTGGAAAATCATTCTGGATACCCAGAAGAAAATGATATCATATCCTGTTACAAGGACATCTGTTGGGAAGTAGCGCTTGAAATCAGCGGCTTCTGTATCTGGCCAGCCCATTGTGGAGAAAGGCCATAACGCTGAACTGAACCATGTGTCTAATACGTCTTTGTCCTGCTCCCAATTTTCGCTATCTGCTGGCGCGTCGTGGCCAACATATACCTCACCTGTTTCTTTGTGATACCAAGCAGGAATACGGTGGCCCCACCAAAGTTGTCTTGAAATACACCAATCACGGATATTTTCCATCCAGTGAAGGTAAGTTTTTTCAAAACGGTCTGGAACAAAGTTAACTTTTTTCTCTTTGTTTTGTAGAGCAATCGCTTCATCAGCAAGTGGCTGCATTTTAACGAACCATTGCGTTGATAGATATGGTTCAACAACCGCTCCGCTGCGCTCAGAGTGACCAACGGAATGAAGATGATCTTCTATTTTGAAAAGAACGCCTTGTTCCTGGAGGTCTTTCACAATTTGCTTACGGCATTCGAACCGGTCTAGGCCTTTATATTTACCAGCCTTATCATTCATTGAACCATCTTCATTCATCACAAGAACACGTTCAAGATTATGACGATTACCAAGTTCAAAGTCATTTGGATCATGGGCTGGTGTAATTTTAACTGCCCCAGAACCGAAGTCCATATCGACATAATCATCGCCAACGATCGGAATTTCACGGCCAACGATTGGCAGAATTACGGTTTTGCCGATTAAATGCTTGTAGCGCTCGTCTTCTGGATGAACGGCAACGGCTGTATCACCAAGCATTGTTTCAGGACGGGTTGTCGCTACTTCAATATGTCCAGAGCCATCTGCTAATGGATATTTCATATGATAAAAGGCACCTTGAACATCCTTGTAAATTACCTCAATATCTGATAATGCTGTTTTCGTAGATGGATCCCAGTTAATAATGTATTCACCGCGGTAAATCAAGCCTTTATTATAAAGGGTAACGAATACTTCACGAACAGCAGCAGATAAACCTTCATCAAGGGTAAAGCGCTCACGGCTATAATCGAGACCTAAGCCAAGTTTTGACCACTGCTGGCGGATATGGGAAGCATACTCTTCCTTCCATTTCCATGTTTCTTCAACAAACTTTTCTCTTCCTAAATCATAGCGGCTTTTGCCCTCTGAGCGGAGTTTTTCTTCAACCTTGGCTTGAGTTGCAATCCCGGCGTGATCCATACCTGGTAGCCAAAGAACGTCAAAGCCCTGCATTCTTTTCATCCGAGTCATGATGTCTTGTAAGGTTGTATCCCATGCATGACCTAAATGAAGTTTCCCTGTAACGTTTGGCGGTGGGATAACGATTGTATATGGCTCTTTGCCTTCATCATCTTTTGCTTCAAAAAACTTTCCTTGTAGCCACCAATCATAACGACCTTTTTCAATCAATTGCGGGTCGTATTTGGTTGGCATTGTTAATTCTTTTGTTTCCATTGTTTTGCCTCCTTTATATTCCGTGAAAAAACAAAAAACCCCATTCGTCATAAAAGGACGAATGGAGTTGCTTCGCGGTACCACCTTTTTTCCAATCAAATTCATGATTGGCACTTAACAGGATAACGGATTTGATCCGTCTTCAACTACTAGGGTCATAAGACCTGTTCACAGAAGAAGCTCTTGGGCGACCTTCTGATGTTCCGCTTAGGAAATCTTCCAGCTAATGATTTCCCTCTCTTTAAGCAGGCTTGCATCGTACTCTTCCCTGTCTTTGCTTAAGTTTTTAAATTATATTGTTATACTACCGAAAAAATAGGTTTCACGTCAATCATGATTGCCGATTTTTTTATTTTTTATACGGTATGCGAATTTTTAGGGGAATCTACACCAAGTGCGGAATATACATAAAATAAATGTCATAAAAAGCAAGGGGAGATTTTCCAGGTGAAAGGAAATTTCAACAAAATTAAATACCAACCCTGGTTTAGAACTTGCCGGAGAGTATGCGGACAATTTATTGTTCCATTTGTTATTTTCCAGTTTATTCGAACACTCTTACTACCAACCGTTTTTGATGTAATATTATTAGCGGTTTTTATAGCGATTGCCATATCCATATATTTTGAAGTGGTTTAAGGAGCCCCTTATGCAGGTTTTTCTCTGCTACTGGGCTCCTTCTTTTGCTTGCTGCTGCTGTGCATCGATTTCCGACATTCTCATCACGACATACTCTGAATTTTTCAAATGCCAGTATCGATTCTGCAGCTTACGGACAAATTTCAATTCATTCTTAGGCCGCTGCTTTCGATAATACTTTTCTGCCACTTGGATGATGGGAATCGGATATGCTAGATAGCTATAGAAAAGCAATTTTTCATCCGCTCTAAACGGAAAATATTTATAGTAATGATAAATCCAATCGATGACATCATCACTTCGTTTCGGACTAGTATTTAAAGCGCGGGATAAATACGGCAGAAGATCATGAATCGGCGAGCCATAACGGGCATTTTCAAAATTGATAAAGAAGCCGTACCCTCGGTCATCATAGAGAAAATGCTCGGATGATAATTTCCCGTGTGTAATTACCATACGGGCCTTTTCGTTTTCCTTCTCCCCTTCATACCATTCTTCAAATTTCGTTTTCGAAAATCTTAGTGCCTGGTTAATTTCATTGTAATACAGACAAAACAGCAATTCGAATGGTGACATGTAGGTCTTTCTTTCGCATTCATCAATAAAGCCATCGAGGAATTCCTGATGCTTTTCATACTGTTGAATCGTCGTTTCATAATGCTCAGTTCGTTCTTCTTTGCTTACTGTTATTTCTTTGGCTGACAGCGTGTGGAGTCTCGCTAATTCACGAAAAAGCTGGTGGTTCTTTTGCTGACGATCTTCTCGGTGATCATTCGGCATCCATGGCATTAGATAGTACAGGTTATTTTCGTGCAAGACAGCATACCTGCCATCCATAGTTGGATAAATAGGGACAATGCGATTATAGCCTTTTTGATAAAGAAGATGAACATGGCGAATAAAATCGGTTCCTGTATTGGGGGCAATTTTTTTTAGGGCGAACGTTCCTTTGTTGGAATAAATTTTTTGGACTGCTCCAAAATCCTCAACATAATATGGCTCAACCAGGTAGTTTTTTAGTATCGGTGAAAATTCTTCGATTTGATTCGAGTCACTCATGCGAACTCAACTCTCTTTCATGGAAAAGCGAAATTGCTTTTAAATGAAGCTGAGCAGGTCAGGAAACCCGCTCAACTTTTTTTGAAAAATTATTTTTTGGCAAGTGTTGCCGGGACATATAATACTTGACCTTCATAAACATCTTGATTAAGTTCGAGCTGGTTGACACGAAGCAGATTGTGAACGGAGACGTCATAACGCTCTGCGAGGCTATCAACCGTATCACCTTTTTGGACGATACACATCCTTAATCTCGCTTGTTCTGAACCTTCGTCCTTCCGGGCAAAAAATTCAGTCAGCGTCATGCTTTTCTTTTTAATAGGCAGTTTTTTCTTAACCTTCGTAATGAAATCATCTGAAGAAGATGATGAAGATGAGCTTTCCTCACCGGAAGCTTCTACTTCCTCAACAGCTTCTACTTTTTGAACAGGCGCTTTCTCTACTACAACTTCTTGTTTTACCTCAGCTTTTTGTTTTGGTTCACTACTTCTGGCTTCTTGGAAGTTCCAGGCTGGCTCGTATGTCTCTTCTTCCTCTTCTTGATAGTAATTCTGCGGTTGATAATTGAAGGTTGGAAATTTAGGTAACGCATCAACACTTTCTTCTTCTTCAAGTGGCTTTCTCGCTTCGGTTTCAAACAAGAAGTTGTCTTGATAATTGCTTTGTACCTCTGCCTCCTCGGTAACTACTTCATCTTCTACAGTTTCGGATCGGTGAAGTAATTCAAACTCAGGCTCAGGCTCAGCTACTTCAACCTCCTCTTTCTGCTGCTCGCTTCCGTAGAGACCACTGATGGTGAGCTCGGCTGAAAGCTTCAGGCAGCTTCGTTCAGGGAGGGAGTAATCAAACGATTCGACAAGGACATCGATATCATAAATGCTTTGAATCCGATTGTTAGGAATGGTGATGTCGACTGGGAATCGATGTGAAAATTCACAGACTTCTTCCCCTTCGCGTTCATCCACTCTCTCAACAAATTTTTGTGAGGTAATGCCTTCTTCTTCGCTTACATCGCTTTCTTCGTAACTTTTATATTCGCCTGTGAGTTCGAGCGAACCTCGTATGGTTACGTACTGATCGTTTTCCTGGATGGTGATATCCGGGTCTAGAGAAATGGAAATAAGTTCTTCGACTTCCTGTCCTTTTCTAAACCACAGAGATTCCTCCAAGGAAAATCGTAGGCACGATTGATTCTCCTGGGACAAAGCGACTCCTCCTTTCGTTTCCTTCACGCAAAATCACTATGTCACTTACACTCTATGAGCCATGTGTTTTTTTTATGATAAAAAAGCGTTTTTAGTTGAAAAAGATTCGGGTGATGTGGTTGTATTCCGGGTGGCGAGGCTATGATTTCGCGGATTTGGATGATTATTTCGCGGGATTGAGGATTTATTTCGCGGAATTGGAGCTTTCTTTCGCGAATTTCTGGATTTATTTCGCCGATTTTTCAATTTATTTCGCTAAACCAGTTCTACGATACCTATTCAACATAAAAAAACACCCACCAAACAAGGTGGGTGCTGCAAACAATATTATTTAAGCTTAGAAAATGCAATCTCTGCAGCCTGAATAGTTTTTTCAATATCATCATCCGAATGCTCAGTTGATAGGAACAATCCTTCAAACTGAGAAGGTGGTAAGAAAATACCTTGATCAGCCATTTCACGATAATACGCTGCAAAGAACTCCAAGTTAGAAGTTTTTGCTTTTTCATAGTTGATAACCTCTTCATTTGTAAAGAAGAAGCCAATCATCGAACCAGCACGGTTAAAGGTAATTGGAATATCATATTTTTCAGCCGCAGCCTTAAAGCCTTTCTCCAAAAGATCACCTTTACGGATAAACTCATCATAGTGCTCTGGAGTTAATTGGCTTAAAGTCTCATATCCACCAGTCATCGCAAGCGGGTTACCTGACAACGTTCCTGCTTGATATATTGGGCCAGCAGGGGCAATTCGCTCCATAATCTCTGCACGACCGCCATACGCTCCAACAGGAAGACCTCCGCCGATTACTTTACCAAGACAGGTAATATCAGGCGTTATATTGAAATAGCCTTGTGCACAGTTATATCCGACACGGAATCCGGTCATTACTTCATCAAAAATGAGCAGTGAACCATTTGCAGACGTAATCTCACGAAGACCTTCTAGGAAGCCTGGAAGGGGAGGTACAAGTCCCATATTTCCAGCAACCGGTTCAACGATAATACAAGCGATATCATCACCAAATTGTTCGAAAGCATATCTTACACCTTCAAGGTCATTGTAAGCGACTGTGATGGTGTTAGAAGCAACGCCTTCAGGCACACCAGGGCTATCCGGCAAGCCGAGAGTAGCAACGCCAGAACCTGCTTTAATCAATAATGAATCGCCATGGCCATGGTAGCAGCCTTCGAATTTTAAAATCTTGTTACGGCCAGTGTAGCCGCGAGCTAAACGAAGCGCACTCATGGTTGCTTCTGTTCCAGATGAAACCATCCGCACCACTTCAATCGATGGCACACGCTCAATGACAAGCTTCGCAAGTTCAGTTTCCATCAAAGTTGGAGCACCATAGCTTGTACCCAATTCAGCCACTTTTTTCAGGCCTTCAACCACACGATCGTTCGTGTGGCCTAGGATTAATGGACCCCATGACAAAACATAATCAATATATTCATTGCCATCAATATCATAAATTTTAGAGCCTTTGCCTCGTTCCATGAAAATCGGATCCATGTTCACGGATTTAAAAGCGCGAACTGGGCTGTTTACACCGCCAGGCATTAGTTTTTGGGCTTCTTTAAATGCTTCAATCGATTTTGTATATGAACGCATCCTTTTCCCTCTTTTCAAAATGTTTATTCCTCTTCTTTTAACCAACGAATCGCATCTTTTGCTGCATAGGTAATAATTAAATCTGCTCCGGCGCGCTTCATACCGATGAGCATTTCAAGGACGGTCTTTTTCTCATCAATCCAGCCATTTAAAGCAGCTGCTTTAATCATGGAATATTCACCGCTGACGTTATAGACAACAACAGGTAAATTAAAAGTATTTTTTACATCACGAACGATATCAAGGTATGGCATTCCTGGTTTAATGATTAAAAAGTCAGCGCCTTCAGCAACATCAGATTCTGCTTCTCTAAAGGCTTCCATCCGATTAGCCGGGTCCATTTGATAGGTCTTACGGTCACCAAACTGTGGTGCACCTTCTGCCGCTTCACGGAATGGACCATAGAAGGCAGACGCATATTTTACTGCGTAAGACATGATTGGAATTTCTTGAAAACCTGCTTCATCTAAACCAGCACGGATTGCCGCAACGAAGCCGTCCATCATATTAGATGGTGCAATAATATCTGCTCCTGCTTCAGCCTGAGCAACAGCGGTTTTTACGAGCAATTCAAGTGATTCGTCGTTTAGGACTTTTTCACCTTCAACAACGCCGCAGTGACCGTGGCTAGTGTATTCACATAAGCAGGTATCAGCTACAATAATGATTTCAGGGAAGTGCTTTTTTATGTAACGAGTTGCAACCTGGATAATGCCATGGTCATGGAAGGCTTGCTCTCCACAGGCATCTTTCGTTTTCGGGATACCGAATAATAAAACGGACTTAATTCCGTGGGCAACGATATCTTCCATTTCCGCTTGAAGATTGTCCATGGATACTTGGAATACTCCAGGCATGGATGATACCTCATTACGGATGTTTTCTCCTTCATAAATAAACAGCGGATAAATGAAATCTTCCGCTTTTAAATGATTTTCTCGAACAAGCGCACGCATGCTTGCACTCGAACGCAGGCGGCGATGTCGTTTAAATTGAAGTTCCATTATGATTCCTCCATCTCTAAATAGGCGATAGTACTTTTTATCATTTCATTCACGGTATATTCCTTCGGTGATGCATGCACCGTTAAGCCGTACTCAATTAATTTTTTCTCGGTAACTGGCCCAATGCAGCCGATAATAAGGTTTGACAACTGCTCGTCCAGTCCGTGTTCCTTTACTACCTCCATGAAGTGATCCACTGTCGAAGGACTTGTAAAGGTTAGAATATCTAACTGTCTTTCTGCGATCATTTGAGCTAGCTTTAAACGGTTTTCTACCGGCAGATACGTTTCATAAATAACAACCTCATCAACCTGAGCACCGGCTTCCGTCAGGGCAGTAGCAATATATTC
Source organism: Neobacillus pocheonensis (assembly GCF_050477905.1). Classification (NCBI taxonomy): domain Bacteria; kingdom Bacillati; phylum Bacillota; class Bacilli; order Caryophanales; family Bacillaceae; genus Neobacillus; species Neobacillus pocheonensis. Next base: position 16,469 of record NZ_JBCNAD010000032.1, on the reverse strand, counting down.
ACGGGCAAGATTGCCTTTTGGGATTAACACCTTTGAACCGCTCTCAATAATCGGTAATAACTCCTCCACAAATGCTTCTGCCACATAAGTGGATGGGACAAAATCAGCTTGGACCCCTTTTTCCTTTAATACTTCTTCAGTTCTTTTTCCAATGACAGCAATTTTCGGCAAAACCGAACCTGCATCATTTTTTAAAAAGGAAAAAAAGGTTTCAACCGTTACATTACTTGTAAAAATAAGCCAATCATATGTATCTAGTGCCTGCAAACAGTCTTGAAGGCGCTGATTTTTTTCAATCGGTCGAAAGGCAAGGAGAGGGATTTCGACTGGAATCCCTCCAAACCTTTCAACAAGCTGAGAGAAGGATTTTGCTTGATCTTTTCCTCTTGGAACCAAAACTTTTTTATCAAGCAAAGGCTTTTGCTTTAGCATTGACCCTCGAGCTCCCGTTTAACCCGATCAATTAGGTCCTTCGCTCCCTTTTGAATTAATAAATCGGCAGCTTGGACGCCAAGCTCTTCTGGATTTTGACCTCTTAATTCTTCTTTGAAAATCTCTTGACCTTCAGGTGAACCGACCAAAACATTTAGGACGATTTCATCGTTTTCATCGATACGAGCAAAACCGGCAATTGGCACTTGGCAACCGCCCTCCATTTTTTGAAGGAAGGCACGCTCGGCACGAACCGCTCTTTCCGTTTTCTTGCATGTGAATTTTTCAAACAGTTCTAGAAGCTCTTTGTCATCTTCACGGCACTCGATCGATAAGGCTCCTTGACCAACAGCAGGAATGCAAATATCGGCATCGATAAATTCAGTCACAACATCGCTTGCCCAGCCAAGGCGAGAAAGTCCAGCAGCGGCTAAAATAATAGCATCGTATTCTTCACTTTTTAACTTTTCTAATCTTGTATCCACATTACCACGGATCCATTTAATTTCTAAATCAGGACGCTGTGCTAATAGCTGAGCACTGCGGCGCAGGCTGCTCGTACCAATAATCGCTCCTGGCTTTAAGTCCTTTAGCTTCACATGGTCTCTTGAAATAAGGGCGTCACGGTGGTCCTCACGGAAAGGGACACAGCCAATAGTTAGACCCTCTGGCAGTACAGCAGGCATATCTTTCATACTATGAACGGCCATATCAATCTCTTTATCAAGCATAGCTTGCTCGATTTCCTTTACAAATAGACCTTTTCCGCCTACCTTTGAAAGGGTAACATCTAGTATTTTATCGCCTTTGGTGACGATTTCTTTCACTTCGAATTCAAAGCTGGGGTCTAATTTTTTAAGCTGTTCAATCACCCAGTTTGTTTGTGTTAAAGCCAATTTGCTGCGTCTAGAGCCTACAATAATTTTTCGCATTACATGACTGCCTCCTAGATTATGAGTACCATAAATGAAAAGATGATAATCGACCAAATAAGAAAAAGTTAATTAAAACGATTAAAAAAGATGCTGCATTCCACATCGCTAATTTTTTACCGGAAAGGTTTTTCACGATTCGAAGATATAAATAAAGGCTATATGCTGTTAGTAATAGGAACGAACCAATAATTTTCATATCATACCAAGGCATCCCTGGGACCTTAAGAAAAGCCCATTGCAAGCCCAAAATGAGCGCTAATAGTAGCATAGGAACACCGATAACGGCTAATATGTAGGATAATCTTTCAAGTTGTTCTAAATCTGCAAGCCGAATAAGCCGCGTTCCCCATTTTTTTCTTTTTAAAAGATCGTATTGGAGCAGGTATAACAATGAAAAAACAAACGATAATGAAAAAGCCCCATATGATAGAATCGCCATTGTAATATGAATTAATAAAAGTTCAGAAACTAACTGTTTTGCCATAATGTGTGAATGATATTGCATTGGGGCAAAGGTATGAATCGCCATAACGGTAAAGCCTAGTATATTTGTAAAAAAGACGATAAAATCGACTCGAAGTAAGTGATTTATCCCAATTGACAATGTTACTAATACCCATGAATAAAAATAAAGTCCCTCAAAAATGGTAAGTACAGGGAATCTACCTGTTTTAATCATATAGAAAAATAGAAACACCGTTTGTAAAACCCATACAAATGCAAGTAACCAGAAAGCAGTACGGTTTGCCTTCCGGTTATGGTGAATGAAGTCGAAAAAATATAACAACACACTGAAGGCATACAGAACGACTGTAAATTCGTGAAGCCTAGTCATAAAGACATCAGACATAATTCAGGGGGCCCCCTTATGACTGAAAGGAAGCCTGCGCTTCTGTAACCGATATTTTATTGGTTTCGGCTGCTTTCGATTGTTGTTCTTGAACAAGCTCATCAATATTAAATATTTTCATAAATAAGTCCATTGCCTGTTCGGCATTCGGTCTTGCAGCCAATTCTTTTACTTGTAAAATTGGATCTTTTAATAACTGGTTAATGATACTTTTCGTATGCTTATTTAACACCTTTATATCGCGATCTGATAAATTCGGAAGCTTTCGTTCCAAACTTTCCATCGTTTCAGCCTGGATCGCAAGTGCCTTTTCGCGTAGAGCTGAAATGACAGGAACGACGCCAAGCATTCCTAACCATTGCTTGAAGTCGACGATTTCCTTTTCAATCATAAGCATGATTTTTTCCGCTGCTTTTTTGCGCTCTTGCAGGTTGGCTTCCACAATGCCCTCTAAATCATCGATATCATATAAAAAGACGTTTTCAAGCTCAGAAATGGCTGGATCTAGGTCACGCGGTACCGCAATGTCCACCATAAATAATGGCTTGCCCTTCCGCATTTTTTCTACTTTCGCCATCATTGCTTTTGTAATGACAAAATCCTTCGCTCCCGTTGAGCTGATTAGGATATCCGCCTCAATTAGCGATTTCTGCAATTCATCCATCGTTCTTGCTTCACCGCTAAAACGCCCAGCTAAAAGTTGAGCTTTTTCATACGTACGGTTAATCACCGTTACCTTTTTAACACCGTTGCCGTGTAGGTTTTGTGCCGCTAATTCACCCATTTTTCCTGCTCCGAAAATCAATACATGCTTATTCGCAAGCGAACCAAAGATTTTCTTCGCCAGTTCAACAGCTGCATAGCTGACAGAAACGGCATTTGCCCCAATTTCTGTTTCAGAGTGAGCACGCTTGGCAAGAGTAATCGCTTGTTTAAACAAGTGGTTAAACACGGAACCTGTTATTTCCTCAGCTTGTGCAAGCATAAAGCTTGTTCGCACCTGTCCAAGGATTTGAGTTTCCCCTAAAACCATGGAGTTTAAGCCGCACGTCACATTAAATAAGTGATCCACCGCACCATCGTCTTCATTTATGAAAAGAAAAGGAGAAAATTCTGCTTGTTCCATTCCAAACCATTCAGCGAGAAATTCTTTAATATAATAGCGGCCTGTATGTAGCTGATCGACGACCGCATAAATTTCCGTACGATTACATGTAGACAAGATGATATTTTCCAGGATGCTTTTTTTAGCGTTTAATTTTTTAATGGCATCCACAAGATCGGTCTCACTAAAGGTTAACCGCTCACGGATTTCCACAGGGGCAGTTTTATAATTTAAACCGACAACTAATATATGCATTATTCAAGGACACCCCCATTTATAACATGATTAACTAGATTGATTATATCACGACCATTTTCGACTTTTACTCGAAAAATGTGAACATAAAACGAAAGTATATGTTAATATAAAATCAATTGGCCAATTGCCAAAAGAACTAAAAAGATAATAACAATGTTTTCTTTACATTTTCTTAATAAAATATAATTAGGTCGTTTTTCTTAAAATACTTCCTTATGTACAGTATCAAAAAAATCGACGATATTCAAGTGAACCTTACTGGAAGTGGTGTTTTTCAATGAAAAATCAGCGAATTTTTCCTGGGATTATTATGATTGGATTTGGAGCCTATTTTTTATTGCAGCAAGCAGGGATTACTATTTTTCAACAATTTTTCACCTGGCCTACTTTACTCATTATTGTGGGAATTGCCTTTCTAGGTCAAGGGTTTGGTGCCAATGATCATGAGGCCATTTTACCTGGTGTTATCATGAGTGGGTTTGGTCTTCATTTTCACCTCGTCGGCCACGTATCCTTTTGGCCAACTAACACAATCGGGATGTTAATATTAATTATTTCAATCGGATTCTTCCTTAGATTTCAAAAAACAAACACAGGATTGTTTCAAGCCTTCCTATTTCTCATTTTAGCTGTGTTGCTGCTTTTTTATGATAAAATTGCTGGATATTTTGGATTATTACAAAACGGTATGAGCTTGGTCTGGAAATTTTGGCCTGTTCTCTTAATTGTTGTTGGTATTTATTTTTTACTAAAAAAGAAAAAATAACCGCCTGGCACATTTGCCAAGCGGTTTTTGTTTACATATAACTTTGTAAGATTGACCATGCCTTATCTTTTCCTTCGCCTGTTTCCGAGGAAAAAATAATAAGATGATCATCGGGGTCAAGATCTAATGTCTCACGTGTTACTTTTAAATGCTTTTGCCATTTCCCTCTTGGGATTTTATCCGCTTTAGTTGCAATGACAACACAGGTGATTCCGTAATGCTTTAAAAAATCATACATCAACACATCGTCTTGGGTTGGCGGATGGCGCAAGTCCACAATTAGTACACAGGCCCTTAATTGCTCACGAGTTGTAAAATACGTTTCAATCATTTTCCCCCAGGCTGCCCGCTCCGTTTTGGACACTTTGGCGTATCCATACCCAGGGACGTCGACAAAATGGAGAATTTCATTAATTAGGAAAAAGTTTAATGTTTGGGTTTTTCCAGGCTTAGAAGAAATCCGCGCTAACCCTTTCCGATTCAACATTTTATTGATAAATGAAGATTTGCCGACATTTGACCGGCCTGCTAGTGCAAATTCAGGCAATTCCGTTTCTGGATATTGCTCTGGTCTTACCGCACTGATTACGATATCTGAACTTACTACTTTCATTCTGCTCCGCCTTCCAATAGAGCATGCTTCAAAACTTCATCTACATGTGTAACTGGAACAAACTCTAATTCATTTCTAACACTTTCCGGAATATCATCGATATCCTTTTCATTATCCTTAGGTAGGATGACCTTGGTTAGCCCAGCACGATGGGCGCTGAGTGTTTTCTCCTTTAATCCGCCAATCGGAAGGACTCTTCCACGTAATGTAATTTCACCGGTCATTCCCACTTCACGACGAATTGGTCTGCCTGTTAAGGCTGATACAAGCGCAGTGGCCATTGTGATCCCTGCAGATGGGCCGTCTTTGGGAACAGCTCCTTCAGGCACATGAATATGAATATCATATTTTTCATGGAAGTCTTCATCAATTCCAAGCTCCTTGGCTTTAGAACGAATATAACTAAAAGCAGCCTGAGCCGATTCTTTCATAACATCTCCAAGTTTACCAGTCAGAACAAGCTTTCCTTTACCAGGAGCCAAGGAAACTTCAATCTGCAGCGTGTCACCGCCAACCGTTGTGTAAGCTAAGCCCGTTGCCACGCCTACTTGGTCTTCCGTTTCCGCTTGCCCATAGCGAAATCTTGGTTTTCCTAAAAACTCTTCCACATTTTTATCAGTGATGACGACGCGTTTCTTTTCACCAGATACAATGATTTTCGCCGTTTTCCGGCAAATGGTTGCCATTTGACGCTCAAGGCTTCTGACCCCAGCTTCCCGAGTGTAATATCGGACCACTTTTAAAATCGCATCATCGCGCACCTGAAGAGTGTTTTTTGAAAGACCATTTTCTTTAATTTGCTTTGGCAGCAAATGATCGCGTGTAATATGGACCTTTTCAATCTCCGTATAGCCAGCAATCGTAATGATTTCCATTCGATCTAATAACGGTCCCGGAATGGTGGACAGGTTATTCGCCGTTGCGATGAACATCACTTTGGATAAATCGTAAGTTTCTTCTATATAATGGTCACTGAAATTATGATTTTGTTCTGGGTCTAGAACTTCTAATAGAGCGGCAGATGGGTCGCCACGGAAATCACTCGACATTTTATCGATTTCATCTAATAAAAATACCGGATTAATTGTTCCTGCTTTTTTCATTCCTTGAATGATTCGTCCTGGCATGGCACCGACATACGTTCTTCGATGACCGCGAATTTCTGATTCATCACGAACTCCGCCAAGGGATACACGAACAAAGTTACGATTGAGCGAAGTTGCGATTGAGCGGGCCAGACTCGTTTTACCAACCCCTGGAGGTCCGGCAAGACAGAGAATTGGTCCTTTTAGGGAGTTTGTCAGCTTTTGCACCGCCAAATATTCCAGCACACGTTCTTTCACTTTTTCAAGTCCGTAATGATCTTGATTTAAGATTTTTTCAGCCCGAAGGATATCGATGTCATCCTCAGTCTTTTTTGACCATGGGATGGAAATCAGCCATTCAATATAATTGCGGATTACCGCGCTCTCAGCTGAGCTGGTTGGAACCTTTTCATAGCGGTCTAATTCCTTCATTGCTGCTTGAAGAACATGCTCTGGCATTCCTACTTGCTCTATCTTTTTTGTGAGCTCAGCGATTTCACCTGTTTTTCCTTCTTTATCGCCTAATTCCTTTTGAATCGCCTTCATCTGTTCACGCAAATAATATTCCTTTTGCGTTCTTTCCATTGAACGTTTGACACGCTGACCAATCTTCTTTTCGAGATTGAGGACTTCTTTTTCATTATGAATCGTGTCAATCACTGTGTTCATTCTTTGTTTCACATCAATCGTTTCAAGGATTACTTGTTTATCCTTTAGTTTGATTGGCAAATGGGAAGCGATGATATCGGCCATTCTTCCTGGTTCCTCAATATCGGCAACTGATGCGTATGTTTCGGCTGAGATTTTTTTCGATAATTTTATGTATTGCTCAAAATAATCAAGCATCGTTCGCATCAAGGCCTGATCTTCCACATCTTTTGTTTCCGGGTCATCATATGTGGTGATGGTGACGGAATAGTAATCTTCTTCATCATAAAAAGAAACGATTTCCGCTCTGCTTAAGCCCTCTACCAAAACACGAATCGTACCATTAGGAAGTTTAAGCATTTGCTTTACTTTGGTTAAGGTTCCAAGTTTGTATAAATCCTCTTCAGAAGGGTCATCAATCGAGACATCCTTTTGAGTGGTTAAAAAAATTAAGTGATCATCTACCATTGCTTTTTCGAGTGCCTGGACGGATCTGTCGCGGCCTACATCTAAGTGTAGTACCATAGTCGGATATACCAGCAATCCCCGAAGCGGCAGGAGGGGGACGAGCAATTCATTATTTTTCGCCATAATACAGCACCTCCACATGCATAATTCTTTTTTACTACTTTCATAAAACAGAATAGTCTTTGTTGTACAATTCTATCTCATTTAGTTTTTTGTGTCTATTTTTAGAGATTCTTCAGATTATCTCTTTCTCAATATAATTATTTTCCCCAACATTCTCACAAAAAAACTCCGGTTTGTTTATTAACAAACCGAAGTTTTTGTTAAATCGACTCTTTTTTTGAAAGTTCCACCGATGCAGGGATAGCGGTAGTTTTTCCAAAATTATTTTTCAGAGCAATTTCAAATACCTCATGCAAATGATTAACTGGAACGATACGGATACCATCGATTTCATTTAAAATGGTTTGCATATTTTCTTCCGGGATAATCACCGTTTTGGCACCGGCTTTCTTCGCTGCCTTTACCTTCGGATAAACGCCGCCAATTGGCTTTACATTCCCGTGGATACTGATTTCGCCTGTCATAGCCACCGTATTATCGATTGGAATCTTATAAATAGCCGAATAAATCCCAGTCGCCATCGCGATGCCTGCTGATGGACCATCAATAGGGATACCGCCTGGGAAATTTACATGAATATCATAGTCATTGGCAGGAACCCCCATCGAACGCAGGACGGTTATAACATTTTCAATCGAACCGCGGGCCATACTTTTACGGCGAATGGATTTTCCTTGACCGCCAATACTTTCTTCTTCAACAATTCCAGTAATATTGATCGTTCCTTTTTCTTTTGCCGGAATCACTGTTACCTCAATTTCAAGAAGAGCACCGGAATTCGGACCGTAAACAGCTAGTCCATTGACAAGGCCTACATGGGAAATTTCATTTATTTTTCGTTCCATTCTCGGAGTCATTTGACTGGAATGAATCACCCATTCAATATCCTCATCTTTGATAAAATCGCGGTCTTCTGTAATCGCAAGTCCCGCTGCAATTTGAATCATATTGACCGTTTCACGGCCATTTCTGGCGTAGGTAGAAAGGGTCGTCACACCAGCTTCACTTATTTGCAAATTCACCTTTTCTGCCGCTTTTTTGGCTACAGTCACAATTTCTTCCTGATTTAAATCGCGGAAGAATACCTCCATACATCGTGAACGAATAGCTGGTGGTATTTCACTTGGTGTTCTTGTCGTCGCCCCGATTAAGCGGAAATCGGCTGGAAGGCCATTTTTAAAAATATCATGTATATGGGTTGGAATTTGGTGGTTTTCCTCGTGATAATAAGCACTTTCGAGGAAAACCTTGCGATCCTCTAAAACTTTTAGAAGCTTGTTCATCTGAATCGGATGTAATTCGCCGATTTCATCGATAAAGAGAACTCCACCATGTGCATTTGTTACCGCACCTTGTTTCGGCTGCGGAATCCCAGCCTGTCCCATTGCTCCTGCCCCTTGATAAATGGGATCATGGACAGAGCCAATCAACGGGTCGGCAATCCCCCGCTCATCGAATCGCGCTGTAGTCGCATCTAGTTCAATAAAAACGGATTCGCGTTTAAATGGTGATTTCGCATTCTTTTTTGCTTCCTCCAATACGAGTCGGGCTGCTGCTGTTTTGCCGACACCCGGAGGTCCATAAATAATCACATGCTGCGGATTGGGTCCACATAAGGCGGCTTTTAATGATTTTATTCCATCTTCTTGTCCGACAATATCTTGAAAGCTTGAAGGTCGTACTTTTTCTGATAATGGTTCTGTTAATGATATTGATCTCATTTTTCGCAGCTGTTCCATTTCTTTTCGGGATTCCCGATCGATGGAAACCTTTTGAGTCCGTTGATTTCTGAGCAAATTCCAAAAGTACAGCCCAATGATGATTCCAAAAAACAGCTGTATAAATAAAGCAATCCCCGTCCAACTCATCTTTTTCCCTCCAGCACTTTGTACTCTATAGATATTAATAAGTATTTCCTGTGGAGTGGTGGAATAAACCACAAAATGCAAGAAACTGGTGAGATGGAAATTTGAACTAGGACTGTATTTCAAAGTTTTGACTAATTTTTTGGTGGTTTTGTCTATTTTTCATGGGGAATTGTCTATTTTTTTTGGGCCATTGTCTATTTTTTCGATGATTTTGTCTATATAGACAATTTTTGTAAAATTAAATTACATTAAAAAGGACCTGACAAAAGTCAGGACCTCAAAAACTATGCTGATTTTTCTTCCACAACAACTGTTCCATCTTCTAACACTAGCTTTGGAACGCTGTTGTTGATGACGGTTTCCTTTGTAATGATACACTTTGTAATATCATCGCGGGAAGGAAGGTCAAACATGACATCAAGCATGATTCCTTCTATGATTGAACGTAATCCACGGGCACCCGTTTTTCGTTCAATCGCTTTCTTCGCGATTTCAGTCAATGCGCCTTCTTCAAATTCTAGCTCAACATCATCAATTTCAAGCATTTTTTGATATTGTTTTACAAGCGCATTTTTTGGTTTTGTTAAAATTTCAATTAATGCCGCCTCGTCCAACTGTTCAAGGCTTGCAATAACTGGAAGACGGCCAATAAATTCAGGGATTAAACCGAATCGCAGCAAGTCCTCAGGCAATACTTTTGAAAGAAGCTCTTTTGATGTAATCTCTGCTTGCTTTGGATCAGCACCAAAACCAATTACTTTTTGTCCTAAACGGCGCTTAATAATCGGTTCAATTCCATCAAACGCTCCACCGCAGATAAATAGAATATTGGTTGTATCAATTTGGATGAATTCTTGATGTGGGTGTTTGCGGCCGCCTTGAGGTGGAACGCTTGCCACTGTACCTTCAAGAATTTTTAATAATGCCTGCTGTACGCCTTCACCGGATACATCTCTTGTAATAGAAGGATTTTCCGATTTACGGGCAATTTTATCAATTTCATCAATGTAGATAATGCCTTTTTCTGCTTTTTCTACATCATAATCAGCAGCTTGAATTAATTTTAATAAAATATTTTCTACGTCTTCACCAACATAGCCAGCCTCTGTTAAAGACGTTGCATCAGCAATGGCAAATGGCACATTCAGAATGCGCGCTAATGTTTGTGCTAAAAGCGTTTTCCCGCTTCCTGTTGGCCCAATCATAGCAATATTACTCTTAGAAAGCTCGACGTCATCAATCTTGCTATTGGAATTGATGCGCTTATAGTGGTTGTAAACGGCAACAGACAGCGACTTCTTCGCTTGGTCCTGACCGATGACATACTCATCAAGGATTTCACAGATTTCCTTCGGTTTTGGAACGTCTTTAAATTCTACTTCTTCTTCTGTTCCAAGCTCTTCCTCGACGATTTCTGTGCAAAGCTCAATGCACTCGTCACATATATAAACTCCCGGCCCTGCCACTAGTTTACGGACTTGATCCTGCGTTTTTCCACAGAATGAACATTTTAATTGTCCTTTTTCATCATTAAATTTAAACAACTCTTTCACCCCTCGAAACGTGTTATAACCCTAATTGAAGCTGGTGGATAATCCAAACAAAAGCCGAGTTCAAACTATTTCTAAAATGGTATGTATTTTGCATTGTAACATATTTGGCCAATGGACTGGAACTAAAATGCTTTATGTTTTTATTTGTTTGGAGATGCACCGATTTGAAACTTATGTACTCATTAATCTTTGCCATAATTTTTAAAAATAAATCTAAAAGCTGTATGGAAATTATTATTCGTTATGTATAGCTTGTTTTCCTGCCCATTGTTAAAAAGGTTTCCCTGACATAATTATAATATGTAATTGAAAAAATGTATAAAACAAGGCACGATCAAAATCGTGCCTTGCGTTTATTTAATAATTATTTCTTGTTTTCAACAAGAAAATCGATAGCTTTTTTAAATTTAAGCTCACCTTTAATGCCTTCAACGCCGCCAAGTGCTTGCTTAATTGCATCCACTGACATGTTGTACATACCAGCCATTTTTTCAAGCTCAGCCTCTACATCTTCGTCAGTTGCTTCAAGGTTTTCAGCTTTAGCAATTGCTTCAAGTGTTAAGTTCACTTTTACGCGTGTTGCTGCTTCTTCCTTCATTTGCTCACGAAGGGCATTTTCGTCTTGACCAGAGAATTGGAAGTATAGCTCAAGGTTCATACCTTGCATTTGCAGGCGTTGTTCAAATTCTTGAAGCATACGGTTTACTTCGTTAGAAACCATTACTTCTGGAACTTCAACTTCTGCATTTTCAGCAGCTTTTTCCACTACTGTGTCACGAAGGTGGTGTTCTGCTTCATGCTTTTTGCTGTCTTCTAAACGAGTTTTGATTTTTTCTTTTAATGCATCTAATGTTTCAACTTCTTCGTCAACATCTTTTGCAAACTCGTCATCTAATGCAGGAAGTTCTTTTCCTTTGATTTCATGAACAGTTACTTTGAAAACAGCTGGTTTGCCAGCAAGTTCTGCTGCATGGTACTCTTCAGGGAATGTTACTTCCACGTCTTTAGATTCACCTGTTTTTACTCCAACTAGCTGCTCTTCAAATCCAGGAATGAAAGATCCTGAACCAAGTTCTAGTGTGTGGTTTTCAGCTTTGCCGCCTTCGAAAGCTTCGCCATCAACGAATCCTTCAAAGTCAAGAACAACTGTATCACCATTTTCAGCAGGAACATCTTCTTTAACAACAAGCTCAGCATGACGGTTTTGAAGAGTTTCTAATTCTTTTTGTACATCTTCGTCTGTAACTGTTGCTTCAAGCTCTTCAACTTCTAGGCCTTTGTATTCGCCTAATTTTACTTCAGGCTTAACTTGAACAGTTGCTTTGAAGATCAATTCCTTGCCTTTTTCCATTTGCTCGACGTCAATCTCAGGACGGTCGATTGGCTCGATTCCTGTTTCATCGATTGCATTTCCGTAAGCTTCAGGAAGAATAATATCTAATGCATCTTGGTAAAGTGATTCTACACCGAAACGCTTTTCAAACATTGGTCGAGGCATTTTCCCTTTACGGAAGCCTGGAACGTTTACTTGCTTAACAACTTTTTGGAATGCTGCGTCTAAACCTTTGCTTACTTCTTCAGCACTTACTTCAACTGTAAGGACGCCGCGGTTTCCTTCTAATTTTTCCCATTTTGCTGTCATACCTATTTTCCCTCCAACATCTATTCTCATTTCATTCGTAACGAATTTAGAGTCGGAATATGACTTGTCCATCAAGTCATTTCCATTTTTTTAATGTAAAATATAGTTTTTTACACAATGCAACCCCTACATTATAACACAGGATTGCTGTGTTTCAACACTGTAGCCTATATATTAGGATAAGAAATTTTCTCAATTAGCTCAATTTGGGTTCTTGCCTGCTCGATTTCTTGTTGTGTAACCCTATACTCCTTCGCAGTTTCCTTTATTTCTGGCTCCATTCCCATGTATTCTTGTGCCAGTATGTGGAAGGCCGCAGCCCAAGTTGCTGTATTTTCCGGTTGTATCTCAAAGGGATAGCTCATGAAGAAGATTCGTTCAACTAATCCAATGATATTTTCAAAGAGAACAGGGTCAGTGCTTTCGAGGCGATTTTCTAATAAAGTTTTTATTTCGGACATTCTGGGCTGGAGTCTGACCTCCGGCAGTTGTGTTGGGATGACTGTTTTTTGTTGTGTGAATTTTGTAATTGTTATTTCTCGTTCAATTTCCTGCTCTTTGAGTAGTGTTAACAATATTGTTTTGAGAAATGGATGTCCTGTTTCTGCATTGAGGTATTCTTCTATCTCAGGGACATATGGTCGGATGTTTTTTTCTGCAAGATTCGAAACAAGCAACATTTGCTCGTTAAGATTATTAATCGATAATAGATTTAGCCGTTGCGGAGTCTCCTCCTTCGGCTCTATCTCATTTATGTCTAGATTGCGATTTTCGGCCATTCTACGGCTGAATTGCAGGATGGTTAAAAAATGGTCATGTTTTTCAGGTGGAATTTCTTTTTCTTCTAATAGCGCTTCAATGGTTGAGACGATTTCTTGGTATTCGTGGAGTTGAATTAGGACTGTTAAATAGAGATCAACCATTTGAAAATAGTCGCCAATGCCTTTTAATAGCATTTCATTGGCGAGTTTTTTTGCTTTTTTAAAAGATGCTGCTTCAAAATAGGCAAGAACGAGTCCGATTAAGATCTCATCATTTTCAGGATCGAGTTCTTTTGCTTCTTCTAAAAGGGTAATTGCTTCTTGGAATTTTTTATTATGGAGGCTTTCTAAGCCTTTATCTGTTAATCGCTTTTCGATTCCGGGAAAGAAAATTATATTATCTATCCGTTTCGCTTTTTCCCGCTTTTTCATAAAAATCCGTCCTTCGGCATGTCGTTGGAAAATAGTGTAGCATAATTAGGGTATAAAAAAAACTCACCTGGTTGGGTGAGTTTTTTTACGGAATCTCTCGATAATCTTTTGCAAACTTCACATTTAGCATTTGATTATTTTTGGGCGCATCTATTCTTAGGCTAAATGAACTATTGAAAGACTTAGGATCAAAGTAACAACATTCATCTGTTTGAGGACAGTAAATACAATAAACATCAATTTGATTTTTATCCACATTTTTATTTACTGATCCCTTACTTGTACTGTAGGAAGAACGAAATCTAACTTCTAATATCCCTTTTACATTTGGCCCCTTATATTTTACTTGCACTCTTTTAAAAATTTGATCTTTATAAATCACTAGGTCAAATGAGCATGCTCTGTTTGAGGGTGTAGAATCATATACCCCTTTTCATAAAGATCAACTTGTGCCTTTAAAACACCTAAATCACCTTTATGTTTTGTATGATGTTCCATAAACCCACATCCTTATCGGAACAAAATATTTTTTTATCCCTGAATATGAAAAAAAACTCACTTTCATAAGTGAGTTAATGTCTGGTATGTAGTATGGCGTCCCAGGAGAGATTCGAACTCCCGACCGACGGCTTAGCTTACCACTATGACTTTCGTCACCAACGTACGCTATATCAACGCTTTTGAATCGGGCACTGATACGGTCATTTGCCGAACTTTCGACCGTTTTCATTATAACACGATATATAAATAGAAAGAAACCGTGAAATACCGATTTTACCTCTAAAAAAGAGTGGACGAGATTTACGCCCACTCAACAAAACTAGGAAGACGTAATAGCCCTGCCTTCGTTAAATTACGATATTTGACCCGACACTTAATCGACTCGATAAGCGTGAAATCATTCTCTTCACGAATTACTTGCTTCCCGTAGACATACCTTCGTTCAGACAAAGGAACACCGAGTTCCATTACCCCTGCATATCGACCATCTTCGAATGTTAACAACAATCCGAAGTCCTTTGGCTGCTTCCGGTATCCAACCACAAAAACATCTGAATACTGATAATTAATCACTTTCAACCACGATTGTGACCGCTTACCGATTTCATAACGGGAATCCTTACGTTTTAAGACGATTCCTTCCAGGGATTGCTCTTTGATTGCATCAAAATACGCTGAACCGTGCCCCTCAATGAATTGAGTCTTAGCAATTAGTGAAGTATCATGTGGAACTATATCCTGAAGTATTTCCTTACGTTCAAGTAATGGTAAGTTAGTGATCCGTTCACCTTTGCGCTGTATCACGTCAAAAGCGACGAAAGTTATCTGTGACTTATCTTTAGAACTCATAAACCGACTCATTACAGCTTCAAAGTCAGGCTTGCCGTCTTTGTCACTGACGATTAGCTCACCATCAAGTACCGTGCCTGGCGGAATGTCTAGGTTATAAAGTTCGGGGAATTTTGATGTGATTTCGTTATTGTGCCGTGAATATAAACGGACTTTACCAGCGTCATCAACTGAATATATTAAACGGATGCCGTCGAGTTTCAGTTCAGTAACGTAGTCGTCTGAATCAAACGGTTGATCCGTTTTATTCAATAACATTGGCGATATAAACATAAAACCACCTCACTATCATTTTAACAAATAACAACTGTAAATTTAATGGAAAAGAATGGGGGCTTATTGTTCCTTAATCTTCATGTAAATGAGTCATTCTTTAAGTATCTGTACACAAATTGATGTATAATATGGATCTGTTTAAGATTTCTCTCGTACCCACATAAAGCACAATATACAATAATCACCATGTGCCTCCCCTAAAAAATTGGTCTACACACAATTTTGCAATTTAGAAAAAGGAAAATAAATCCTTTTATAGAATACTAAATTAAAGGAGAGATGCTTATGTCATATCAGACAGCTCAAATTTGTTTAAACGGACACGTAATAAACGGAAACTTCGAGGGTTATCCCATTGATAATCAAAATTATTGCCAAGAGTGCGGATCTAAAACTATCCACGAATGTCCAGATTGCAAATCAAATATTCGAGGAGATTTGGATTATGGGGTAGGGTATGAACACTTACAATTTGCTCCAAAGCATTGTTATAATTGTGGAAGTCCTTATCCGTGGATTAAAGAAAAGTTAAAGGCAGCAAAAGAACTAGCAGATGAAATAGAAGAACTTTCTGAAGAAGAAAGAGAAAAACTAAAGGGTACCATTGATGATCTACTAATAGAGGGACCAAGAACCGAATTAGCTGCAATTAGATTTAAGAAACTATTACCTAAAGCCAAGGTAGAGATTGCAAATGGTTTAAAAAACATTATTGTTGATATTGCAAGTGAATATGCAAAGAAACTTTTAATAGGTTCATAAAAAAAAGCATCCCTCGGGGTGCTATTTTGTTGAATATTATTTGTTGTGAAAGTTGTTTTCCACCTGTACACAATATTGTCGAAAGGTATCAAAGTCCTTTTGTCGAATCCTTCTGTAAGAGGGGAGGTGTACGATGACAAAGTTGATTACTGTAGATAGAGCAAAAGCCGAAATTAAACGATTGCAGCATTATGTCGATTTAGTAGAGTCTTTCGAAGCAGATACGTTAGACAAGGCAATAATTATGGAGTATGCATATACAAACAGTATTATAAAAGTAACAGAAAACTTGAACATCGAAAGAGATTACGCACTTAGCGTTATAAAACGTAAGGGACAAGATGAACTACATAAAATGATGAGATCAATGTATATGTAAAAATCAAAACCTAACAGACAGCGTTAATGAAGCATCCTTCGGGGTGCTTTTTAAATACGATTTTGCCTCTTGTTTTCAATGCAATAAAAAAGACCCCCAGTAGGAAGCCTCATTATAATATGGTGGTATTAAATTCTGTAATGTGTTTATGGCATCATAAAAA
>NZ_JBCNAD010000031.1:0-108329 GCF_050477905.1 Neobacillus pocheonensis | reverse complement strand
TAAGTATAGTAAACTAAAGTAAATTGGAAAAATTCTCTTATTTATAGGCTCTGTTAAATTTGGCTGTTGATTTCCGCTCCAGGCGCTCGCTTTCCGCGGGCGTGCCGGGGAGCCTCCTCGGCGCTTTTGCGCCTGTGGGGTCTCCCCAGCCCCGTACTCCCGCAGGAGTCGAGCGCCCTCCGCTCCAATCAACAGGGTATGTAAAACAACAATATCGTTCAAACAGAGCCTATTTATAAATGAAAATTTGTGAATATATTCACAAAAACTTTTCTCCAGAGGTGGTTAAATTGAAATACGATATAGTGCTATTACATGCACCGAGCGTCCATGACTTTCGGAAAAATTCTCTGCTGGCCGGACCAATTAGTGATGTCGTTCCGTCGTCGCCAGTTTTTGAAATGTATCCGATTGGATTAACAAGTATTGCCGATTATTTAGAAAGATATGGATTAAGGGTGAAAATCATTAATATCGCGAATCGCATGCTGATGAATGAAAACTTTGATGTGGAAAAAAAGTTAAAGAAAATCCAAACAAAAGCATTCGGTATTGACCTCCATTGGCTCCCGCATGCCCATGGCAGCATTGAACTGGCGAAGATAGTGAAAAGTCTCCACCCTGCAACCCCCATCATCTTCGGAGGATTATCCGCCACCTATTATCATAAGGAACTAATTGAATACCCTTTTATTGATTTTGTCATGCGCGGTGACTCCACTGAAAAGTTGATGCTGCTCCTGATGAACATGATTGATCTTGGAAATACCCACTATGCCGATATTCCTAATTTAACATGGAAAAAGGACACCGAGGTGGGGTATAATCCACTGACCTTTGTGCCAAAGGATTTGGATGATATTGACGTACCAGGCTATCGCTATACCATCCGCTCCGTTTTTAAATATAAAAACTTCCTCGACCCGCTGCCTTACAATGGCTGGCTGCAATATCCAAACACGGCGCTGTTAACCGCAAGGGGCTGTACGCAAAACTGCCTTATCTGCGGTGGTTCAAGAGAGGCATATGACCAAAACTGCAACCGCAATTTGCTGGCACTAAGATCACCGGCAAAGCTTATAGAAGACATTCAATTTATCTCACGATTTAGCAGGGCACCGATTTTTATCTTACATGACCTTCGTCAAGGTGGACGTGAATATGTGGATGAGTTTTTTAGTCGCTTAAAGAAGTTAAATCTAAAAAATGAAATCGTGTTTGAGTTATTCCAGTATGCGGATGTAGATTTCTTTCAAAAGATGAATGACAGCTGCGCCAAATACAGCATTGAAATTACGCTTGAGACACATGATGAGAACATTAGACGTTATAACGGTAAATTTAGCTGTACAAATGAAAAGGTTATCGATACTCTCAATTTCGCCTTAAAGAATGGCTGTAAAAAAATTGACTTGTTCTTTATGGTTGGAATTCCAGGACAAACCTATCAAAGTGCTGTAGAAAACATTGATTTCTGTGAGACCATCCATCTCGCCTGCAACAAGGACCCAAGGATCTTTTATTTTGTCGCACCGCTCGCACCGTTCCTTGACCCAGCAAGTCCAGCCTTTGAGCATCCAGAGATCCATGGCTATAAAAGGCTCTGCCATACGCTTGAGGACCACCGTAAGGCGATTACCCAGCCTTCATGGAAGCATATGCTAAGCTATGAAACAAAAGATATGACCCGTGATGATATTGTCAACTCCACCTATGAAGCAGCAAACAAACTGAATGAGTTTAAATTAAAATATCAGCTCATCGATCAAGCGGGATATAAGGACATTAAGTGGAAGATTGAACAATCCATTGCTTATATTGAAAAAATTGATGTTCTGCTCTCACTGCCGGTAGAGGAACAAGCCGGAGAATTAGAAAAAATTCACAGGGAAATAGTAGAATTAAACAGTTATAGTATTTGCGGAAAGAACGAGTTAAAGTGGGAGGTTCCAAAGAATTATGCCAACTTCTTTTCGCTTGCCTTAGTCGGCTTGGAACAACTCTATGTGGATTATGCCAATAAAATCAGAAATCAATTACAACCAAAACTCCGCCAACAATTTAAACTGGAGCCAGAACAAAGAAAATTAAAAGCATAATAATAAAAGGTATCGGAGCGCTCTCCGATACCTTCTAATGTCCGCCTAAATAAGCATTTCTAATTTGGTCACTTGCACTGAGCTCTGCCGCAGTGCCAGAGGCAACAATTTTACCGGTCTCAATTACGTAAGCACGGTCTGCGATCGAAAGTGCCATGTTCGCGTTTTGTTCAACTAATAGGATGGTTGTACCTGTCTTATTAATTTCTTCGATAATATTAAAAATAGTCTTTACTAACAATGGGGCAAGACCCATTGAAGGCTCATCCAACAATAATAGCTTTGGTCGTGCCATCAAAGCGCGGCCCATTGCGAGCATTTGCTGCTCTCCGCCTGACAGCGTTCCTGACAGCTGCTTGCGGCGCTCATGCAAACGCGGGAAAAGCTGATAGATTTTTTCAAAATCTTCGCGAATCCCTTTTTTATCATTACGTAAATATGCTCCCAGTTCGAGGTTCTCCTCAACAGACATATTGGAAAAAACACGGCGCCCTTCTGGTACCTGTGATAGTCCCCTTTTCACGATTGACTGCGGCACTTTGCCAGCAACATGTTCGCTTTCGAACAAAATTTCACCATTCTTCGGCTTTAATAAGCCGGAAATGGTTTTTAAAAGAGTACTTTTTCCCGCACCGTTTGCGCCAATCAAGGTCACGATTTCGCCTTGGTTGATTTCGAGGGAAACTCCCTTCAATGCATGAATATTTCCGTAATAAACATTGATATCGTTGATTTTTAGCATGTTAAGAGACCTCCTCGCCTAAGTACGCTTCGATGACTTTTGGATTATTTCTGATTTGCTCTGGAGTACCATTGGCAATCAATTGGCCGTGGTCAAGTACATAGATTCGTTCACAAACACCCATTACAAGTAGCATGTCATGTTCAATTAGTAGGATCGTTAACGAAAATCTTTCACGAATTAAGGCAATTAAATTCATCAATTCTTCGGTTTCCTGCGGGTTCATCCCTGCTGCCGGTTCATCAAGCAAGAGCAGCTTAGGGTTTGCGGCAAGAGCACGGGCAATTTCAAGACGGCGCTGCTGACCGTACGGCAGGTTCTTGGCCTTCTCATGCATAACGCCATCCAGCTTAAAGATTTTCAAAAATTCAATCGCCTTTTCTTCCATTTCCTTTTCACCAGAAAAGTGAGAAGGGAGGCGGAAGATCGAGCTCATAATCGAATGCTTAGCTAATGAGTGATAGGCAACCTTTACATTATCAAGCACCGATAATTCACTAAACAAACGGATATTCTGGAATGTTCGGCTGATTCCCTTTTTCGTAATCTTATAGGGAGCCTGCCCATTTAATTTTTCACCATCTAAAGAGATGCTGCCTTCAGTTGGAACATATACGCCTGTTAAAAGATTGAAAAATGTCGTTTTTCCGGCACCATTTGGACCAATTAAACCGACAAGTTCACCCTGTTTTAATTCTAAATTTACGTCGGAAACTGCTTTTAATCCGCCAAACCGGATTCCTGCATTTTCTACCTTAAGCAACGGTTTGTTTGCTTGCATCTTGAGAACCTCCCTTAGAGGATTTTCCTACTTTGAAGAATGAGGTAATTTCTCTTGTTCCTAGCAACCCTTGTGGACGGAAGAGCATCATTGCAATTAAGACAAGGCTGTAAACAACCATCCGGACCTCTGGATAGTTAGCAAGGAAGGTTGAAATAATCGTTAATAGAATCGCAGCGATTACGGCACCAGACATACTTCCAAGTCCGCCAAGCACAACGAAAATTAAAATATCAAATGATTTCAAGAAGCCAAAGTTAGTCGGCTGGATAATATAGAAGTTGTGGGCATGCAAGGCACCAGCAACGCCGGCAAAAAAAGCGCCAATGGCAAACGCCATAACCTTATAATAAGTCGTGTTGATTCCCATTGCATCCGCTGCAATTTCATTTTCCCTAATCGAAATGCAGGCACGACCATGGGTTGAGTTAGTGAAGTTTACAATAACAACGATGGTAATCAGAACACAGGCAAACAGCCAAGGCCAAGTGATCAAGTGAGAAACTGTCATACCACTTGCTCCGCCTACATAATCAACATTTAAAAAGAGAATTCTCATAATCTCGCCAAAGCCTAATGTGGCGATGGCTAAATAGTCTCCCCTTAGGCGTAGCGTCGGAATCCCAATCACTAATCCCGCAATCGCTGCAACTAAGCCGCCTACAATCAACGCGACAGGGAAGGGAAGGCTTAATTTCATCGTTACGATGGCTGATGCATAGGCGCCAACAGCAAGGAAGCCAGCATGTCCAATCGAAAACTGCCCTGTAATTCCAATAATTAAATGAAGACTAACCGCAAGGATAATATTGATTCCGATGAAAAAGAGCGTGTTGACATAGAAGGAGTTTAACGTACCTCCGTTAATTAAAAACTGAGTTATCACTGCAAATACGACTGCAACAGCGATCCAGATCCAAAAAGTCTTTGTTTGTTTCAATGTATTCATTCGTTAGCCACCCCCTAGACTTTTTCCCTGACATTTTTACCAAATAAACCGGCTGGACGGAAAATTAAAATAAGAATTAAGACAACAAAGGCTACTCCATCACGCCATAAAGAATATCCGGCCGCACTAACAAGCGACTCGATGACACCTAATAATAATCCACCGGTCATAGCACCTGGAATAATTCCGATTCCGCCTAATACAGCGGCAACGAATGCCTTAAGTCCAGGGATAATTCCCATTAATGGTTCAATTTTTGTATAGTACATACCGAAAATAACGCCTGCTGCTCCTGCAAGGGCAGAACCAATGGCAAAAGTCGCTGAAATCGTGTTATTTACATTGATCCCCATCAATCTTGCTGCATCCATATCGTGTGATACGGCACGCATAGCTTTTCCGATTTTGGTCTTATGAACGATAAACTGCAGTAAGATCATTAAGAAAACGGATGTACCTAAAATAAGAATAGATTGTCCACTAATTTTTACTCCAAAAATCTCTAAGCTTTTAAGTGGAACGATACCATCTGGATAAGCTTCTGGCTGAGCACCACGAGCATAAATTGTTCCGTATTCGATAAATAATGATACCCCAATCGCTGTAATCAGCGCTGCAATCCTTGTAGCATTCCTTAACGGCTTGTAAGCAATCCGCTCGATTAATACACCAAAGATGGCACAAGCGGCCATAGCAATTACCAATGCCGGGAAAAATCCTAAATGAAAAATTGAAATACAATAAAATCCGATAAATGCACCGACCATGAAGACATCCCCATGGGCAAAGTTAATTAATTTTACGATACCATATACCATTGTGTACCCTAGGGCAATTAATGCGTAAATACTACCTAGAGATATTCCGTTGACTAGCTGCTGTATGATTTCCATTTGTGTAACACTCCTTTGGAAGGACTTCAACTTTTTATAAAAGATAGGCGTTAACTGCGTTAACATGTTGGGAAAAGTGTTTTCTCTTATTAAATTGGAATAGGGAGGCAATTCGCTCCCTATCCATTAGAAAACTTATAGGAATTGTCTAGCTACAGCGCCTAGGGGCTCTTTGGTCTAAGCCAATCCGTCGAGAAGGTTAAAAAGCAACCTTCCCGCCGGCTCGTCTTATGCTTGTCGCCCCTGAACAAGGCGCTTCCGCTTTTCTAGATTAAGGGTTTACCTTTGTCTTAAATTGTTGTTGACCATTTACGTACTCAAGAATTACTGCGGCTTTGATTGGGTCATGGTTCTTATCAAGCTTTAAGTTACCAGATACAAGTTGGAGACCGTCTGTTGATTCAAGAGCTTTTTGAATTTTCTTAGGATCGCCGCTTCCTGCGCGTTTAATAGCATCAGCAACGAAGTAAGCAGTATCATAACCTAGAGCAGCAAAAGCATCTGGAGATTTATCATTGTATTTCGCTTTGAACGCTGCTACGAATTCTTGAACCTTTTTATCACTATCGCCAGATGAATAGTGGTTTGTGATAAACGTATCTTTAAGTGGAGCTGAACCAGCAATTTCTACTAGTTTTGGAGAATCCCAGCCATCGCCGCCCATGATTGGAACATTAATACCAAGAGCACGAGCCTGTTTCACGATTAGACCAACTTCTTCATAAAATCCTGGAAGGAAAATGTATTCTGGATTTTTCGCTTTAATATTTGTTAAAATCGCATTAAAATCAGTATCCTTAGCTACATATGCTTCTTCAGCAACGATATTTCCGCCATTTTTCTTAAAGTTCTCTTTGAAAGAAGCTGCAAGGCCTTTTGAATAATCACTTGAGCTGTCAATAATTACAGCTGCATTTTTAACCTTTAACGTGTTTAAGGCAAATGTCGCAGCAACTGTGCCCTGGAATGGGTCGATAAAGCAAGTACGGAATACAAAGTCATTAACCTTACCGTCTTTGTTAGTAATTGTGGCATTTGTAGCAGTTGGTGTAATTAATGGGACTTTGTTATCTTGGGCAATTTGAACTTGAGCAAGGGTATTTGTACTTGTTGCAGAACCGATGATAGCTGCTACCTTATCTTGGCTGACTAGTTTAATAGCACCGTTTGTTGCTTCTGCAGCATCTGATTTATTATCAACTGCTACTAATTGCAATTTCTTGCCGTCGATACCTTTTTTGTTGATTTCTTCAAATGCTAATTCAACACCTTCTTTAACCGACTGACCATATGAAGCTACACCGCCGGATAGCTCTAGGTTTGCACCGATCTTGATTGTGCCGCCCTTTTCAGCATCACCGCTTGTGCTGGCAGAGCCACAGCCTGCCATTACACCTGCCGCCATCATCAGCGACATAAAAATTCCTGCTACCTTTTTCTTTCTCATACTTTACCCCCTACTTTTTTTCAAAATTTTCCCAAGCCTTTTGTCCTACTTTTTTTAAAAACATATAATATTCTGAAAACATTGTATCTAATATTTTCGAGTTCGTCTAGTATATTTGTCAGTTATTTTAAAATAATTTAGAAAATAATATTTTTAAAAGGTTTTATTGGTTTTAAGGCTTTATTACGCTAAAGTGAATAAGATTTTATTTTTTGAATAATAAGTAAATGATCCTTAAAATATTTTGTTTAAATATGATTCGGTCTCCGAAACATAAAAAAAAAGAGAACCCAAAATGGACTCTCTCATTTCAAATTATTATACTAATTCTTTTCTCTTTGTTTCTTTCCCAAAAATAAGGACCGTTAAAGCGCCAATAATGATAGAGATACAGAAGATTGTAAAGATTGACTGAATCGATATTTTTTGGGCTACTAGATAGCCCACCAATAATGGCCCTAGCACCCCGCCAATTCGCCCAAACGATGCGGCCACCCCTACACCGGTCCCACGAATGACTGTTGGATACTGTTCAGGCGTGTACGCATACAAGCCGCCCCATGCGCCAAGGTTAAAGAAGGACAGCAGGATTCCAGAGGTCATTAAAAGAGCTGTTGATTCCGCTGTTCCAAAGAAATAAGCGCTGATAGCTGTACCAATTAAATAAACGACTAACACAAATTTTCGGCCAAACCGTTCAATAAACCAAGCCGCTGTAAAATACCCAGGCAATTGCGCCAAAGTCATAATGAGTACATATTCAAAACTTTTAATTAAGCTAAAGCCTTTCATCACCATTACGCTTGGCAGCCAAAGGAACATTCCATAATACGAAAAGACGACACAAAACCAGAGAACCCAAAGCATGACCGTTTGACGTCCATATTCTTTTGAAAAAAGCTTCGCCAGGCTTTGAAAAACGGAGAGTTTCTCCTTATCCTTTAAGCTTGAGAATCGCGGTGAATCCGGCAAACCAATACGCAAATATAAGGCATATAGTGCAGGAATGGCACTAATAATCAAAGCGGTTTGCCAGCCGAAGCTTGGAATGACAAAATAGGAGATCAAGGCCGCAATCAGCCAGCCGCCAGCCCAAAAGCTTTCCAAAAGGACGACAATTCTGCCGCGGTTTTCTGGAGCAACACTTTCGGATACCAGAGTAGAAGCGACTGGAAGTTCGCCGCCTAGGCCCATTCCAATAAAAAATCTAAAAATTAAAAAGAAGGTTAAAGTTGATGTAAAGGCGGAAGCGCCACTGCCAATTGAAAATAATAATAACGTAATGATAAATACATTTTTTCGCCCAATCCGATCAGCCATTAATCCGAATAGGAGGGCCCCTACGGCCATCCCAATGGAATTAATACTGCCAATCCAACCCATCTGTCCTGGCGTCAAATTCCATTCTACTTTTAACGCGGCAATAATGAACGAAAGCATCCCGACATCCATGGCATCAAACATCCAACCCATCCCGGCAATGCCAAGCAGCCGGCGTCCAGAGATTTCCTTTTTATTCATCTGAATCCCCCTATATGTACAACTATATTCATTATTCCCTAAATTCCCTTATTTTTTACATAAGGAGATTTAACTTTGAACACTAGTAATTCTACCAATTGTCTTTACAGTTGTCACCGTTGAACAGTAAAGAAACACAAAAAGAGGAATGCGCTATTCGCAATCCTCTTCATCATTTTTAGCCTATGCACCTTCAACATTTTTAAATTGATTAAAAAACATTTGATAATAACGGCCTTGTCTCTCCATTAACGCATCATGGCTTCCTTTTTCAATAATTTGGCCTTGGTCAATAACCATGATGGTGTCGGCATCTCGTATCGTATTAAGACGATGGGCGATGATAAAACTAGTCCGGTCCTCCATCAAGGCCAGCAGTGCTTCTTGGATATGGAGCTCAGTTCTCGTATCAATGCTGCTAGTGGCTTCGTCTAAAATAAGCAGCGATGGTTTTGCTAAAATCACTCTGGCAATCGCTAAGAGCTGGCGCTGACCTTGACTAAGATTTCCGCCATTTTCAGATAAAATCGTGTCATATTGATGAGGTAACCGTTTGATAAATCCATCAGCATTTGCCATCCTCGCTGCCTGTTCAATTTCTTCGTTGGTTGCATCCGGTTTGCCATACTTGATATTCTCCTTAATCGTCCCCGAAAACAAATATGTATCCTGAAGGACAAAGCCGAAGCAACTACGTAAGCTATCCCTTGTGTATTCACGAATATCCCGGCCATCAAGAAGAATTCTCCCGCTGGTCACATCATAAAATCTCGTCAGCAGATTCACGACCGTTGTTTTCCCGGCACCAGTTGGCCCCACCAAGGCCGTACTGCTGCCCACATCCGCTTCAAAGCTAACATTTTTTAAAATCGGTACATCCTTCCTGTAACCGAAACTGACATTCTCAAAGACAACATAACCTTTTGGATTTTCTAATGGAACAGCATTCGGCAAATCTGCAGGTTCCTCTTGTTCATCGATAATTTCAAAGACCCGCTCGGCCCCAGCGACACCTGATTGAAGAATATTAAAAATGTTGGCTAGATCATTAAGCGGTCTGACAAATTGTCTGGAGTAAGTGATAAAGCTTGCGATGGCCCCTACCGTGATCAGGCTTTTCAGGGCAAGGATTCCTCCGAAGACGGCGACAACCGCAAAGCCAAGATTATTAATGACGTTCATAATCGGCATCAGAAAACCGGACCAAATTTGCGCCTTAAGGCCGACCTCACGCAAGTTCTCATTGATCGTATTAAACTCCTCAATCACCTTTTCCTCGTGATTAAAGGCTTTGACCACTTCAATTCCGGAGATGGTTTCCTCTATATGACCATTTAGAGTACCCAGTTGAACTTGTTGATTTTTAAATAAAACGCTCGTTCTTTTGGCAATTGTCCGTGTCAGCAAAAACACGAGCGGCACGGTGATCAAGCTTGCCAATGTTAACAGCGGGCTTAAAATGAGCATCATGATTAACGATCCTGCGATGACAATGGCCCCAGACATTAACTGCGTAGTCGATTGGGATATCGTATTGCTGATATTATCCACATCGTTGGAAAGCCTGCTCATCAGCTCTCCATGTGTGCGTGAATCAAAAAACGACACTGGGAGTTTTTGCAGCTTTTTAAAAATAGCCTCTCTTAAGCTTTTGACAATCCGTTGGGCCACACCTGCCATCAGCCATCCTTGGAAAAAGGTAAGGAGTGCATCCCCGATATAGGCACACGTTAGGACGATAATCGTCATTTCAAGAATGTCAAAATCAACTTTCCCATGGTTCTGGCTCATCGCATCGACAGCTTTCCCTATCAGGAAAGGCGCGAGAAGCATAAGGGCAGAATCGATTACGATAAAAATAAAAATGACGGTCAGCATTTTCCTTTCTTTTCCAAAGTAATCCCAAAGTCGCTTAAGGGTTCCTTTAAAATTCTTTGGCTTTACCACTGGGCCGCGCAGGCGCTGTGCACCTCCTGGCCGTAATGGAGGTGGTGCAGGGGGTGCAGGGGTGCTGTTGCTTTGATTATTTGCCATTTTCACGACACCTCCTTGCCCATTTGTGAGTGGTAAATTTCCTGATAAACATGACAATCTTTCATTAATTCATGGTGATTTCCGACTCCAACTATTTCTCCATGGTCAAGGACAACAATTTTATCGGCATCCATAATCGACGTAATTCGCTGTGCAATTAAAAGGCACGTCAACCCCTTGGCATATGTCTTCAAGCCTTCCTTAATTTTTGCTTCTGTCGCTACATCGACTGCACTTGTACTATCATCTAAGATTAAAATTTCTGGTTTTTTCACTAATGCTCTAGCAATGGAAATCCTCTGCTTCTGCCCGCCGGAAAAATTAACACCGCCTTGGCCAATTTTGGTTTCATATCCTTCAGGAGAAGCGGTGATAAAATCGTGTGCACCAGCAATTGACGCAGCTGCTACCAATTCCTCGAACGAGGCATCCTCCTTTCCCCAGCGGATATTTTCGGCGACACTGCCCGTAAACAAAATATTTTTTTGCGGGACAATTGCAATTTTTTCCCGAAGCGTTTTCGGATTAATCTCGTCAATATTTTTTCCATCTACTTTAATGGCGCCAGTTGTGACATCGTAAAAGCGCGGAATCAGGCCAACTAGCGTACTTTTCCCTGAACCAGTTGAACCGATGATGCCGACCGTTTCGCCAGGCAAAATCGATAAATTAATCTTTCTTAGGATTGGCTCACCATATGCCGACTCATAAGAAAAAGTAACATTTTCAAAATCAATTCTTCCTTTTTCTTTTAATTGGTGGTTTGTTTCATTTGCAAGGACAGGGGAGTCCTCTTGGATAAAGATCTCACCAATTCTCCCGGCAGAGGCCCTTGCTCTGACAAACATATTAAAAACCATTGAAATCATCATCAAGGAAAATAAAATCTGCGTCATATAGTTGGTAAAGGCAATAATATTCCCAACTTGGATATTGCCTTTATTGACTCCTAAACCGCCGATCCAGAGGACGACAACAATTCCAAGATTCACGGTCAGCATGATCGCCGGGCTGAAGGTAGCCATCAGGCGACTTGCGGTAATCGATTGATCTCGGAAATGGTTATTTGCCTTCGTAAATTTACCGATTTCTATATCAAAGCGATTAAACGCTTTAACCACGCGCACTCCCGATAGGTACTCCCGCATTACAGCGTTGACCTTATCTAACGCCTTTTGTACCTTTGCGAACAATGGAAATCCCAGTTTCATATTGTATACAATCAGCAAAGCGACAATTGGCACGACGACCGCGAGGACAACCGCAAGGTGAAGGTTTAAGCGTGTGGCCATAATAAGACCGCCAATCGCAAGAAGTGGGGCCTTAACAAATATCCGCATCAAGCCATTAACGAAAACCTGGATTTGTGTAACGTCATTGGTCAATCTTGTAATTAAGGACGCGCGGTCAAACCTATCAATATTTTTAAACGATAAGGTTTGGATTCTTTTAAACAAATCGGCTCTTAGCTCTGTCCCAAAATTTTGGGACACAATACTGGCGATGATACTTCTAGATGAAGCAGCGATGGCGCCGACAGCAGTGATGACTAGCATTAGGCCTCCCATTTTCAATACATAATGGAGATCTTTTTCCACAACCCCTTTATCGATGATTTTCGCCATGATGGTTGGTTGCATTAAGTCACTCAGCGCCTCGAAGGTAAGAAATAGGACAGCCATGCTAAAAGATTTCCAATACTTTTTTATGTATTTTGTTAAAAATTTCAATCAGTTCACCTCATCATGTCGGAAATCTTTTGATAAGGCTATTATAGTTTCGTGCTCCAGGATTAAACAAATTTTTACGACTGCCGAAATGATTAAAATTCCATTAAAAAATGGCCCATCACGTGAATGGACCATTTTTTATTAATTTTCTTCGCGGAATTCGTGAACCCACACGCGCATCTGCGGCAGCCATGGCATGCCTGGATGAATTGTAAGAATCGATTGTTTGTATTCTTCAACTGTTGCGAAGCCCTCGCGGCGGGCATCATCATCTGTCAACTCACCTAAGCTTTGCGAATAGACATTTTCCACTACAAAATTGCGGCCCTCAAGCGTCATGATTTCACCAGGATCCGCATAGCGGCCATTCCTTCGTGTCGCTGTTTTTTCACCGGAAAGGACCTTCTTTACATCCTCTTCCATTGTTACCAGTCGTTCAACAGAACAGGTTTTTGGCGGCAAGGCCTTGTTTTCGTTTTGTGTTGTCATTGCAGTTTCTCCTCCTTTAGTTAGCTCATTTTACCATATTACCATAATAGGTATATTTTTAAACGCTTTCTAAATAACTTGTCCGCCCTTATCATGGTATTTCAGAATGCCCTCAACAGCACGGTAGGCTAGGGCACCGACTGTTCCGGTCGGATTATAGCCGGAGTTGTGGCCAAATGCAGAGGCACCGACGACAAATAAATTGTCATAGTCATGCATTTGCAAATAATTATTTACAGCAGAAGTCCCAGGGTCTGCACCCATAATAACCCCGCCCGTATTGTGAGTCGATTGATAGGTGGAAATATCATAGGGCCCTAATTCCTTTAAGGAATCAATATGGTCGGCACCCATTTCCTTTAAGATATCAGCACATTTGTCAGCAAGGAAAACCGCAAGCTGGCGGTCCTGCTCTTCGAAATCAAAGGTAATTCGGATTAACGGGTCGCCAAAAGCGTCTTTGTAGGTAGGGTCGAGGTCAAGAAAGTGATGTTTGAACGGCATCGATGACCCTTGGGCCCCAACAGTTAAAACACGATTCGCATATTTTAACGACTGCTTCTTAAATTCTTTCCCCCACATTGGCGTACCCTTTGGAACTGGATTATTTTGAATCGGCCTGAAGCCCGTTTGCGTCAGCGAAATCCCGCCGCCATGGACAAACTTTATGTTGGAGTGGTCAAAATTATCGCCATTATAATCATCTACCAGCATACCGAGCGAACCGGCCCCAGCGAAGGTATTAAATTCTTTATCGTTAAAAAAGCCAACTGCATTGCCTTTCATGACCTGGTAGGCATAATTTTTACCGATGACACCTTTTCCAGTGTTTGGGTTATACGGTTCGCCAACGCCTGACATCAATAGCAAACGGATGTTATTGAAAACATAGCTTGTCATGACGACAATATCAGCCGGCTGTTCAATCTCTTCACCGGTTGTAACGTCTGTATATAAAACACCCGTCACCTTTTTGCCTTGTTTTAAAATTCTTCTTACATTGGAATGGGTTCTAATCTCAAAATTACCCGATTTCAGCGCAACCGGTATTACCGTCACGACTGGATCTGCTTTTGCCCCATACTCACAGCCAAACCGTTCGCAGTAGCCGCAATATTGACATGCCGACCTCTGAATGCCATCCGGATTTTTATATGATTCCGATAAATTGGCCGATGGCATCATATAAGGATGCAGGTCCAACTTTTTTGCTGCTTTCTCAAACATTTTAATTGGCGGTGATTTTTTCATTGGCGGGGTTGGATACTTATCAGACCTTTTTCCCCCTAGTGGATTTTCCTCTCCTGATATACCAGCGGTTTTTTCAAATCGATCATAGTAAGGTTCGAGTTCATCATAGGTAATGCCCCAATCCTGTAGATTCATTTCTGCAGGGATTTTATTTTTACCATATTTTTCAATCGTTTTACTACGAATTTCAAAGTCATAAGGAAGGAACCGGAATGTCTGGCCATTCCAATGAACACCCGAGCCTCCTAAACCATCCCCTAGCAGAAACGAACCGTATTGCCTCATTGGCAGGGCGCGGATTTTTCCTTGCCGCGGAAGGTGATCGTCTCCTTAGCCAGGTCCTGCATGAGATCATAGCGCAGGGCATATCTTAGTTCATCATGGACCATATAATAGTCCTCTGTTTTTCGTTCTTTCCCTCTTTCCAAACCGACTACTTTTAATCCTTTTTTCGTTAGTTCAGAGGCAATAATTCCTCCAGCCCAGCCAACACCAACGATGACAACATCAACTTTCGGTAATTTTCTCGCCATGCTTCCACCTTCTTTGTTTAAAAATTTCTATTTACCCATATGGTTTTGAAGACTCTGCGGCTTTATTTTCTTAAAGTCTTTTTCAATCACGCTGGCATAGGCCATTTTACTACCTGGATAATTGCGCATTTTCCAGCCGTCCATATTTTTATTGCCTCCATACAGCGGGTCACTATACACACCTTCCAGGGTTGAACTCCTCAGCATATTGAAAAAGCCGCTAGGCGAAATCGTGGTAATATTTACTTTGTCTTCCTCAAAGTCTTTCAGAATAGCATCCTTCTCATCGCCCTTTAAGTCGATGAAATCCTTCTTATACACAGCTTGACTATGGTTATTCAGTTCGCGTATGGCAATGTCAAAAATATCCCGTCGCTTTAACCGCCCTTGGAAGCCTTGAACTTTTTCCCCTTTAAAAAAGGGTGCCTGCATATATTCGCGTGAATTAAAGCCCCAATCACCCGCTAATTGATGATCAATAAAAAAGGCGACACCCAATTCCTTGGCACCCGGGCCATGATCGTCCTTCGGATATATCCGCTCCGTTGCTGCTTCGACAATCCGATATTGCTCAGGAGTAAAATACATCAGAGCCTGATTAAAATTTTGGGCCGTTTCCACTTTATTTTTCTTTGCCGTCCCAAGTGAGAGGATGCTCCCCAATACACCGCCAACGGCTAAACCGCCAACCGTATAACCTGTATTACGAATAAATTTTCTCCTTGATAAAACATCCGGTTTTTTCTTTTTTTCTTCTGTCATTCCAAACACCTCCAAGGAAAATAAATCAAAAAAATGTAGACTTCGACAGTTTCCTGCCTTTTGTTTGATAATGTTCTCAAAATAAACCATTCATACGCAGAAAAGGAAAAGGGAAATTTATTTTTAAAAAGGAAGCGTCTATGGAATGAAAATAAAGTGGAAAAATTGCTGTACCCCTATAATTGGTACCCTTCTGTTCCTAGGTGGCTGTTCTGGTCAGCAAAGTTTAAAAGGGCATGAAGCAGATGCAGCCATCAACCATGATTTACACCAACAGTCCCTGAACAACAAGGGGAATGGAGTCGTCCATGGCAATCATAATAATGTGAATGTGATTCCAAGCGTGGACAGGGCGAAGAAAAAAACCACTCAAGCGACAAGCGGGGTTGGAACTAATGTTTATAGCTTGATTGGCAGTTCCAGTTTACATGACGGGGGAATTTCATCGCACTTAGAATCGCGACTTGCAGGTGAGGGGATTCCAGGCATTAAGGTGTTCGTCCTTGATGACACCATTATCCTCGCAAGGGCGAATCAAGAGACAACATCCACCCGTTATGATGAAATGCAATCCAAAGTATTAACTAATACAAACGGTTTGTCCGGAAAGGGTAACTTGGACGGAGTCGACCAGACAAAGCTGAATACCGATGATAACTTAGATCGGGCGAAGGAAATTATGAGTAAAGCCTTTAACGGACAAGTACAGATTCTGACGATCACCAACCCAAAAGCGTTGCCGCTCATCGACGGAATTAAAACCAATATTAAAGCGAAAGCCCCGTCCTACAGCAAGCTTTCAAGCAATATTATTACACTGGTAAAAATGGCAAACGAAAAATAAGACCGGGGAACCCCGGTCTTTTACACATTTAAGTCTCTTTTTTTATAAAAAACATAGGTTACAACGGTTAGCAGCGCCGTCAGTATCAATGAAATCACGACAAAGACAGGGTCCAATCCACCGCCAAACATGACATTTTTGGCTTCAAAATATTTAAATGGTGTCAAATATTTCAAGCCGTCAATATTTTCATTTAAATCAACCGCAATCGACAGCAAATACGTTAATAAAAGAATGCCAGTAGCTATAGATGCAGCTGTTTTAGGTCTCTTTTTGACCGAAGCAAGGGCACTTCCGATGACCATAAACAGCAGCTGCAAAATGAACATACTAACCATTAGAAGGGTGATATCCCCATTTACTGCCTTACCCTCATTGTATTTCGCAATAAGAGCAATCGATGAAATCCAGGTTGCCAAATTAAAAATAATGATATTCGTTAATGCTGCTAATAATTTTGCGGTAATCACAGTGCTTCTTGATACTGGTTTAACAAACAAAAACTCCGATGTTTTATCTCGCTCCTCTTTGGCAATAATGGTTGCCCCCAGCATCGCCGCATGGATGGTTGCCATTAATAACAAATAGATAAACAACATTCCGTAATAACCACTTACCTTTGATAAATCCAAATCACTAAACCCAAAAACAGCCCGCATTGATTTTGGCATGTCTTTAAGCAGGTCATTGATGGACTGACCCGACGATGAATAAGCATCATATTTCGTCATACCTGAAACGACCATCAAGAAGACACCAATGCTCCAAAAGATGATCGATTTTCGATGGGACTTCAATTCTTTTAAGTAAATATTCATTTTCGAAACACCCCCTTATTAAACAGCATGAATATCTCTTTTAGAATAAACAACATAACTGGCCGCAATGGCTAGAACGATAATGACTGCACTGG
This sequence comes from Neobacillus pocheonensis, assembly GCF_050477905.1. Classification (NCBI taxonomy): domain Bacteria; kingdom Bacillati; phylum Bacillota; class Bacilli; order Caryophanales; family Bacillaceae; genus Neobacillus; species Neobacillus pocheonensis. The sequence goes on along the minus strand of NZ_JBCNAD010000031.1, from coordinate 91,341 downwards.
TAATCAAAAAGGACACTTCATAGCCTGAGTGTTTGATAATATAGGCACTGTTAAAATATTTAAACGGCGAAATATAACGTTTTACTTCTTCGCCTGTCGTGTCGCTGAACATTCCCAAAAAGTAGAAAGCAAAGACAGTTGCCAGTGAGATGGTCAGCACCGATTTTATTTTCGGAACAATCACAGAAATGATGATTCCTAATGCCAGGAAAATCAGTTGAATGAAAAAAATCGTCAGTGAAAGCAAAAAGAAAATTTTCATGCTAAAATCGTCTGTCTGAACTTGGAGGGCCAGGAGGCTTGCTGCCGCGAAATAAATAATATTCGTGATAATTAAGGAAACAAATGCCCCCAATAACTTGGCCGTCAGTATTTGGCTGCGTGTCACAGGCTTTGTTAACAGAAAATCGGCTGTTTTTTCACGGACTTCCTTGCTGACAATGGAAGTTCCGAGATTCATTGCTTGAATAGCAGCACACAAGGTTACAAACGATAAGGGGAAGCTATAGAAACCTAAAATCGTAAAGAAATTTCCTTGATTAAATCCGATTGCATTTCTAATCGCCTCTGGATAATTCCCCATTATTTTCATAAATCCCTCTGCATCCTTGGCAATGGAAGTATAAAGCGACATAAACAGTGCGATAATTAACACTAACGAGATCGACCAGATGATTGTTGATTTTCGATACGCCTTCAATTCATGTAAAAAGATATTCATAGTTAGGCCTCCTTTTCGTAGTAGTGCATAAAGATCTCCTCAAGGTCAGGCTCTTCAATCCATAGATTAGCAATTTCTATTTCAGCGATTCTTTTCATGACGGCATTAATATCTCCCCTGAATAGGAAGCTTGTGATGTTGCCTTCGATGGCTAAATTATTGACACCGCTCATTAGGAAATAATTTTGGCTGATCGGCGATTTCGTCTCAATCTTGAACTTCTTATAATTATTTTCTTTTAAGGTACTAATTTTTTCTACCGTAACAATCTTTCCCTCTTTAATGATCGCAACTCGATTGCATAGTCTTTGAACCTCGCTAAGAATATGTGAAGAAAATAGAATGGTCGCGCCTTTCTTATTCTCTTCCTCCAACAGTTCAAAGAATTTTTGCTGCATGAGCGGGTCGAGTCCGCTTGTCGGTTCATCAAGGATGATGAGCTTTGGTTCATGGAGCAGGCCTTGCACAATGCCAACCTTCTTTTTGTTACCGAGTGAAAGATCATCAATCTTTTTATTTAGGTCAAGATCCATGATTTCTGCTAACTCTTTGATTCTCTTACTGCAGTCTTTTTTATAGAAACTAGCTGAGTATTTTAATAGATCTTTTACTTTCATATTGTCATAGTAAAAAACTTCAGACGGCAAATAGCCGATTTCCTTTTTTATTTCCGGGGCAAACTGAACGCAGTCCTTTCCAAAAATGGAAGCACTCCCGCTAGTGGGGTAAATGAGTGATAAAAGCGTTCTGATTGTCGTTGACTTCCCAGCGCCGTTAGGGCCGATGAAGCCAAAAATTTCGCCTTCTTCGACATTGAAACTGATGTCGGAAATTCCTCGTGATTTGCCGTAGGTTTTTGTAAGGTTTATAATTTCAATTACGTTCATCGTTATGTGCCCCCTTTATTTGTAAAAGCATGTTTTTAACACTTCAAAATACTCTTCTGTCTCGTCAACGATTGGTTGATAATCAAGTTCATGGTTAGGTGTTGATTTTGCTTGATTAAGAATTTCATCACTCATTTTTTCAAAGGTCCAGGTGATAATTTTGATGATTTTTTTGAGATCGACATCATCCCTAAATTTGGAATAATCAATGCCCTCATAAAATTTTCCCATATTGATATGGGTCAACTCCTGTTTCTTTTTATCAAATTCTGCTTTTATTTCTTGAGAATCTTCCAAAAATACCTCTTGTACAAACTTAAATATATCCGGATGGGTGCCTAGCATTTCCATTTTGACCATAACTGCTAGCCGAATCCTTTTAAAGAAATCAGTTTCTTTAAAATCGACTTTTTTGTAATACTCGTCGGTAATGAGTTCGGTGCAATAATCAAACAAAAATAAATACAGCTGCTTTTTATTGCCGAAATAATGAAATAGCAATCCCTTTGAAATACCGGCTTCTTTTACGATTTCATTGGTCGATGCATTATCATATCCTTTCTGGGCAAATTCCTTTATGGCAGCATTTATGATTCGTTCCTGTTTATCCTTATCTAGGTTGAGAAATTTCGAAAACACTGTGGCGGCCCTCCTTTTATTCTTGTTGACCAGGTGGGTCAATAGCGATATTATAATCCCGTTGACTCAATTGGTCAATAGGTGGCAAGCTTTATTTTTTACAAAAATATGAATGTTTGTTTTTCTATATAGTATGGCTTTTTGGGATGTGTTACGATTCATGTTGAAGGAGGTCGAATAACATTATTATTAAAAATAGAGACCCATCATTGAAGTTAGAAGGATTAATTGCAGCTCAAAATCGGTTGGCTGTCAGCCACCCTAGTTTGCCCGTTTTAGCGTCAAAGCGTTTCTCCGTCGAGGCTGGTATAGGCGGGGAAGAACGAGTAGCTGAAGTTTTCCGCAAGGATTCCTTACCATTTGAACACCGCATTTTCCACGATTTATCTCCCTCATCTGTTGAGCAATTTCAAATGGATACTTATTTCATGACTCCCTGGTATGGTTTTGTTTTAGAAGTTAAAAATATTGGAGGTGTGCTGGAGTTTAAGGATAATCCAGCACAATTAATCCGAACTAGAGAAGATGGGCAGAGGGATGGCTTTGATAGCCCTGTTGTCCAATTAGAGAGAAATCAGGAATTATTGAGCGCCTGGCTTAGAGGCAGGGGTATCCAATTACCAGTTTATGGGGCAGTTTCCCTCGCATATCCTAAGCAAATCGTAGCCGTTCCACCTGCGAAGACCAAGATTTTATTCCCCAACTTGATTCCATCCTATATTCGAAGTATTCCACAGCAAACTAAAAAATTGGATATAGAAACTTTCAATTGGCTTTCCGGTGAGCTTCTAGCTAGTCACCAACGATTTATTCCAAAGCCAATATGTGAGAGTTATCGTATACCTTTTGGTGATTTTCAGCCTGGGGTCAGATGTGTTACATGTGGCAGGATCGGGATGATTAAACTTCCCCGAACTTGGCAATGTCCATTTTGTGAGACGATGGATCACTGTGCTCATCAGCGAACTTTGTTAGAGTGGTTTTTGATTTTTAATAGGAGGATTACGAATAGGGAGTGCCGGGAGTTTTTGGGGGTAGATATTCAGACTGCTAAACGCATTTTGACAAGTATGCATTGGCAATTCGAAGGAACGTTTCGAAACAGGTCATATATAATGGACTTTAATAACATTGTCTATGACCAAACTAAGCGAATCTTTGTTTTCAGATAGACAGTGTTGTTTGGCTATAAGTCAGTTAATGAGTCGCATCCGACAGTAATTTTGGAAGGCGACAGATATGACGAGCTATCTGACAATTAACCTGTCGCATCTGACAGTTTTATCGCCTTATCCGCCAGTAATTTTGGAAGGCGACAGATATGACGAGCTATCTGACAGTTTACCTGTGGCATTCGACAGTTTCATTTCCTCATCCGACAGTAATTTTGAATGGCGACAGATATGACGAGCTATCTGACAGTTTACCTGTGGCATTCGACAGTTTCATCGCCTCATCCGACAGTAATTTTGAATGGCGACAGATATGACGAGCTATCTGACAATTAACCTGTCGCATCTGACAGTTATGATATGTTATCCGACAGATATGGAGTCGCATCTGACATCAATGCAAAATCACTCTGCCACTCCCCCAAAAAAGTGTATCCGCTCTCATAAAGTGATATGATATTCATGTACAAAAACCTAAATCAGGGGAGTGTAGCAAACGTGAAGAACGAATTGATTGAAAGATTTACTTCCTATGTTAAAGTGGACACCCAGTCCAATGAAAACAGTGAAACGTGCCCATCAACAGAGGGACAATGGACACTGCTTCATATGCTTGAGGATGAATTAAAGGGAATAGGGATGGAAGAAGTGACTCTGGACGAGAATGGCTATCTGATGGCAACCCTGCCTTCCAATACTGACAAGTCAGTCCCAACCATCGGCTTTCTTGCCCACGTGGATACAGCTACCGATTTTACAGGGAAAAATGTTAACCCGCAAATCGTAGAAAACTATAATGGTGAGGCGATCGTCTTAAACGAAGCACTAAAAGTGATCATGTCACCAAAAGACTTCCCGAGCCTGCCAGACTATAAAGGTCATACTTTAATTACTACTGACGGCACAACTCTACTTGGTGCGGACAATAAAGCCGGTGTCACGGAGATTATGACCGCAATGGCTTACTTAATCCAAAATCCGGAAATCAAGCACGGTAAGGTCCGCGTTGCGTTCACCCCGGACGAAGAAATTGGCAGAGGACCACATAAGTTTGACGTTGCGGCCTTCAATGCCAGCCACGCTTACACCGTTGACGGCGGTCCGCTAGGGGAGTTAGAGTACGAAAGCTTCAATGCTGCCTCAGCCAAAATCACAATCAAAGGTACCAATATTCATCCAGGCTCAGCCAAAGATAAAATGGTTAACTCCATGAAAATTGCCATGGAATTACATAGTAAGCTTCCAACACAAGAAGCACCTGAACATACTGAAGGATACGAAGGCTTCTACCACCTCATTTCCTTCAATGGTGAGGTTGAACAATCAAATCTTTACTATATTATTCGAGATCATGACAGGGAAAAATTCAATGCCAGAAAAGCAACGATTGAAAACATTGTCGCCCAATTACAAGAAAAATACGGCTCTGACAATATCCTGCTTGATTTAAAAGACCAGTACTACAACATGGGAGAGAAAATCGAACCGGTAAAGGAAATTGTCGATATTGCACATGAAGCCATGGTGAGCTTAGATATTAAGCCAATTGTAAAACCCATCCGCGGCGGTACAGACGGCTCCCAGTTATCTTATATGGGATTGCCAACACCAAATATTTTTACCGGCGGTGAAAACTTCCACGGGAAATTTGAATTTATTTCCGTCGATAACATGATCAAAGCCACACAAACGGTTATTGAAATAATCAAATTGACAGAGCAAAAAGCTTAAATTCAAAAAAGCTAACCCTGAATATAACCAGGGTTAGCTTTTTTGAATAAGTGCAAGGGCACATTGCTCCAGACTCGACACCGTTTCAGTTAACTGCATATTTAGCTGTTCAACCGACCATTTACCGCCATTATTCACTAAATCCTTTTGAATCAATAGAATCATCCAAATCGAGAAGGCAGACGCAAACAAATAATACTCCTTCAAAAAGGCATCACTACTTATCTCTAACTCGACCTTGCTCAAGTATGCTTTTAAGACTTGCTCTCTAAACTCACTCGTAATTGTCTTCGGGAAAAGGGGGTGGGACAGATCCAAAACATGATATAAATCCCAGTAAGGAGTATTAAGATGGGTATGCTCCCAGTCTAGAATCATCATTTTATTATCAACGACAGCATAATTCCCTACATGCAAATCGCCATGGGATAACACCAACTGCTTTGAAAATTCCATATTCTGCTCTAGAAGCAGATAAATTTGCTCAATAAGCTTCTTTTCAATCTGCAGCCTCGGTAATAATTGAAAAAGCAACTCTCTTTTTTCTAAAATATCGGCAATAATCTGACCAATCTGCGGTTTTAACCCATTAACAGGAATATCCTCGAGTTTCCCCACTGGCAAGGAATGCCACCACGCCACCCACTTGACCACACCCATGACTGTTTCCTCATTGAAGTCATGGGATAGCTGACCAAGGTCCTCTAAAATCATCCAACTCATATCCGGATTATCACTTTCCGAATAAGAGATAATTTTAGGAAATATCGCCGGGAAGTGGGGGAGAATTTTCTCATGAACCCACGCTTCTTTACCTAATTGGGCATTGTTGGTTAATGGTTTGAAAATAAAGCTCTCCGCCCCCGACAAATAAAATCTTTCGACAAACCGGCCATTCATGCCCTTATATAGAATTTCCCTTTTCATAATTAACTTTTCATTTAGCATACCATTTTCAAGCACAATATCATCAGGCAGCTCCAAGGTCCCACCACCAAATTTAGATTAATAGGTTAGTAGTTTTACATTTTTAGAAAATGTTCCCACTATGAATATAATGTTAACTCATGCTCATCGCAAGGATTCTGAATCGGGTAAAGGGAAGAGTTCAGATAATCGTTTCACCTGACCATCGCCCGCTTTAAAAACAATATGCTCACGCGTAAATTTCCTTGGAGTATCAATTCCGCATGCCGCCGCTAAGGCAAATAGCCCTTGACGGACATTAATTATATAATTCATCACGCGCCACTTTTTTTCTTCGGGCACAAGTGCTTCTTGATGTTTCCGGTCAGTTGTCGTTACGCCTGCTGGACATTTGCCGGTATGACACTGCAAGGCCATAATGCAGCCGTTCGCGATCATAAAGCCGCGGGCAGAGTTCACCGCATCGGCACCAATCCCCAAAGCAATGGCAATTTTATCAGCCGATATTAATTTCCCTGAAGCAAAAATCTTGACCCTGCGGCGGACCCCATACTGGCATGCTTTATCGACAACCGCAATTAATGCAGGATAAAGAGGGAGTCCCATCGAGTCTGCCATCGATTTAAAGGTTGCACCTGTTCCACCTTCACCGCCATCCACGGTAATAAAGTCAGGATAAATACACAAACGATTCATCGTCTCAAAAAATTCATCGAGATTCGAATGGTAGCCAACCACGATTTTTATTCCCACAGGTTTTCCGCCTTCCTCTTGCAAGGTTTTAATGAATTGCAAGGTTTCAGCAGCATTACGCAAAAATGAAAAACGATTCGGAGAATTGATCGTCTGACCTTCCTGAACCTTTCTAATCCGAGCAACCTTCGAAGTCACCTTCGCGCCTTCGAGATGGCCGCCGCGAATTTTTGCCCCTTGGCCGAATTTAAGCTCAAAGGCTTTAATTTGTGGTTCTGCGGCCTTTAACTTAAATTCAACAAGTGAAAAATTCCCCTCTTCATCACGATAGCCAAATATTCCAGGCCCTATCTGGGCAACAACATCGGCACCGCTTTCGAGATGTTCAGGTGCTACGCCTCCTTCTCCCGTATTGATCCAGGAACCGCCCGCCATTTTACTGCCATATCCGGTCGAAAGAATATAATTTTCCCCAACCGACCCGTAAGAGGTTGCTGAAGCACCAAAGGGACCGCGGAGCCGCCATGGTTCTCTCCGATCTGGCCCAACGATCATTGAATCTTCTTCATGAAAAAGCCAGCGAGAAATTTGATCCTCTTCTAGATGCTCCCTGCGGGTGAATAATCCCTCATGGTCAATTTGATACTTCATGGCATGGACTTTTTCTTGATTATCAACTCGTAATTCATCCGTTAACAAAGGGAACAATTCGTTGGCGATATAGTACCCAGACTTTTCAAAATCCCGCTTTGAGCCAAAACTTATCAAGTCACTGCGATATTTAGCTGAAAAAACAATCCCCAAATAATCAGCGCGGGAAAATGGACCAACGCCATTATCACTATCGAACCAATATTGCCTAAGCTTCGGCCCCATCATTTCAAGAACATAACGAATCCAGCCAAAATACGGGTAGGAGCGGATAATGGAATGCTGCGGTTTTTTTGCCAAATTTCGCAGCAAGAGGAGAATGCAAACCGGACCACCGATAAATACGACCAAAAGAAAAATTAATATCGTTAATAACATCCAAAGACCTCCTCCATCATTAATACATATGAAGGTTGACTAAGTTTAAATCCTATAACTGCAAATGGGCTTTCAATTTGTATGTTTTTATTATGGAATGGTTACATTAACAATTGTTCTATAACAAGGAGGCTAAGCGACATGGATCAAAATAACACTCATGAATATGTGGAAAAGCTGCGTGAAAACAAGGAAAAAGACAGGAAAAATAAAGAGCATCAAGGGGATAATCACCCGGGAAAAAAATTACCGAACCATAAGCATTAATTAAAAAACAAGCCATGACAATAACATCATGGCTTGTTTGTTCATTTATTCATATTCGCCAAAAACCCGCCAAGCAGGTCCTCTACCTCATCTTCTCCTCCGCCTTCATCCGCTTTCGTAATGACCGGCTGCGCCTTTTCCGCAAGATCCCAATCAAACTCACTCAAATCATCCTCCATATCATTTAAATCGATATGAACGGGGGATTCTTCAACTCCAGCAGACATCTCTTGATAGCCCACTGAAAGTTCCTTAGGAAATACCTCCTCCTGAAGGTATAACGCCTCATCTATATCAACAGATTTACTATTCAGAGATGCTAAGAGGGAGGTTGCACGTACCGGGTCAGAAATCAGCTGAAAAAGGATACTTCCCAGCAATGCCTCAGAGTGCTCATGCTTTAACCAATCCCGCTGTGCTTTTGAAAGCCTCTGGGGGAGGGGAATCGTAATCGTTTCTTTTTCACGTGAAAAAGAACTGCTTACACCTTGCACGACAAATTCAGCTATTTTACTTGAAAAATTTCTGCGCTCTGTTTCCTTCAATTTTTGCAAATGCTTCACGATATGGTCAGGTGTATCAGAAGGAACCCTGAAAGATATTGCTTGACCCCGTGTAATTTCATTTGTCGCAGCCTTTTTCATCTCATCACCTTATTTAGCTTTTTACAGGTAGTTTATCATTCTTTGGCTTTTCTGTCTTTCTATTAAAGTCCATGATGAGCTTATAGTAGGCATTTGCCATCATCCAAATGCTTTCTTTGTCATCCTCAAAGAATTCAATATTATATCCATCCAAATTATTATTTAATGTTTTAATATAATCTTTTAATACATGGGCTCCACCGCCAACAAAATAGCAGATTTCCGATTGCGAGTTTCTTGCCCACACATTACGTAATAGACGGTATTGCTTCTTGGCTAATTCGAGCAGAATCCGGTCTGTTATATCATGAACACTTGTCCGGCTTCCCTTTACCATAATATGGTTGCGGTCATTTTTCCGAGTAATGATTTCGACCACATCGCGGCGGCTATCCAACTCAACACCGTGTTTCTTTCTGATTTCTTCACGAATGGCTTCTAATGATTCAGAAACTCCTAGATTAAAGCCCTGAGCTTTGTCATCATCGACATTTCGATTTTTGATGACAGCAATATCGGTTGATAATCCGCCAATATCTTGAATTAAGATACGCTTATCAATCAAGTCCTTATTGATAATTTTCAAACTATTATCCATCACAAGGTTAATGTAAGCGGCAAATCCTTCCGGATAGACCTTTACTTCATTAAATTTAAGATTAACTTTTAAGCCTTGGTATTTTGGCGTAACTAAAAATTCAACTTGATGAACAGAGCCAATTAGTTTAGAACGATATCCAGCATCTTTTCCTTCTTTTACTTCGCGAAGGGGGAGGCCAGTTCCTAATGTATAGTTGGCATCAATAATGTTTTTCGTTCTTGTGAATGTAGTGTCATCTTTAACTGCATCCAACGCTAAGGTTGTAAAAAGCATAATCAAGGTTTGGTCTTCCTCAGACTTGCTGCTACCTGGGTCCAATTCTGTGGCATTATTACTTTTAGTGGCTAGATTTCCAACACGATAGATAACATTATTTTCTTTTAAAGCAGGGGAGTGGATCTTAATGTGGATCCCATCTAATGGATTTTTGCTATCAAGTTCTTCTATTCCGATTACCGGGCGGTCTTCTGTATCTCTTGCGACAATGTTAGGAATATTTAATTCATACTCTAATTCACCAAAGATAGCCTTAATGGAGTCATTTCCTACATCAATAGCAGCGATTCTAGATTTAGTCATTATCATCATTCCTTTTCATTTAATAGATTTATTTTGAAAGTAGATATGTATCTAGTGCTTACTATTAAGGGTATATGAGATTACTAGATTCTTCAATAGTCCATCGGAAACGAAATAGAAGTGTAAAGAAGTAAACATTTTGTAAACATCAACCAGATGCAAACAATTTTGTAAACATTGAAAACAAAGTTGTATACATGTTGAATTGTCGGGAATTAAACAGGTTTGTGTACAAGTATACCTTTCTGTATACATGTACACATTTTTGTAAACACCACGTATACAGAAGTGTAAACAAGTAAACACCCTTGTATACAACAACTTTTACCCTAAAAATAATCCTAAAGCACCAACTCTTTTCTTACTCTCACTGCCGTTATTAGTTGTAAACAAACTCGTAAACTTGTATACATTTTTGTAAACATTATGTATACAGAAACGTCGACAAGTATACATATTTGTATACAATAAAAAACCTAAAGCACAAATTGCAATAGGTTTATGGTTTACTATTGGTCTATCCGTTCCTTTCCTTTTTCCGTTACAGCAAAGCTCCGTGTCATTGTCTTTATTTTATCCACTTTACGGAACCTTAGTGCAGACCAATCGTCATCAATGGCTATTTGTCTGACTGGCTCATAGCCTTCATTGGCTAACATGCTTGCCACCGTTTCACGGCTACAATCAGAGCCCTTGTAGGCTTTTGATGATTTCTTAGGGTAACAGAGCCAGAAGAGCCCATCTTCCTTAACATAGCTTTCAGAACCTCTAGCTAATGATTGGAGTTCTTCATTACTCGTTCCAAAGACCTGGACAAAATCATAACCGCCGACCATTTCTCCATTTATATGTACTTTACCCTCGAACAAAGCCATGACTTCTTCATAGGCTTTAGGCGCATTAATAATTAATACATCCTGACCTTGATCCTTAAACTGCAGCTTTTTAATAACGGACACTTTGATCAATCCTTTCGAAAAAATCTATATTACTACTAATTTTATCAATAAGTATTATATTTCATACTCAAATCGAATGAATAAAAAGAAAAATGACCCTAATTCACATAAAAAACGACACTAAATCATATTTTTGATTTTAGTGTCGTTTTTTTGGTTATTGCCTTTGAATCTTTTTAAAATATCCGAAGGTTTTTCAGTGCCCTCAATTATTTTGGGGCTTTTTCAGTTTGTCGTTATTCAATATTAATTCCACTAGTGACTAGAGCAACGGCTATTGCACCAAAAGGTTGGGTACAAGTAAATGGGAAAAAATACTATTATGGTAAATGGAGCTGTAAAAGCAGGATGGCAAACCATAGGCGGCAAAAAATTATTTTTTTGATAGATTTGGGGTTATGAAGACATAGCCATTAGCTTTTGCAATTGAATCAGAGCTATTGCTGCTATTTGTAATGATTACCGTGGTATAATTCTTTACTTGGCTGAAAAGCCAACGTACGTCTGAATTATGCATTCTTATACAACCTGAACTTACATATTTGCCAATAGAGCTCTCGTTATTATTACCATGAATCCCATATGTGGTCCCGTAAGTTCCCCTTGCTTCTAAGCCCATCCAACGGTCACCGAGTGGGTTGCGAGGATCACCACCTCGTATTTTCCCTTTATAATATGGTCGATTTTTTATCATATTAACTATTCTAAGTTTCCCTTCGGGAGTATATGAACTTTGTCTTCCAGTTGCCACTTTAAATGTTTTGACTAATTTCCCTCCGTTATAATAAGCAAGGGTATTTGTCTTTTTGTTAATGACAATTAACTGGGAACTTCCACTTGCATCTGAATGATCCGTAAAGAAAAAGAAACTAAACAATAGAAAAAAAATTACTGTAATTTTCTTCATATCCATCTCCCCAATTATGTAGTTTTTATTAAAATAGCATGTTATTTTAATAAAAATTGTCATAATTTGGTGACAAAAATGAAAAATATTTTTTAAGAGGAATTTTCGTTGAATCCGGTATGTTATTATTTTAAATGGTAAGGAACAGTAGTAATCACAATATCCTTATAACGCAAAAACCAGACCCTTAAAAGGAAGGCACTGTGGTTATGCAGTAAGTTATGCCACCACTTTACTGGGATGAATTGGGGAATTAGGATATGAATGATACTATCCCCATGCTTTTCTTCCAAAACGTGAATTAATCTTGATAGAGGTTCGATTAGTGAGCGATATTTATTTTTCAAGCAGATTAAGCGGCAAGGGTTACCCCATCTTCACTAGGACCAGATGGTGCTTGGATCAAATAGCAACGATGAATAACAAAGGGTGCGGACACATTTACATGTGGCTGGCACCCTTTTTCCTTTGAACCGTTAAACTTGGCTGTTGATTTGTGCTCACATTGCCGTTCTATGGTACTTAAGTTGAATATCATTCCTGATTAAGTAAATCATTCAATACCTCTTGGGAAGCTCTTTCTCCAGATTCAACGGCTCCGTTTAAATAACCTGTATATTTAACGGAGGTATGCTCACCTGCAAAGAAAATATTGCCTTCCCGTTCTCCACCCATTCCGGCAAATTTCGTATATTGACCAACCTTCCAATACGAATAGGACCCTTTGCTCCAAAGATTGCTCAGCCAGTGATCCACAGTCGATAAACCGTTCCAATTCGTCACACTTCCTGGCAATACAAGGTTTAACTTTTCTAAAAATTGCTTAGTAGACTCTTTTAAATCATCATCTGTTAAAGCGAATTGTTTGGCAGCCGTTTCGCCCCCAGTATAGTTAACAAGAATTCCTGATATACCTGGTTGCGCTCTAGAAGACTCAAACGTCTGCTGATAGCCTGCATCTGTAAATGTTTCGCCATTATTGCCTAATTCATTCCAGAACCGATTGAAAAATTGAACGTGGAGCTTTGTGTTTACTCCCATTCCCAGCTCTTCAATCGCTAGCTTTTTTAACTCTCGAAAGCTTGCATTTTTGTAATCTATCATTCTTAAAATACTAAATGGGATCGCGAGAATGACTTTATCCGCCAATACTTCCCATTCCTTTTCATCATTTCGGAAGAATAGCCTTACTTCATTACCATTAACTTGCTCAATCTTTACCAACTGGGAATGATATTGTATTTGCCCATCCAAATTTTTTGCTAATAGAGCGGGGAGTTGATCATTCCCACCCCTTATATGAAAGCATTCATCGGAGTCTCCGTAAATTTGAAAGGGTTCCTTTTCGGCAAACCCTAACAAATAAAGGAGATTTAAAGCACTCTGCTCCCTGGCAGCCGCTCCATATTCAAGCGTATACGCAAGCTCTAATAATTTGCCAAATTTCGATTGGATGCCTCCTGGGATGATTTCATTGATATAATCGACAACGGACATATGGTCCAGCTCAAACCCACGCTCTGTATATTGATTATAAAGGGTCACTTCTCCTGCTTGCTCTAAATCTCGCTCAAGTTTAGGCAAGATTCCCATAAAATCATTTGTTACTTCTTCAAAGGAGTAGGAACATTTGTCAAAATAATAAAATGGTTTCGTTCCGCTGGATTCTGCCATGATTAAATGATCTAATTCTAATCCAAGCTCTTTTGCTAGTTCCTGAATCTCCAAATGGCAAGTGTCAATTAATTCTCCACCATGCTCTACAATTTGACCATCTTTAAAATACCCTCTTTTTGTCCAACAACGTCCCCCAACTCGGTCTGTTGCTTCATAAATAGTCATGATGATTCCAGCCTGCTTAAGTCGATAGGCTGTAGTTAATCCCGCCAATCCTGCTCCCACTATGACGATTCTCGGAGCCTTTTTTCCATCACCGCTAAATTGAGAAATTAACTGCTTCCTGTCTTTATCCCGAGCCACTTTCTGTAAAGCTTGTTTTTCCTGTAAAATAGCTTGTCCTGTAATTTTTTGTTTTTCCATTTCAGCACTAGCAGCGACATAGGATTTCTGCAAAATACTTGCTAATGGTGTACGTGCCAAAACCTATCCTCCTTATACAAAAAATAAACCATGCTGATTAATTCACTATCGTACGATAGTAATAATCTATGCATGGCTTGTTTTTTTTGCTTTAGGCAAGAATAAGCTTATTTTCATTTTAGTCCCTAAAAAATTTACTTAAAAAACACCTTATCAATATTGTACTTCGACTTAAGTTCATTAATAATATAAGTTTCATAAATTTCTCTATGTACAGGGTCTTCGATCACACAAACCTCAATTTTAGTGACTTCATCTCTATGCATTTTGATTGGTGATACAGTATCTTCAAAATGTTTTTTAATTCTTTGTCTCAACTTTCTTGCTTTACCAACGAATAGTAGTTCTTGATTATCGTTATAGAACATGAAAATTCCACCCTTATCTCTAGGGATAAGATGAAAATCAGTAAATCCATAAATATTACTCAGTTCAGGATTTTTCTGCTTGTTAATGGTAATACTTGGTTTTGGAATGCTAATATTTATCACGTAAGTTCATTTCCTCCTCTTTATTGCTTTTAAATGTTATCCTATATCGACATTTATTACAATCGCCTATATACATATTATTTCCCCTTGTACATAGGCAATACAGGACAAATAAAAATAAAAAATTTCACTTATTTACAAATAGCGACAAACTTCACACAATAATATTTAGTAGAATAGTAGTGTTAATTTAAAAAAAACTTAAAAATAAGGTAAAATAATTGTAAACTTTGTTACATAACCAGGGGCTAATGTCAAAGGACAATCAATTTAATCGGAGGAATCATAATGGGAAGTACAGCAACTGAAACAGTAGGGGAATTAGATAGCCGCCGGAAAAAATCCGTTAAATGGTATACAAACTGGAAGTTCATCACAACGGGTATTGTCATCATTATTGCCCTCATATTCGCGGGAATGAGCTATTATCAGGCCAACCACTTTAATGCACATATTAAGATTAATGGCACAAAAGTCGGTGGACTTACTGCCGATCAGGCCCTTAAAAAATTAAAAACATCCGTCCTAAAAAACGTCGTCTATGTCGGAAAACAACAAATTTTAGACGGAAACGACACGAAGATGAAATTTACGGAAACTGATCTTCCAGGTGTCAAAGAGTTAATAAAAAGGCAGCGGACATTTTTTCCTTCTTCAAAGGTAAAAAATTATTCTATTATGCCAGGCGAACTTGATCAATATCGAAGCCAGACGATGAAAAAACAAGTAGAGGAAAAGCTTGTAACGATGAATAAGAGTTTAAAAGCACCACAAGATGCAGAGGCTACTTTGGAACAAGGTAAAATTATTGTCTCCAAAAGCATTGACGGGGAGCAGTATGATGTTGACAGTCTACTAAATGACTACCAAAAGCAGAAGTATACTAGTGAAATCCATCTGAAGCCTGTATTAATGCAGCCACTCAAAGAAGATAGTCCAATTGTAAAAAATAAAGAGAAAAAGCTGCAGGAGATCCTCGGGCAAACCATTGAGTATAAGGTACAGGACAAAGTTTATTCTTTAAAAGCTAGCGAATTAGTTAAAAATGCTACTGTATCAAAAAGTATGAAGGTTACAATAGATCCAAGCGATATTAACAAGAAATTGAAAGAAATTAATAACTCTCAATCCACATTAGATAAAAATTTCTCATTCAAGACCCATTCAGGTTCAGTCGTATCTGTTAAAGGGAAAGGCTATGGATGGGCATTAGATGTTTCTAAAGAAGCAACACAGATTCAGGCCGCTTTAGAAAAAGGAGAGAAATCTCTTTCAGCTACTAATATTATCGGACATGGCTGGAGTAATGAAGGCTACGGTTATGAAACAACAGCCAACAGCGGAATCGGCGATACGTATGCGGAAGTGTCGATTGCAGAACAGCGTATTTGGATTTACAAAAATGGAAAACTAGTTACCACTACGAATGTTGTGACAGGTAAACATAGCACCGGTAATGATACTTCAAAAGGAGTGTGGTATATTCTCTATAAACGAACACCTGCCACACTAACTGGAAGAGAACTTGGAGGAAAACCAAGTTATCAAGTTAAAGTCGATTATTGGGCTCCTTTTACCAATGATGGGCAAGGATTTCATGATGCCGGATTCCGGTCAAACTGGTCAAGCAATGCCTATCTTAATGCAGGATCGCATGGCTGCGTCAATACACCGCCTAGTGCTATGAAAACCGTATATAATAATCTCAGCACATACGAGCCAGTTGTTATTTATTAGAACATAAAAAATCAGGAGATCGTTCACGATTTCCTGATTTTTTCATTATATACAAGCTGACCAAAGATCGTTTTATGCTGCAGCCTTCCGATTGAATCGCTCTTTTTGTGTCTGTTTAAATCCGCCAGATAGGATACGGCCAAAACAACCAAACCTAACCCTAGGCTAAAAAACAATTGAGGAATCATTTCCCCAAGAAAGACAGCCTGATAAAAAAAACCTCCGATGGATCCTCCCATTATTGGCCCTACAATTGGAATCCAAGCGTATCCCCAGTTTGAATCTCGCTTACCCGGGATAGGTAAAAGAAAATGGATTATTCTTGGTCCTATATCACGGGCTGGATTCATCGCTGCACCTGTTGAACCTCCTAATGACAACCCCAGAGTAAGAATAAGAAACCCTATGATTAATGGATGGAGCCCTTCAGAAAATCGGTTGGCGCCAATCGTAAGCAACGCCAGTATTAAAATAAATGCCGCTAACATCTCACTTAAAATGTTTGCAAACGTATGTGGAATTGCTGGTTTGGTTACAAAAACAGTAAGTTTCACGTTTGGATCCTCTGTTTCTTTCCAATGAGGCAAATACTGCAAATAGGCTGCCGCTGCGCCAAGCATAGCTCCTAGAAGCTGTGCCAATAAGTATCCTGGAACTTCACTCCAAGGGAACTCCCCTATAAGTGCAAAGGTTATGGTTACAACAGGGTTGAAGTGGGCACCGCTAAATTTTCCGACTGCAAAGATGGCAATCATCACGGACATTCCCCAGCCAAATTGAATAGCTAGCCAGCCTGCATTATTACCAAAAGACTTCTTTAAAGAAGTTCCGGCACACACACTGCACCCTAAAAAAAGTAAAATAGCTGTACCGACTAATTCCCCCCAAAAAGCTTCCATGTTAATCTCCTTTAAAAAAAGGATTATTAGCGACCTTTAAGCCGTAATAATCCTTTCTTGTATTTCCATTATTTATCAAACTTTTTGTACATCTCGATCATTTCTTTGACTAATTCAGCAATCGTCTCTGCACTTAATAGTTGGTCCTCAGCGTGCATCAGGATAAGGGTGACTTCGACCTTTTCTCCACTTGCCTCTTTCTGAATTAAGGAAGCATGGATTTTATGTCCTTCAACAAAGTACTGTTTAGATTCTTTTAATTTTTCTTCTGCTAAAGCATAATCGCCATCTTTTGCAGCATAAAGTGCTTCCATGACCGTGCTTTTTGCCATTCCTACGTTACTAATAATCTGAAATGCGATCATATTAACATCTGTTATTTCTTCTATCACTTTATACACACCTTTTTTAATAGTTTTAGTATGTTAACCCAATGGTTTTATCCCTTATGCAGATTGTTTAATATCATCCTGCTCATTCTTTAATGCCATGCGGTCGACTGATTTAAAGAATGGATAATAGATGGCTGCCGAAATAATGATTTGGATTACGTTTAATACTGCACCTTTCCAGCCACTTACAAGGAAACCTGCAATGATTGGCGGAGTCGTCCATGGGATATTCGTTCCATTTGTATATGGAACCAAACCAGAGGACATTGCGAAATAACCTACAAAAAGCATCACGATCGGTGTAAGAAGGAACGGAATCAACATGATTGGGTTTAATACAATCGGAAGTCCGAAAATAAGTGGCTCGTTAATTCCAAAGAAACCAGGTGCAATCGCTAATTTTCCAAGAGCTTTATACTGACTTGATTTTGCAGTAAATAGAACGATTAGGGCAAGGCCGAAAGTACTTCCAAAACCGCCAATTTTCATGAAGTTTGAATAGAATTGGTAGTTAATGATATGTGGTAATGCTTTTCCTGCTTCAAATGCTGCTGCATTATCAGCTGTTAACGCTAACCAAATTGGCTGCATGATACCGCCGACTACGTTTGAACCATGAATTCCAAAGAACCATAAGATTGCTTCAAAAAGAGTGACGATTCCCATTGCTGGCAATGTACTTCCCAAGCTTGTTAATGGAACTTGCAAGTAGTGGAAGATAAATTCTTGAACGGTTGCAAAATTTGTAAATGAAAAGGCAATACGAATAAGATCAAAAACGATAATAACGATTAATCCTGGAATTAGTGCTGAGAATGAACGGGATACATTTTCCGGAACAGAATCCGGCATTTTGATTTTCCAGCCTTTTTTATCAACAAAACGAATAATTTCAACTGCTAAAACGGCTGTAAGCATTCCTAAGAATAAACCACTTGCACTTAAATTCGCCATTGGAATAGCAAAGCCGCCAGCTTTTAATTCAAGCATTGGTGTTAATAACAAGAATGCGACAACTGATAAACTGATACACATGATACTATCTAACTTATAGGTTTTGGCAAGGCTTCTTGCCATGGCAATTACGACATAAATAGTCATAATGCTCATCGTTACATCAAAAGGAACGGTAAAATAGCTCGCCCAGTTTTTTCCTAAGAAGGAGGCCATAAAATCGCCATATCCATTAATCGGAAGGTTTGCTAACAATAAGAAGATTGACCCGATAATAAGGAGCGACATTGCTCCGAAGAATCCATCTTTAATGGCCGTAATATATCGGTTGCTATCAAGTTTGAAGGCTATTGGCGCCATTTTGCTTTCCAAAATATCAATAAATTTTTGCATGCTCTTACCTCACTTTGATATAGAATTTTGGGAGGGAAGGTTTGGACCATCCAAACCCTCCAATTCGTAACCGTTTTATTAGCCTTCAATTAATTTAAGAGCTTGTTCTAAAACCTTTTCGCCATTCATCATTCCGTAAAATTGCATGTTGATTGCATCGATTGGAATATTTTTATCTGCTAATTTAGTAGCCAGCTGCTTTTGCATAAATTTCACTTGAGGCCCTAGTAATACAACATTGATTTCTTTTTTTGCTAATGTATCGTCAAATTCTGAAGCAGAGATAGCAAAAATGTCTGCTTCAATATTTTTCTCTTGAGCTGACTTTTTCATTTTGCTTACCATTAAACTCGTACTCATTCCAGCTGCACATACCAACATGATTGTTTTCATCGTTTATTCCTCCATAATGTTTTGTTTTTTATTGATTAACTTGTTGCTTGTCTAACTTCCTTATTTTCTTAGTATAAAATGAAAACGCTTTACATTGCAGAAAGGTTTTTTCCGTTAGGCAACGGAAACGGTGGAAGGAAATTTCCACCATACGTCTCCAGCTGATCCTTTAACACTAATAACAAAGAGGTGTCCTTCTTCAGACACCTCTTTGCTACTATGCAATGATAATCAATCGTTTATAGGTCTTCACCGTTGGTAGCAATAACGTTTTTGTACCAATCAAACGATTTCTTTTTACTTCTTTTTAGAGTTCCGGACCCGTCATTGTTTTTGTCTACATAAATGAAGCCGTAACGCTTTTTCATTTCTCCAGTTGTAAACGAAACTAAGTCAATACAGCCCCATGCTGTGTAACCCATTAACTCTACGCCATCAAGCGCGACAGCCTTTTTCATTTCGCTAATATGAGCGCCTAAATAGTCGATTCGATAGTCATCTTGAATGCTGCCATCTTCCTCTACTACGTCTACCGCGCCGAAACCGTTCTCGACGATAAATAAAGGCAATTCATATCTTTCGTATAATGTAACTAGAGAATATCGAAGTCCAACTGGGTCAATTTGCCATCCCCAGTCACTTGCTTTTACATAAGGATTCGCAACGGAGTATTCTGTCGCGCCTTCCATTGACTTACTAGTGTCGTTATTAGCATCTGCTTTTACAGCATTGGACATGTAATAGCTAAAACCAATGTAATCCACTGTACCCTCTTTTAGAATCTGGCTGTCTTCCGGCTGCATTTCAATTTCAAGACCTTCGCGCTCCCATTCCTTTAATGCATAATTAGGGTAATGTCCTCTTACATGAACATCGGCGAAGAAGAAGCGGTCATGCATCGATTCTGCTGCCACCATCACATCGTTAGGGTCACAAGAATAGGCATAGAATGGAACAAATGAAACCATACAGCCAATTTTGAAATCAGGATTGATTTCACGGCCTTTCTTTACCACAAGCGCACTGGCAACTAATTCATGATGGGCAACTTGGTACAATGCCTGTTTCTTGTTTTCATACTCTGAAAACTTCACACCAGAACATGTCCAGCCAAAAATATCTGTATTAGTATTGAACTGATTGTTGATTTCATTAAACGTCATCCAATACTTCACTTTATTCTTATAGCGTTCCATAACAGTAGTGGCATAGCGAACAAAGAAATCGATCACTTTTCTGTTCATCCAGCCGCCATATTCTTTCACTAAATGATACGGCATTTCAAAATGGCTCAATGTAATAACAGGTTCGATTCCATGCTTTAGCAATTCATCAAACATGTCATCGTAAAACTGGAGCCCTTCTTCGTTTGGCTCTAATTCGTCGCCTTTAGGAAAAATTCTTGTCCAGGCGATGCTTGTACGAAAACACTTAAATCCCATTTCAGCAAATAGAGCAATATCCTCTTTATAATGACCGTGAAAATCAATTGCCTCGTGATTTGGATAATTTTCTCCTTCTACGACACCATCGGTAATTCTTCTTAATACACCGTGTGCACCTGCAGTTAAAACATCTACAATACTAGGGCCTTTTCCGCCTTTATTCCATCCTCCTTCGAGTTGGTGTGCCGCTACAGCTCCGCCCCATAAAAAGTTTTCTGGTAAACTTGTTTTACTCATATTTATCGGATCCTCCAATTGAGAAATTAGTATTTTAAAGTCTTCTTTTAATTCCACTTTTAATACTAAAATGCAAACGCTTTAGATTAAAGAAACGGAATTTCCGTTAGGCAACGGAAAAAAGACGATTGTCCGCTACAATCGTCTTCATGCTTTTTATTTTCTACTAATTTAAAATTTCGATAATTTCTTGGGTAGATTCGCTTTTAACTATTTTTCGAACAGCACTATTGTTTTCAAGTACGGCAATTAACTTTTGATACATTATATCCAGATCCCCTTTAGGGCCCTTCCGAATGTTTAATAGGCAGACAAATTGAACCATTTGTTTATTATGCCATTCAATGGGGCGCTTCAATGTACACACGGTCCAAAAAGTTTCTTCCGTG
The DNA here is from genome assembly GCF_050477905.1 of Neobacillus pocheonensis. NCBI lineage: Bacteria > Bacillati > Bacillota > Bacilli > Caryophanales > Bacillaceae > Neobacillus > Neobacillus pocheonensis. The sequence continues at coordinate 70,155 of NZ_JBCNAD010000031.1, read as the reverse complement.
ACAGGGGTCATGGGATGGGGAATCGCGACAAGATTGCCAAAATTGGTCGGCGCCAGCGATTCTCTTTCTAATACTAAGTCGGCATAATTTTCTGGTACCAACCCTTGTTTCGATAATTCCCTACTCATAAAACGGATAACAGTTTCTTTGTCTTCAAAGTCTTTATGAATAAAGACCCTTGATTCAGCTAAATAATTGGTGTCTTCTTTGTTTACAGAAACCAGGTTTTCCCTAATATTTTGAATATCTCCTTCCCCTAAAAAGGTATTTACGACCTGAACAGGGACACCGATATCCTCCTTGATGGGGATGGTACTGATAATTAAATCTATAGACGATAAGTCATATTCTTTTAATTGATAAAAATTGGTTGAAGCCACGATATCGATTTCATCTTTAAATAGACCTTGCAAACGGTAAAATAGTAATTTGGCACTCCCAACTCCCGAAGCACACACCACGATTACTCGTTTCACTTTCCTTTGCCTTGTTTTCATTCGTTCCAACGCTACACCTATATGCAAAGCGATATAGGCAATTTCATGTTCTCCAATCTCTATTGATAAATAATTCTCTATACACTTGCTGGCGATAGCAGCGCCCTCAAAGGCACTTGGATATTTCTTTTTAATTTCATTTAATAACGGATTTCTGATGTTCATGTTATAGCGTAATCGGTTCATTGCCGGCCGAATGTGTAACGTTAAGGCCTGGATGAATTCATTATCATCGCGGAAATCCCAATGTAATTCTGTGTTCAATCTTTCCAGCATGCACTGAATGATGGCTCTCAATTCATCAAACTCACTAAATTCAGTTAAAGTCTCTTTGTGAATTAACTTCGTCCCTAACAAATGAACAATAATGTAGTCGATTTCAGAGTCTGGGAAAACCAGGCCAGTAAAAGCTTCTACTTCTCTAACAATCTCCAGAGCTACAATTTTTTCAAATGGATATTTTGCTGCTAAGCCTTGTTCAAGATTTTCAATAACAAAGCCTTCCTCAATTCGTCTGCAGCCAATTGTAATATGAGTAGCTAAATTTTCAAGTGCGATGTCGGAAATTTCAATTTTGTAATCATTAACTTTTTTTATGATAATTTCTTTTATTTTTTCAAATAATTCTTCGTTTAAGACCTGAAAAGAATGACCGTCAATATTTAAATTACTATTTCGGCTTAAAATGTAATTTGAAAAGCATAACCTTTTCATATACTCTTCGCCTTCAACGAGTGTTCCATAATGAGGCCGGGTTACTAATTTTAGTTTATACTTTTCTAAAATTTCGCGGACGACTTTCAAATCATTCTGGACCTTCGGCTTCGAGATAAACAACTCATCTTCTAAACTTTCTACTTTTATTGGTTCTCTTTCTAATAAAAATCGCTTTAATATATACAGGACTCTATTATTCTGTTCGGAAAAATCAGTTTGATTTTCAACTGTTGCTTCGTTTGTTATAGGATTAAACTCTTTTTCGAATAACTCAAGATCCTCAATTTCAATCTTGTATCCTTTACCACGAATCGATTCAATGGCTACTCCTAATGTATGGCATTGTGATTGAAGTTCTTTAATTTCTGTTCGAATGGTCCGGTCACTTACTGCTAATTCCTTGGCGATCCATTCGGAAGTAACAGGTTCTTTGCTTTTCATTAAGGAAACCCAGATTTCTTTTTGGCGCTTTGTAAACATGTATTTCACCTCTATTCACCCTTACTTATTGTAAGCTTGTTTACTTCACGAGCGATCGATTCCAATATATAGATAACTGGAATTTGGGTCGTTATATTTGAATTTTTATATGTTTCCTCTGTTACATAGTAAGGTATATTAACATCTGAAATTTTGGCAACTGTGCAATGTTGGCTGTTGGTAATGCTGATAATTTTGCTGCCATCTTGTTTTAGTTGATTAATATGTGTAACCGTAAACCGGTTTTCTCCAGATACAGACAAGGCAATCGTAGTACTATTTTGTAAATAGGTTGCATTGATGGGAAAATGGGGGTCCTTAATGTAGAGAGAAAACTTTCCTAAACTAGAGAAATACCTTGCTCCATATTCAGCTAAGATACCAGAGCTGCCAATCCCAATAAAGATGACACTATCTGAATGAGCAATAATGTTGGCTGCCTCCGCGATAGATGCGTCAAGATTTCCTTTTAAGGTCCGCTCCAAAAACTCAGACATGGAATCTTGCGAACTTCTCAAATGGGGGATATCGTCCTTATCTAAAAATATCTTCAGCTTTACTTTAAATTCCGAAAATCCTTCACAATTCAATTTGCGGCAAAATCGTAAAATCGTCGAGGTCGATACATGCGTTTCATTTGCCAATTCTCGAATACGCATATAAATGACTTTATCGCTGTTTTTAGTAATGTAATTATATAAGGCCACTTCCAAATCATTAAAAGTACTGATCACTTCATTTGAAAACATGGAAATATCCGCTCCCGTTGGCATAATCTGAATTTTAAAACTTTTTTATATCATACCACCATTTTAAAAAAAACATAGTGTTTTCTGCTAGAAACAAATCACATTTACTGGCAACTGTCACAAAAACCTCATAATCTATTTACCCCCCTTATCATTCGGAGGTACACTTTCCACAGAGAGGAAAAGTAATTTTTCAAATAACCGGAGGTGCACTATCATGAAAAAAGGGATTAAAATTGTAACCATTGGCGGAGGATCCAGTTATACACCAGAACTTGTCGAAGGATTTATTAAAAGATACGATGAATTGCCAATCAGAGAGCTATGGCTGGTTGATATCCCAGCTGGCCAAGAAAAATTAAATATTGTCGGTTCTCTTGCAAAACGGATGGTCGAAAAAGCAGGGCTTCCAATTGAAGTGCATTTAACTCTTGATCGCCGTGCAGCACTTAAAGACGCAGACTTTGTTACCACGCAATTCCGCGTGGGATTACTGGATGCCCGGGCAAAGGATGAAAGAATTCCACTAAAATATAATGTCATTGGCCAAGAAACAAACGGACCTGGCGGATTATTTAAAGGGTTAAGAACGATTCCAGTCATTTTGGATATTTGTAAAGATATCGAAGAACTATGCCCTGACGCTTGGTTAGTAAATTTCACAAACCCTGCTGGGATGGTAACGGAAGCTGTACTTCGTTATAGCAATATTAAAAAGGTAGTTGGACTCTGCAATGTTCCTGTTGGTATAAAAATGAGAACAGCTGAGATGCTGGATGTAGCTCCTGAAAGAGTTGAAATTGACTTCGCTGGACTTAATCATATGGTATTTGGTTTAAATGTTTATGTAGATGGTGTAAGTGTACTTGGTGACGTAATTGAAAAAATGGCTGACCCAGATAATTCCATGACCATGAAAAATATCAAAGCGATTGATTGGGAGCCTGATTTCCTTCGCGGTTTAAATGCAATTCCATGTCCATATCACCGCTACTATTACAAAACGAGTGAAATGTTGGAAGAAGAAATGCGTGCAGCGAATGAAGAAGGAACTCGTGCGGAAGTAGTAAAGCAAGTTGAAAAAGAACTATTCGAGCTTTATAAGGACCCTAATTTGGCGATTAAACCGGCTCAACTAGAAAAACGCGGCGGCGCTTATTATAGTGATGCAGCTTGCAACCTTATAAACTCTATCTATAATGATAAACGTGATATTCAGCCAGTAAACACAAGAAATAATGGGGCGATTGCCAATATTCCTGATAACTCTGCCGTTGAAGTCAATAGTATCATTACTAAAGAAGGCCCTAAACCAATTTCAGTAGGCGAGCTTCCAGTTGCCGTTCAAGGTCTTGTTCAACAAATTAAATCATTCGAGCGTGTTGCAGCAGAAGCTGCTGTAACGGGTGATTATAATACTGCCCTATTAGCAATGACCATTAATCCACTTGTTCCTTCTGATACCATCGCCAAACAAATTTTGGATGAAATGTTAGAAGCACATAAAGAACACTTACCGCAATTTTTCACTGCAGTAGAGGCATAACTTCAAGTATAAAATTAAATTAGGCTATAAACGATGTCCGGGTTCCAGTATTGGTTCCCGGATTTAATATGTGGTTTTTTATAAGTCCTTGAAAATACGGGATTGGTTGGGTATTCTTAAATCACAATCTCCATTTAAGGATGTGTTTAACCTGCGATTAAATAAATATATTTCCGAGTCTGGAAAAACTTCTAGACGAGGAGCAGATAAATTGATTAGTGAAGGAAGAGTAACCATTAACGGTAAAATTGCCAAAATTGGCAGTCAAGTTGAGCCTGGAGATGATGTGCGTGTAAGTGGAAGTCCGATCAGGGTTGCAAGGAATTATGTCTATATCGCCTTAAATAAACCTGTAGGTATTACTAGTACAACAGAAAAAAATGTTAAAGGTAATATCATTGATCTGGTCAACCATCCATTAAGAATATTTAATATAGGTCGACTTGATAAAGATTCTGATGGGTTGATCCTCCTCACTAACGATGGAGATATCGTCAATGAAATCTTGCGTGCTGAAAATAAGCATGAAAAGGAATATATTGTTACGGTAGATAAGCCCATTACTCCTGATTTTTTAAAAGCAATGGCTAGTGGCGTAAAAATTCTTGGAACAAAAACGCTGCCTTGTGAAGTCATACAACTTTCTAAATATGTCTTTCAAATCACTTTAACGCAAGGCTTAAATCGGCAAATTCGACGCATGTGTGAAGCACTTGGATATGAGGTATATAGACTTCAACGAACTCGAATCATGAATATTCATTTAGGTAATCTCCCGGTTGGACAATGGCGGGATTTATCAAAGAAAGAACGTACTCAATTATTTAGCCAACTAAATTATGAGCCAAAAGAATGGTAGAAATAAAACAGTGCTACTGTCACTTCCTAAATAATGTCTATGAATTCGACAAAATAAGGGCGGTGACAGTGGCACTTATTTATTTAGGGTTTTAAATATAAAAACTGGTATTAAAAAGTAATACCAGTCTCTTAAAATATCAGATTAATATTCTAATTTCCACATGTATCTTCTTTTTGTAAGCGGGTGCTTTCGAACGATTGATAATTGTTCTGCATATACACGCAGTACGCCTGAAATTAACATTGGGTTAAAGTAGTCAACTACTTCTTTTGCAATTGCTGAACCTAAGCCAAAGTCTTTTGCATCGACAACAGTCGTTTTAGCATCAAATCGATTTAGGAATTCAAGAGCGCGTGAATCCATATCCCTTGTTCTGCCATCATTCATCAATAATAGGAATGGTACATCTTTGTCGACGATTTCGAATGGGCCGTGGAAGAATTCGCCATCATGGAATGTTCCAGAGTTGATCCATTGCATTTCCATTAGTAAACAAATGGAGAAAGAGTATGCTACTTCATGAGTGGCTCCGCTAGACATTACATAAATAACTTGATCATCTTTGTAAGCATCGGCAAATGCTTTTGCTTGTGGAAGAACAGTGGCAACAGATGATTCAATTAAATCGTATATTTTGCTGAATCCATCCTGCATTTTTCCGTAGTGCTCATATCCTTCAAATTGATTGAGAATCTCAACCGCAAGACCTAATACCTTGGTCATTTTCTCCATTTTCGCTGCATAATTCGCTGCCCAGCCATGATAAACAACATAATCCGCATCTTTTGTAATGGCCGAACCTTCTTCATACGTAACTGCAATAACATGTGCACCTAATTCTTTTGCTTTTGAAGTGGCAGTAACCGTTTCAGGAGTTGTTCCTCCTAAAGAACAAGTGATCACGATGCTCTTGTTATCTACTGATACTGGAGTCGCATAATTAAATTCATTTGCTGTATATAAGCTGACACGAAGTTGTTTCGCATTGGCTTCTAGGAAATATTTCGCAGGATATAATTCTGCTTTGGAAGCTCCACAACCTACAAAAAATACACTTTTGATCTCTGGCTGTTTTTCTTTAATTTGTGAAATGATAGTATTCAATTCCATTTTTACCCCTCCACCTAAGTCATATTATTTGGTATAACGTTATATAACATTATATTAATGTTTAAGACTAAAAAAGTCAACTACAATTCTGAAAATTACTAATATAATCTTAGTACAGATTCATATTAAAGGAAAATTATGAAAAATTAAATAATTATATACATTGAAAACATTTTCATTATATAATATTATATAACGACTTATCGTTAGAAAGGACAATATACAATGAAATTAAACAGTTCCATTTCAACACCTTTATATGACCAATTAAAACAAATCATTAAAGATTCGATTTTTCAGGAAGTATATAAACAAGGTGAGAGACTTCCTAACGAGACTGAATTATGTGAGATCTATGGTGTCAGCCGAATAACCGTTAGAAGAGCCATTCAGGAATTGACTGAGGAAGGTCTTTTAGATCGCAAACAAGGAAAAGGTACATTTGTGATGCGGAATAAGTTGGCAAGGGAATTAGTTTCAGTTGATGGCTTTACAGACTTTCACAAACATTTAGGAAAAAATCCTTCAAAGCGGATTCTTGTTTGTGAAGAAATTAAAGCAACTCCTACTATATCGGAATCCCTTCATATTGCCCAAAACGCACCTGTATTAAGGCTCGTCCGTTTAATGTTTACTGATGACTACCCATTTATCCTAGATGAAACTCATTACTCCTTAGAGCGTTTCCCTGATTTAGCCAGTCACTTCCTTGAGAATAGCTCAACCTATGATGTACTAAAAAATATATATAAAGTTAAACTGAACAATAGTTCCACCTATAAAATCATTACAGTTATCCCGGCCCCGGGTCTTGAGGCTGAATATTTAGATTGTGAAATTGGTGATACATTATTTAATTTTGATAAAATTGTTTACGATGAAAACAAAGTCCCGATCCATACTTCCAACTTTAAAACACGGACTGATTTAATTGCTTTAACCATCACAACTTAACTTCTCTGTCGAAGGCAGAGAAGTTTCATTTTTTCCTAAGGCTGTGTTAAAGGTTTGATTTTGTAACTCTTGTTGATTGGTGCGAAGCGGCGAAGCGTCATGAGGACAAAATCAACGATGATACCTTGAAAACTGTCCTCATGGAAGCTTCGATAGCAAAGCGCCTTGAGCGGGAATCAACACTTCAATTTAACACAGCCTTTCCTAAATAAGCCATTGCACTTGATTTCAAATAAAAACAGGTATCGTTCGTAACAACGATACCTGTCTTAAAAGATTTATAGATTAGTATTCTAGTTTCCACATATATCTTCTTTTTGATAGCGGATGGTTACGGGCAATGGCCAGTTGTTCTGCATAAACACGGATTACACCTGTAATTAGCATTGGATTAAAGTAATCGACTACTTCTTTCGCGATAACAGAGCCTAGTCCGAAGTCTTTCGCATCCACAACTGTTGTTTTTGCATCAAAACGATTTAGGAACTCAAGGGCCCTTGAATCCATTGCTCTTGTGCGGCCGTCATTCATTAATAATAGGAATGGTACACCTTTGTCCACGATCTCAAATGGTCCGTGGAAGAATTCACCGTCGTGGAAGCTTCCAGAGTTGATCCATTGCATTTCCATCAGCAAGCAGATAGAAAAGGCATAAGCTACTTCATGAGTGGCTCCGCTAGACATTGCATAAATGACAGGCTCATCTTTATAAGCATCCGCAAATGCTTTTGCTTGTGGAAGAACAGTCGCTACGGATGACTCGATTAGATCGTAAATTTTTGCGAAGCCGTCCTGCATTTTGTTGTAGTTCTCATAACCTTCAAATTCGTTCAGAATTTCAACAGCAAGGCCTAGAACCATTGTCATTTTTTCTAATTTTGCTGCATAGTTTGGTTCCCAACCGTGGTAAACAACATAGTGAGCATCTTTCGTAAGGGCAGAATCTTCAACATGTGTAACGGCAATCACGTGTGCGCCTAATTCTTTTGCTTTTGTAGTCGCTGTTACGGTCTCTGGAGTGGTTCCGCCTAAAGAGCATGTAATCACGATACTAGTTTCATCAACGGAAACTGGCGTTGCATAATTAAATTCGTTTGCTGTATATAGGCTTGTACGAAGTTGTTTTGAATTTCCTTCAAAGAAATACTTGGCAGGGTATAAATCAGACTTTGATGCACCACATCCTACAAAAAATACACTCTTGATATCTGGCTGTTTTTCTTTGATTTGTCTCACGATGTAATTTAACGACACTTGCTTCTCCTCCAATATTCTTATTTTTATAAAATAAATGGTTCAAAGGCCTTCATTCATTCCCGCTATTTTTTCTCTTTTAATTAAAGACATGGACCTCACCACTCATATACCTTTCCATAACCGAAGGAGCCCTCAACCAGACATTGCTGGGATGAGAAATCAGCGGCTTTCTCTAGGCTGTTAGTTATGATTTGGTCCTCCTCTAAAATGCCTTCTTGAAGTTGGCTTAAATAGTTCACCATAAAGCTAGTGATGAATGAATCGCCCGCTCCCATTGTGTCAGTTGCTTTGACAAGCTTCGGCTCCTGCAGATAAAACTTACTGCCATTAAATAATAGAGCTCCTTTTTCCCCCATGGTACATAGCACCAATTTGCAGCCCATCTTTGTCACCTTTAACATCAGATTAAGCATCTCATCTGTCTTTAGATGACTGCAGGAAAAATAGGCATAATCTACAAAAGGAACAATTTCATTTACTTGATTTTCAGTAAAATCGGATGAAAAATCGAAGCCGATCGGAACACCCAACTCTTTAATCCTCGGCAATTCTGGTTCTGTAAATCCATAAAGGCCTGTATGGACTAAATCAAATTCTTTGATATAGCTTAAATCTTCAGCTGTTAAATTTAATCCATGCTCCCTTAATACTCCGCAGCGGTTGCTGCCTATAAATACCCGGTCTCCGTCTTTTAAGGTAACTCGGGCACAGCCGTTCTCTCCTTCATAAACCTTACAATGACTAGTATCTAGTCCAATTTCCTGAATACTTTCTTGGACGTGTGCTGCTTCACGATCTGTTCCAAAAACACCCAGAAATGCCGCTTCCACGCCAAACCTTCTAGCATATACGGCGAAATTCAGGGCATTTCCACCTGGATACATGGTACGTATGTGCTCATATTTATCTACGACATTGTCACCTATTCCAATTACTTTCATCATTAAAACCTCACTTATAACACCTTTGATAAGAAGTCAATCGTCCTTGGATGCTTTGGATTTTCGAAAAATTCCTTCGGATTATTTTCTTCCAGAATCTTTCCTTGATCAATGAACAGAATTCGGTCGCCCACTTCTTTGGCAAATCCCATTTCATGTGTAACAACGACCATCGTCATTCCTTCTTTGGCAAGGTCTTTCATAACCGCCAAAACCTCTCCAACCATTTCAGGATCCAGTGCAGATGTAGGCTCATCGAATAACATAACCTCAGGCTTCATCGCAAGTGCTCTTGCGATGGCAATCCGCTGCTGCTGACCACCGGATAAAGAAGATGGATAAGCTTCTATCTTTTCCAATAGACCTACCTTTTTTAATAGTTCTATCGCCAACGCCTTTGCTTCGGGTTGCTTCATTCCCTTTACCTTAATAGGAGCATGGCAGATATTTTGACGAACCGTTTTGTGGGGAAATAAATTAAATTGCTGGAATACCATCCCCATTTTTTCTCTCACTTTGTCAATATTGACATTCTTAGCTGTAATATCCTGACCATTCACTAGAATGCTTCCACTTGTGGGAGTCTCCAATAGGTTGAGACATCTTAAGAACGTACTTTTACCAGAGCCTGAGGGGCCAATGACGACCACTACTTCACCCTTTTTGATTGTGACATCGATCCCTTTTAACACTTCACTTTTTCCAAAACTCTTATGTAAATCCTTAACGGCGATCACTAGTCTTCAACCTCCTTTCAACAATCCCCAGTAATCTCGACAAAGTAAATGTCAGTACTAGGTAACCAAGAGACGCTACTAGAATTGGCTCCAAACCTAATGCCGTATTTCCTCTAACGATGGTTGTTTTATACATAAGCTCAGCCACACCGATAACAGACACAATAGAAGAATCCTTAATGCTTCCAATAAACTGATTTCCCAGGGCTGGTAAAATATTTTTAAATGCTTGAGGCATGATTATATCGAACATTGCGAGTCGCTGATTCATCCCTAAACTTCTTGCTGCTTCCATTTGACCCCTGCTAACTGCTTCAATACCAGAGCGGATTGTTTCAGAAATATAGGCTGCAGCATTAAGCGATAAGGCAATCGCACCTACGGCTAAATCTGGAATATCACTGCCGCTAAAAAGTGCAGGTACACCAATATAAATAATATAAATTTGGGCAAGAAGCGGTGTGCCTCTAATAAATTCTACATAGATGTCCCCAATAAATTTCACGATTTTAAATCTGGAACGTCTTAAAAGGGTTAAGGCAACACCAAGGACACTACCTAACACTACCGCAATCAACGCAAGGATGATGGTTATATAGATTCCTGTTAAAAAAAATTGATAATACGTTCCAAGGAATGAAAAATTCAATAGACTCCCCACCTTTGAATCAGGTTTTCACGAATGCCAAACCGATATGATACTAAGATTAGAAAAACGCTCTTTTGTTTCATATCGGTTGAAGCAGCTAGTTTAATTTTGTTTTACTTTTCCCATTGCATCTGTTAACCATTTTTCATATTCAGGTTTTGTTCTTTCAATTGTCTTATTAATTTTATCCATAACTTCCTTATCTGTACCATTAGGCATTGCGATAGCCGCACCAGCTGTATCGTCATCAAATAGAAGTTCCGTTTTTGCTAAGCTCGGGTTGCTTTTCACAAGAAGTGTAGCAGTTGGACGATCCACCAAGACTGCGTCTACTTTGTTAGCTGCTAAATCCATCGCTAATTCAGTTGATTTTCCTAATAATTTCAATTCTGCATTTGGAAATTCTTTTTCTACGATTTTTTCTTGTACAGAAGATTTAATAGCAGCAATTCTTGCCTTCTTTAAGCTATCATTTGATTTAAACTTGTCCAACTCACTTTTACGGACGATCATCACGTGTCGATCCTTATAGTAGACATTGGTGAAGTCTGCATTTTTTTCTCTTTCCTCTGTCGGACTGATTGCTGAAACAATCATGTCAATTTTTCCAGCTTGAAGAGCTACTAATAAACCATCGAAATCCATATCTTTAATTTCGTATTTAACGCCTAGATCCTTTGATACTTCATCAAGCAGCTTAATATCAGAACCAACAATTTCATCTTTTCCGCCTTCAACGGAGTGAAATTCATATGGTGGTGTGGCTGCCATCATCCCAACGACAATTTTCCCTTTGTCTTGTAGTCCTGCGAGTCCTGTTTTTGCTTTTGCTTCTTTTTCAGTTGTTCCACAACCTGCTAATGAAATAGCAAGAATTCCTGTTAATGCCATTCCTGTTAATGATTTTAAGATTCCTTTTTTCACTGTCTTGTTCCTCCTCTGTCATTCACTTCATTTTTTTACTATTTTAAAATATTAATATCGTCCATAACATTCAATAACGTTATATAACATTATATTAATAATCAATTTCAATATTGTCAATAATTTTTCTGAAAATTATTAATTAAAAGTCTTGTAACCGTTTAAATATTTTATTTAATCTACTAAAAATTTCCGTATATACTCAAAATATCCCGCGATTGTGGGGAATACTCTTATTTTTTCCGATATAGAGAATACTAATCCATTTATTATTCTCTATAATTTAATGTTCAGTAACTTCTTCCATAGAATTAAAAAAACAGTTATGGGACAACCTACCAATATGGAATCAAATAACATTTTATATGGAGGTAGTGTTTTAATGAAAGACAACACAAAGGAAACGGTAGATATTGTTACTAATGAAGCCATTCGCGGAAAGCCCTATCTTGATATTGATCGTGTCATTAATGAAGGTAAATCAGGTTATTCACAGAAAAAGAGATAAACGTAATTTTCCTCGATAAAAAAAGCAGCGACATGGAAATCGCTGCTTCACCTTATATTCCTTTTCCATTTACTCAAACCCATAGCTAACACTTTCAATGAAAACTTTTTAACCAAGTTTTCAACTGTAATTTTTTTCACCCTATACTCACGTCCTATTAGACTATTACTATGCATTATATCATCCACAAGAACTGTGTCCTAGGATAACGAAAAAAATAGCCCTCAAGACTGTTCGAAAACAATCCTCGAGGGCATCCAGAAATAATATAAAGGGGGGTCTTGAAAAAGCTTGTCTTAATAATAGCTTTTTATTCTTAATAAAACCTTAACATACTGCAACAGTTTATTTTTTTTGATTTTTTTTATATTCATTAATTCTTTCATTTATTTTTTTCGTTTCAATTTCATATTTCTTAATTTGAAAATTTACCAATTCACACGAATAATACGTTTTACTGTTTAGTTCAACAAGGGATAGTACCCCATCTTCCAAAACGGAAGCACCTGTATCGCAAGAAATAAAATTTTCTGTTTGGTACACTGAAGGATATGGTGTATGACCATGAACTATAATCCGATCTCCGATAACCTCTTTTAAATCCAACGGGGGAACCTTATACATTTCATCGATTTCTATAAATGTAACTTCATCATACTGCTTATTTAATTCACTAACTGGATCAATCCCTGCATGCACATATAAATATTCCTCATCCATGCAATAGTATCCGAGATTTGCTAACCAAACCAGGTGCTGGTCTCGTTCAGAAATCATTTTAAATGCGTTTTTTAAACTTTCTATTGTTTGATATCCCCCAAAGCGAAGCCATCTGTCACTTTTTCCCTCAAATACGAATTCTCTCATCATAACTTCATGATTTCCGATGATTGCATATACATTATTGGGATATTGTATTTTAAGATCTCTTACGTATTTTACAACCTGAGCAGAATCGGGCCCTCGATCAATAAAATCACCGAGGAAAATTAATTGATCTTTTTCATAATTCACATTTGAAAACTCTAGCAATTTTCTCATTGCATTGTATTGTCCGTGAATATCACTCATGACCCATTTTCGCATATTTTCCATCTCCAACATTCAGGGCTTTTTTTCTATTAAATTTACTCGTAATTTCGTTAGCATTGAAATTAAGAAAAATACTTTAAGAAGTGCTTAATCTCTTATATCAAACATATAAGATTAATAGACCGCAAGTTGCTTAAGTGCTAGCAGCGGAAAAGTTGCATTGGCAAAAGTCACTACCGCGGTATCCGGTTCAACAAATTCAAATGTTGTAGATTTTGTTGGCTTCGGTTCTGCAAATGATTCAGAAACCATGTGTTCCAAGAATCTATTGGTAACACATTCTTTTTTCTTAAAAAAGGAAAACAAAAAACCTATACTGGCAGTCAACGTTAAAAGCGGATACCCTCATTCCATAAAAATAGAGCAGGCGGCTAAATCAGCAACCTGCTAATTAATTTATTTCAAAATTCCAATTCTTTAACTGAACATCTTCACTATCGAAATTTTTTCATTTTTTGAGCCTAACTTATTTTCTTTTGTTTCTGCCTTTCTACTCCATATATTTTTTCATATTTACTATACATGAGCCATGCAGCAATTGAGAAAATAACAGGTCCGGCCAGACTCCAAATGGTTGTTTGCATATCTCCTTCTAAAGCTGGCTGGATGATACTAAAGAAGTTTGCAAGTCCAACTGTTAGAACCACTATTACCGTCCAAAAATTAGCACTTCCTTGTGATTTAAATACAATAAACGGCTTATGGATATCCACTTTCTTTTTAAAATACGGGAATGCAAGTCCTATAAAAATGTATGGTATCGTCATAGCCACGTTCGTCATCGAAACTAAGATGTTAAAGAATGCGGCCATTGTGTTTCCGCCAAAAGCGATGAGTGCAATCATTACACAAACAATAGCTGCTTGAATCCACATAGCATTTACAGGCAATCCATTCTTCGTTTCACCGATTCTTCCGGGCCACAATTTTTTTGGTGTTCCTTCAATCAGTTGCTTAAGCGGTGAAAACATCAAGGTGAAGAATGCACCGGACAATGCCAAGAACATTGAAAGTCCAACAAATCTAGCAACCGCAAAGCCCATAGTTGCAGCTGTATCGTGACTCGCTCCGAAAGCTGTTCCAAGTGAATATCCTAAGTTCGCCATAACGATATAACTTGCGTTTCCCAGGTTAACATTCTCAATCCCCATTACAGTTGACCAGTTTGTGAATACTCCAATTAACAGTATCCCTAATGAATAGCCAATAGAGATTATAGCAGCTGAGATAAGAATTCCTTTCGGAAAATTTTTCTCTGGATTTTCTGTTTCATCTACTAACCCACCCACTGCTTCAAGTCCGCCATACGCAAATAAGGCATATACGACAAATGCCAATGCAGCAATCGTATCACCTGCATAAATAGGATTTGGTGTTTGCTTAAAGGAAATCCATCCTGCGATTGGTTGTGCTAGTTGTCCCTGATTCCCTATGAGGATTGCTATTGCCCCAACCCAAAGAAATACATTTAATAATAAGACTGCAGTACCACCTAAAGAGGTTACTCTTTTGATCTTATCCAGACCCTTGGTCGATGTATACGTTACAATCAGAATCCATATAATTCCCAAGACTCCTAGCACTTGGGGCCCTTGAAGATTAAATAAGGCCCAGTCTTGAGTGGTATCTTTTCCAAATATAGCATTTGATACCGGAACCCACATTCCGGATGCGACGTTAACCATCCAAGTTATATAAGAAAAATACCACATAAACGTTCCTATAAAAGCAAACCTTGGACCAATTGATTTTTCCATCCATGAATAGATCCCGCCCTTCTCTTCTTTGAAGGCAGAACCAAATTCAGCTACCATTAAGGCAAAAGGAACAAAGAAGGTTATAGCAGAAAGCATGAACCAAGGTATAGCAGCATACCCCATCTTATAGAAAGATCTTGGAATGTTGTTGAAACCATAAACAGAAGTAAAAATCATTAATACAAGGGATATCAAAGTCAACTTTTTCATAATCTTTGCATTTGACGCCACATTTTTCCTCCTTCATGATGATCTGAAAACATTCAACGCCGAATGTTTTCTTAGTATTTCCACAAATGTTTTTTCTAAATAAAAATACAAACTCCTCTTGGGCAACCAGCAAAATGTCCTTCATCCACCTTATGAAGGACAAAATCCTCTTTCCAAGCTTCAAAATGTCCTTCATCGGATAGGAAGGTTTACAATTTATAAAAAAACTGCCTCTACTTATGGTAAGGTTCCCCGTGACATATCTAAATGAGTTTTTGAAATTAATAGAATAAACACCTATAACAAATAGTATCATCTAAATAATTGTTTTTGGCATTTTGATTGATGCTCTGTTTTATTTGCAAAAAACCCCCATGGTTATAACTCAATCGTTTTTTCAAAAATAAATACTGATACAGCCATATCCTCTTCAATCTTTGCATCCGAAAATAAATGAAGCAGTTTTGAACCTACGATCTCCTCCATTCCCTCAGGTATTTTCTGCTTATATATATCCCGAATCATTTCGGTTCGGGCACTATGAATTACTTTTTTACCCTCTTGAGATTGTGCAATAAATTTTTCTGTTGGAGTTAGAATACCATACATGGTTGTGATAGCCATATTATCCACAAAGTGAGTAAAAATTCGCTCCGGTCCCTTTCCAAAAATCTCTTTCCGCATTTTCCGTACAATATCATTAAACGCTGTTTCCTTTTTCCCCATGTCTCTCCTCCTAACAACTCGATACTATACAACAAAGTCTACAAAAAATTCAACCAGTCCTAAATTTGTCTTGTTTTTCTGGTTGAGAGGAGTATAATCAATGCCGTTGGACAAAATTTAGACAAATTTTATTGATGGAGCCCTAATAAAACTTTTTGTTAGAACTCTATTTATTATTTCCAATGGAATGATTTATTAGTATGCAATGCTAGTTGATTACTCCACCGCAAACTGTCGTCTGATGAGACGATTTCTTGTGGTGGAGTTTTTTGTTTAAAATTGGAAAATGATGTTTTTCTCTCTTGCAAAGTATTTTCCACCGTTCGTATTTGCGTCTGAAGAGATTAGGAAAATAAATTATTCATATCAGGAGGTTTTTAAAGAGATGTCTTGGATCGCCCTTCATTTTATCGGAATTATTTCATATGCAGCAAGCGGGGCTTTTGTAGCCCTTGAAGCAGAATATTCCTTTGTTGGGGTTTTCGCATTGGGTTTAACCACAGCCTTTGGGGGAGGGATCGTACGAAATTTGATTATCGGTGTCCCTGTTTCAGAGCTTTGGGACCATTCCATCATTTTAACAGTTTTAATAACACTGACATTCATCGTACTATTGCCGCTAAAGTGGATTAATCATTGGAAGCGGTGGGGTTTATTTTTTGATTCCATTGGTCTTGCTTCCTTCGCTCTTCAAGGAGCAATGTCAGCCCAAGAGGTTTTTTCGAATGATTTGGGCATAATGGTCTTGGCGTCGATGTTTACCGGCGTTGGAGGGGGGATGATTCGTGACATCATAGCGGCCCGAAAACCCCTTGCTTTAAAGGAAGAAATCCATGCAATTTTAACTATTTTATGTGCCATATGTATTTGGCTGGGTTGGAACACCCCCATTCAGTTGACGCTGATTGTCCTTATTGTTATAGCGTTACGCATGTCTGCTATTCGCTATCAGTGGCGGCTCCACCTGCCCTGCAATCATAAAAAGGGTAGGAAAACACAGATACGTATTTCTCTAGGTAGGAAATTCATAGAAAAGCCAATCTATGAAAAAAGCAAATAAAGATTTACCAGTCCAATTCTTATCAGTACCACTTTACTATTTAAGCTTTAATAACCATTTATGCCCAGTAGTCAGCCTACTGGGCTATAACAACGTACTAAAGAAAAATTTATCCGGTGACAATTAGCTTGGACTATCGAAATTATACTTCGTCAATGGGTGAAGGCAGTAAAAAACATGTTCAGCCGATTTCCATCTTTTTAATTCTATAAGAGTATTTTCTACTTAATAACCTCACTTACTTATGATACGGTTCACCGCACCTGTTTAAGAGGCAGTTTTTCTTATCATTACTAATTGTTTCACGTGGAACAAGGTATCAGATTTGGATTAAGCAATCACTGATTGCTTTGTTTTTAGGCATGTAAATCATTATTAGATTGTTCATTTATTTTCCTCCTAAATAAAAAACTCCATATCTTTAAAGATAGGAGTCCATAAATTAAGGATTCTATTAAAATAATATATATATTGAGAATTCAATCGTTACCATTACTACCCTGAACATGCCAATCTAATGTCAAATTCAATCGGTATTCTTTAATTGCTAAATAAAGCGGAATCAAACCTAAGATTGCTGGCATATCCAATCCATAATGGATCAAAATCCAAGAGGCACCTAAAGCAGATAAATAGGATAGAACGACCGTAATAATAAGATAAACACACGCTACTATTGACCGTAAATATATTAACAACAATGCAGCTGTAGAAACTGTTCGGCTCATAAAAACCTCATTACTTATGATATGGTTCACCATGGTTATTTAAGAGGCAAAAAGGCATTGTTAAACTGACCGATGCCTTTTTATAGTTTGAACTACATTAATTCTCATATGCTTATACATACTTATTTATGCTTATTTAGAGGTTTTCTGCCACTTCTCTAATTTCATTAGGATGTTTCCGTACTCGGACTGCAGATTACAGATAAATTTATAGACATAACTTTGTTACCGATACCTAAATAAATACCTATTAATTTCCTTAATGATTTCTTGTATTTCCTTAACTATCCGATTGCGTTGTCTAACAAAAAAAGTCAAAGTGAAAAGAAATTCTTCTGGCGATGAATTTCCTCGGTACATATCTTTTACCTTTGCTAAGCCAGGATAAGGCCGAAAAGGGAAGGTATTATCGTAATCATATTTACTTGAATACGAAAATTTAAGTCTGTTTAATGTACCACCAATGGTCTTCAAAAGTTTATTGTACTTTTTCGCATCTCGGACTTCTTTTCCTAATAAATCTCTTATTACTTCTGTTAATTTGTCAAAAGACTCATGAACAACGGTAAAATCGAAGGCTTTATCAGAATGATTGTCCAATTCATTCATAATCTTTTTGCTAGTTGCAATAAAATCTAAAAGGTTTAACGGCAGGATATTTACATTCGTTAATTCATTAACAAGCACTAGATGTATCCCTGTATCTCTGAACAACAAATCAAAATCCACCTTATCTGGCAGGTCTTCCTCTGTGTGCCACCACCAGTTTCCCCCTGGAGTCTGATAAATTTTTTCCTCTTGGATTGGTTCATATTTCATCATAAGATGAATGGGAATATTTGTCCCCCAAAACGATTGGTCTGCTCCCCGTGGCAGATTCTCAAAGCGTGTTGGCTCTTTATCCGTAAAGGATGCAATGATATCTTTTAGAAACTGGGCATCCTCAAGGGATGTAAATCTTGGAACCACATTGACATTTCCTTTTGTTCCGGGGAAGTCAATATTAATATGGGCTACACAATGCTCATTAATATCTTGCCAAAAATGGTCACAATACCAAGCCGACCCTGCATATCTGCCATTGGAATGTCCAGGCCACCAGGCTATTTGGATGCCGCGTTTATGTGGCTTGTTTGAAAGGATCCTCGCCAATTCAAGCATTAGAGCATTGGCGGTCGCATTATCTGTTGCTCCTTTATGCCAGGAATCATAATGGCCGGAAATAAGAATATATTCGTCCGTTTCTCCTGGAATAGTGGCAACCGGCAGACTCACACTTTTGATACCATTTTTTACAACAGTTTTCAGAACCACTGTAACTTCTTCATCTCGTAGAAGTTTAAGTAGCTGCAATCCATCAGAGTTGTTAATTCCAACAACTGGTATTTTTGTAAGCTGATCAACGTTGTCGATGGTTGGAGTGCCCCAAACGGTACCGACGGTTTCTTCATGGATTGCTTCTTCTTTGGATGGCCAAATGTGAATAAGACCTATTGCACCAGCATTTTCAATTTTTTTCACATAATCCTCGTAATAGTTCCAGCTAACCACAATTTTATCATTCATTTTTTCGAAACGATCAGTGGACTCATTGACACTTCGAGTCTTTTCACTATCGGAGTCATAGAACAAATTCCCTTTTAGCCCCTTTGGAATATGTA
Organism: Neobacillus pocheonensis; assembly: GCF_050477905.1. Classification (NCBI taxonomy): domain Bacteria; kingdom Bacillati; phylum Bacillota; class Bacilli; order Caryophanales; family Bacillaceae; genus Neobacillus; species Neobacillus pocheonensis. Next base: position 50,990 of record NZ_JBCNAD010000031.1, on the reverse strand, counting down.
AACCAAAGGATCTTGTTTTTGCACGAATATCAAGTTTCTCAGGCGCAGTCACGGACACCTGTCCATGAATGGGGTCACTGAAATAGCCATCGAAATGGTAACGGTTATATTGAATATGATTACGTTCCAGTTCTTCTACAATATAATCAACCGCTTTTTCAGCCTCAGCTTCCCCGGTTAACCGTTCCCATTGGGATAGTGTATTGACATGCTGATATAAAAGATCTTTATCAATTAAATCTAGTAACTTTATATATTTTTCCAATGCTTTCATCCTCTATGAATATTGAATGATATCGGCAACGACGACAAAAAAAGCACCAATGACGACCCAAATTAACAATAAAGGCCAGAAAAACTTCACCCATTCTTGATATTTAATTTTCGAAACAGCCAGGCTTCCCATTAACATTGCAGAGGTAGGCAGGATGCAATTGGATAGTCCGTCTCCTAGTTGATACGCGAGAACAGCCGTTTGTCTTGTGACATCAATTAGATCCGATAACGGCACCATAATTGGCATGGTTGTGGCAGCGAGCCCTGTTCCTGAAGTAATAAAGACGTTCATAATCGTTTGGAAAAAGTACATGCCCAGCACTTGAATAAACCCTGGCATATGGTCAACCATCATCGCTAACCCATTAACAACCGAATCAATGACATGTCCTTGTTCTAGGACCACAACGATTCCTTTAGCCAATCCGACAATAAAGGCACCAAAGGTAATGTCTCTCGCTCCAATTACAAATTCACTTGCAATTTTGCTAGGACTATATTTTGAAAGGAATCCAACCACAACTCCTAATGCGAGGAAAAATGCAGCTAATTCCTGCATCCACCAGCCCTTTTCCGATACTCCCCAAATTAAAAGACCAAATCCGGCTAAAACGGCGAAAATCGTCAAATAATGACTTACCTTCATAGTTGGCAAGGATTTAATATCAATATTCCCGTGTGCTTCTTCTTTTTCGAGTTCAACGACAATACTGGAGGCTGGATCTATTTTCACCTTTTTAGCATAACGAATAATATAAAGACTCGTAGCAATTAATAGAACAACTAATATAATAGCGCGTAGCCACATCCCTGAAAACATCGGAATTTCCGCAATCGATTGTGCAATACCAACGTTAAAAGGATTTAGCAGTCCCGCAGTAAAACCAGCCGCAGCACCAAGCATAACCATAGCCGTCCCAGTTACCGCATCATAACCTAACGCTCTGGCAATTGCGATTCCAATCGGTACAAACGCCATGACTTCTGCAGACATCCCAATTGTCAACCCACCGACTGAAAACAATGATAAGAAAATCGGAATGATGAGAAGACCACGGTTCATAAAGGTCTTACCAACCCTTGCCGCCATCGCTTCTATCATTCCTGTAGAATTAATGATTTGAAATACACCACCAACAATGAAGATAAAAAAGACCGTATCACTTGCACTAGCCAGCCCTTTGACAATCGCTAATGGAAGATCGATAAGACTGACGGGGTTTTCTTCTACATGATGGTAGGAATTTTGGACAACTACGGTATTTCCTGAGCCCTTGTCTTCTGCGCGATCAAATTCACCTGCTGGCAAAATATAGGTAAGAAGAGCAGCAAATAATACCATGCTTAAAATGATGACAAACGTGTGGGGCATCTTAAACCTTTTTACCTTAGGCTTTCCGGCTGTAACTTGTACATTTGAGGCCAACTTATTCAATTTCACATTTCTTCACCCTTTACTGTTTATTTTGCAATAAAACGCTTACATTTGTTTGTTTCTTTTCCATTCTTCAAATTCGCTGCGAATGGCTTTAAGGTAACGATCATTTTCACACACATCAAAGGCTGTCATCGCTAAAGCCTTCGCCGCTTTATTTAAGCCTGTCAACCCTTCTTCAGAACAGGCTGCCTCTACAAATTCAGGAGTATGTGTATTTGCTGAATCTGTAATTTTGATGTATGGATGAATGGTGGCTGTCACCTGTCCAACATTTCCAATATCAGAGGAACCAATTCCACCCTTTTTAGGCGGTTCGCATACTTCTTCACCTAAAAGCTCCAAGTTATCTTTGAATATAAGGGCGAGCGCTTTGTTATTGTTTCTTTCGGCGTAGATCAAGCCTTCTTCAATTTCGATTTTGGCACCAACAGCTTCTGCAGAATAACGTGCAGCTGCATACACCTTTTCACGAACAAGCTCTAACTGTTCTACTGTCTCTGCTCTTAATAAAAATTCAGCCTCGCAGTACGCTGGGACTACATTCGTTGCCTCTCCACCCTTTGTAATAATGCCGTGAATTCTGACATCGTCCTTGAAAAACTGACGTAAGGAGTTGACAGCAACAAAGGTGTTGATGACGGCATCCAATGCACTGATCCCTTTTTCAGGACTTGCAGCTGCATGAGTTGCCTTTCCGTAATACTTAAATTTCGCATCCACACAGGCTAATCCGCCTCGCAAGACCATGGTACTCTTATGAGGATGACACATCATGGCCACATCGACATGATCGAAAACTCCATCCTCCACCATTAATATTTTTCCGCCTCCTAACTCTTCTGCAGGTGTTCCCAGAACAACGATTTTTCCCTTTAAATTTGGAATGGCCTTCTTAAGTGCCAATGCAGCACCTACCGCAGACGTCCCGATGATATTATGGCCGCACCCATGTCCCAAGCCTGCCAGTGCATCATACTCGGCAAGCAGTGCAATCGTTGGACCTCCAGACACACCTTCCCATGTTGCTCTAAAAGAGGTTTCCAGATTAGCAATCCCTTTTTCAATTGTAAAGCCAGCCTTTTCTAATGGCTCTGTCAGCCATTTCATTGCATGATGCTCTTGAAAACTCACTTCCGGATTCCGATGAATTTTTAACGCCAGGTCACGCAATTCAACGTCCATAGCATCAACTGCATCCAAGAGTGGTTTTTTCTCTTGGCCTAACTTAATATACACAAATATACAACCTCCTAAATATTCAGAATTCTCATGAGCTTATTGTTATTTTACTTTTACACCATTAATAAGTAAAATTAAGCTTTTTTAGTATTTCTATAAAAAAATTTTATAGATTTCTTAAGCATTTCATTGCAATATATTGAATATTTATTAATCTTGCATTTTTTAAAACAAAAAAGAGAATCACGTCTAACGCGTTCTCTTTCAGCTCAGTATTCCCTGATCAGCTATTTTTTTAACATAATGAACAAACTCAGCTACTGTTGCCAAACTCATGGATGCTTCTCTGTAATACATCCATGTTCTTCTTTTCATTTCCTGTCCGTTCTTAAAAATCAAATTAGAACAATGTAATTCATCACTTTGCTTTAGAAAGACACTCGGTATGATTGCATACCCAAGCCCTTTTTTCACCATCTCCCTGCAAGTTTCATAGCTATCCACTTGCATCGTTACCAAAGGTGGTTCCATAAACCTTTCATTCCACCAATATTCAATACTTTGGTCGTATGGATTATAAGGAATCGTTTTATATTTTAGAAGAACTTTTGGCTCTTTTCTGTTAATCATCGGCATTTGAGGAAGCTTCTCTAAATCAATCGGTTCATTTGCTATAATACAGACATTTTCTTCACTTAGGAGATACTTTTGCTCAGGCCAGTTATAATCCCCTCTCACGATCGCCACATCAATCTGTCCGTCCAATAGTAAATCCATTATTTCTGTACTAAAACCTGTATCTACATTCAATTGCACTCTCGGGAACATTTTCATATAGGACTTCAAAATAGACGGAAGATTGTACAATCCAAAGTGGCTATTGACTCCAATTATTAAGCTCCCGGTAAGTTCATTTTCCATATTCAATAGAAACTCTTTGATCCTTCGTAAATCGATTAAAACGCTGTTTGCATATTCAGCCAAATGATTTCCAGCAGTGGTCATCTTTATATTTTTTCCGTTCTTAGAAAAGATTTCAACCTGAAATTCTTTTTCAATTTGCCTGATACGGTATGTTAAGGCAGGCTGTGTCATAAATAGGTGTTCCGCTGCCTTTGTTAAATTTTGATCCTTTTGTAAGTATAGCAGCAGTAAACAATCTTTCTCATCCATTTCGTTTCACCACATGCTTTCAATAAGACTCATTTCTATTTAAACATACGGTGGCGATGTTTACCAGATACCTTTAAATCGTCTAGCTCCAATCAATACCTTGTATAAAATTTACTTTGTGAATATTATGATCTTCGAATGTGTTCACGCGAGATTACTAAATCCTATTTAGTGATCATTTTTACAGAGTTGCCCGTATTTATCAAGATGATTCTGCTCACCAAAAAATTCAGTTATCAAATGATGCTACAGGTAATATTGTTGATATCTTACGTTATATTGAAAAAGAAGAGGAAGTATATACAAATTCTTCAAAAAAACTACCTCTATTTATGGTAAGGTTCACCGTAACGAATCTAAATGAGGTTATAAAACCATGAATATATTTTAAAATTCATTTAAAGATTTACTATACTACAGTCAAAACTAATATCTGTTTCATTTTATTTGCCATTTTTCAACGTTGAAGTTTTTTATTTTTCAATAAATAATTTTGGTGTCTAAAAAAGTTTTAAAAATTCTTTTGCTGCTTTTGATAAGTAACTATTCTTCCTCCAAATTACTTTGGGTTCAGATATTAAGGTCTGATCCTTTAGCTGAATGACTCTCAATCCTCCCAATGAATGGAGGGATAATAACGATAGCGGTAAGATCGTCGCACCAAACCCCGATGAAACGAGACCAAGTAACATAATTAAATCCTGACATTCGCACAGTATATTTGGTTCTAAATCTAACCGTTGAAATTCATTGACAATTTGTCCATACGCACCTAAACCATAGTTTGGTCGCAGAAGAATCAATGGCAAATCGATGATTTCCTCTAACCTGCATTGTTCTAATCCACTCCACGTCCATTTTTCAGGTAAAACAAGCACATATGGGTCACTTTCCAATGTCATTTGAGAGATACTTTTTTCTGTTATTGTACTATTTGTTATCGCAATCTCAATCTGACGTTTAGATAACATTTTTATGAGATGAATCGTTTCACCTTCCCATACTTTGAAAGTAAGACCAGGATTTTTCTCACGAATATCTACCACCTTAGAAAGAATTAAAGAAGCACAATAAAGATTGGATCCAACAGATAAAATCCCACTGGCGCCTTTCCTCAATTCTTGAACTTCAACCATTGTTTCATCAAGTTTATTTAAAAGTTCTTTTGCTCGAAGAAGTAATCTTTCCCCCTCCAAGGTTAAATTAAGACTTTTGTTATCTCGATCAAATAAAACGACGCCTAGCTCTTCTTCCATTTGTTTGAGTTGTTTGCTCAAAGGGGGTTGAGCAATATTTAATTTCTTTGCAGCGGTCGTGATCTTACCTTCTTCTGCTATAGTGACAAAGTATTTTAATTGTCGAATATCCAAGATGAAACCTCCATCATACCCAAAAGATATAGTAAAAAGATAAAACAGATATTTTAAGTATTGATAAATTGAGTATACACTAAGATGTAGTGTAATTCATAAGTTGAAGGAGTGTGACTTTGTTGTTCAAAAAAAATATCATACAATTTCCAAAGCTTTTATCGGTTGGGAATATATCGAATGGATTTGTGGCCTGGCTATTTGGTTCAGCAGGACCATTATTAATTGTTTTACAAGCTGCTGCAAAAGGTCATTTGTCTAGTACCATAACCAGCTCATGGATTTTCGCCATTTATGGAATGGGGGGACTCCTAACGCTCATCGTCTCCTTATATTATGGGCAACCCATAGGCTATGCCTTTTCAATACCTGGAGCCATTCTTGTCGGCTCAAGCTTAACCCATTATTCTTTCAACCAAGTGGTTGGTGCCTATATTATAACCGGGATCCTTATTTTTCTTTTAGGATTATCTGGCCTTGTTACAAAATTGATGAAGGTATTGCCTATGCCGGTTATGATGGGGATGGTGTCAGGCGTCTTACTCCCTTTCGGAACTGAAATGATCGGCTCGGTTGTAAAAAATCCTTTACTCAACGGAATCCCGTTACTTGTCTTTCTTGCTCTTTCTTTTTTCTTACGATTTTCAAAAAAGTTTCCGCCTATATTAGGGGCGATCATTGCAGCAATTCTTTGTCTTAAATTTTTGCCGAACATTTCTGCACAGCCTCTCCATATAACAATGGGCATTCCCCATTTTATCATCCCATCATTTAGTTTTTCCGTTGTAGGGGAACTTGTCATTCCATTACTCTTAACGGTTATTGCCATTCAAAATGCCCAAGGGATTGCTATGTTAGAGACTCATGGCTATCGTCCACCGATCAATGCCATGACCAATTGGAGCGGAATCGGTACCATTATAAATGCTTTTTTTGGGGGCCACCCAGCCTGCATTGCAGGTCCCATGACGGGCTTACTTGTTAATAAAGAATCAGGCAAACTTGAACATAGGTATGTCGCTGCTATTGTATTAGGAGTATTATCCTGTCTATTAGCTCTATTTTCTCCAATAGCTTCGCAAATTCCACATGTCATTCCTGCCTCATTAATTCAATTACTAGGTGGCCTCGCCATGATTAGTGTACTGGTTGACTCTTTGAAAATGAGTTTCTCTGGTTCATTCAAATCAGGCGCCCTCTTTTCCTTTATAATCACAATCTCTGGGATCTCTATTCTCCATATCGGAGCGCCATTCTGGGGTCTGGTTGGGGGTACATTAGCCACCGTATTCTTGGATAAACAAGATTTTTATAAATCCGAATCAAGTGACCAAAACAAGAAACTAACTTGAGTGAAGCTCTTTGCAAGGACAAAATTTCCTAACACTGTTTCTTTAGACCTCGGATACATCTCATGACACAATAAAGGGACACCTAGACATAGTGCGGTCTAGGTGTCATTTATTTCTTTGTATAGAATAAAAACCTCATTTATTTATGATACGGTTCCCCCCGATTAATCCGAAACGCCCGATAAATCTGTTCCACCAATATCAGCCTCATTAACTGATGGGGGAAGGTCATTCTTGAAAAAGACAGCTGCTCGTTCGATCTCTTCACAACCTCATCGCTCAGACCCAAAGATCCTCCGATAATAAAGGCGATTTTACTTTTTCCATATGTCGCTAGTTTATCAAGCGTATCCGCAAGTTCCTCTGATGATTGCAATTTCCCCTGAATCGCTAAGGCAATCACATATGTATCTTGACTAATCTTTGCTAATATTCTTTCGCCTTCTTTTTGTTTGACCTGGAGCATTTCCGAGTCGCTTAATTCCTCAGGCGATTTTTCATCGGCAACTTCAATCACTTCAACTTTGGCATAAGCCGTTAATCTCTTTAAATATTCCTCAATGCCCTGCTTCAAATATTTCTCTTTTAATTTACCAACCGTCACAATCGAGATATTCACAATCCACAACCCTTTTTTATTTGATTACAAACAGGTTACAAACAAGATATCCACAGAAGTTATCCACATTGTCCACACCTTTATCCACATTTAGTATGGAATCACTTGTTCGCCACAATATATACAGCCGAGTTTTGACAATATTCACAGGTTGTTGATAAATTATCCACACCAATTTTTGATAAAACCGGGAACGTTTCCGTTTCATCCACAACCGTATCTAACGCAATATCCACATGTTCCTCGCAGCTATAAATCATTTTTCAACATTCCTTCCTACCTTTGTTATTTCCAGTGTTTACGATACAGAAGTCGCTCATACGACAACTATCATAACATAAGAAAAACAGGACAGTTTCAACCATCCTGTTTTCAATATATTTATTGTAATTTTTCGCTCGATAATGTCAGCGTTGTTTCTTTAAGCTTGCCATCTCGATAGAATTTAACCTTTAGTTTCTCGCCGATTTTCTTTTTCTGATATAAATGCTTACGTAGGTCAATGACGTCATTTATCTTTTGACCATCCATCTCGACAATCACATCTAACTCCTGTAAACCTGCTTGCGCTGCTGGAGAATTCGGCACTACCTGTCTTAAAGCAACACCGTAAGTCACATCCCGAGGCAATTTCAAGGCTTCTTCCTGATAGTAAGCAGGTATTTCTGATACGGATTTTAAATCCACACCCATATATGGACGTTTCACAGATCCAAACTGCTCCAAATCACTGATGATTGGCTTGGCTGAATTGATAGGAATCGATAATCCAATCCCTTCAACGGCCTCTTGGGAAATTTTCATCGAGTTAATCCCAATGACCTGGCCTGCCATATTAATTAAAGCACCGCCGCTGTTACCAGGATTAATGGCTGCGTCTGTTTGCAGAACCTCAGACTGCCAATCAACCACGCCATTTTGGTCGATATCAACCGGTATGGTCCGCTTTAACCCTGAAATAATTCCTTGCGTCACGGAGCCAGAAAAAGTCGCTCCAAGTGGATTTCCGATGGCGATGACAGGTTCCCCCATTTTTAAACTATCGGAATCACCGAATTCCGCCTTTTTCTTTACTTTGGCTGAGTCAATCTCAAGCACCGCTAGGTCCGTCCATACATCGCTTCCTAGAAGCTTTGCCGGAATCTTAGTTCCATCTGTTAAACTTACCTCGAGTTTCGTGGCACCTTCAACTACGTGATGATTAGTCACCACAAAAGCCTTGTTGCCTTCAATTTTATAAATAACACCGGAGCCTGTTCCCGCTGCCTCTTCACCGCTATCTCCATTGTTGTCAGACCAAAAGCTGGTAGACTGAATATTATTGATGCCGACCACCGCTGCGGCTGTTTTATCAACGGCATTAGTAGTATCCGTCTTTACATCATAGGAGACCTGCTGGTGAATGACATTCTGTTGGTTACCGTTGCTCGTTGTATCGGTTGCTGTATTTTGATTAGTATCAATTTTGTAAGGAAGCAAACCTCGATTGGACAAGGCTGGAATAGTAATGATAACTATAATTGCACCAAGGATGGCGCCGACTAAACTTGCAACAAAAAAACCGCCCCTGTTTCCTCTCTGTTCCCTGTAACGCCCCTGTGAATGATCATCATAATAACCCAATGAACACCATTCCTCTCTCTCGAAATGATTGCTATCTTTTATTTTGGCTTATAATAACAATTATACTCTTTCCACTTAAAATTTAATAAATTTTCCCATTTGTTTCAAAAAACTTCCCACTTTGTTCATAGATTTTTCATACTTATAAAAAAAGAACGAAGATTTCTCTTCGCTCTTTAAACAGCTGTTACTTTCGTTGGTATTTTTGGGTCTGTATCGTAAAGGTCGAATTGTTCGCCGACAATTAGGCCTCGGCTCTCTAATGTTTGCGATACTGACATTTTCGCCAAGTCTTTCATATTATTATCAAGGCTTAAATGGGCGAGATACACTCTTTTGGTACGGTCCCCAATCACATCACTCATTGCCAAAGCTGCATCTTCGTTGGAAACATGGCCGACATCGCTAAGAATTCTTCGCTTAATATTCCATGGATAGCGTCCCATTCGCAGCATTTGCACATCATGATTCGACTCAAAAATATACACGTCCGCATTCGAGATCGTCCCTTTCATCCGGTCACTGACATAGCCAGTATCCGTAATCAGGACAAGCTTTTTCCCTCCATTATGAAACACATAAAACATCGGCTCTGCTGCATCATGAGAAACTCCGAAGGATTCAATATCCACTGAACCAAAGCTCTTTACCGTTTCCATGTCAAAAACAAACTTTTGCTCAGTAGGAATTACCCCTACATTGCTTTCCATCGCCTGCCATGTTTTTTCATTCGCATAGACAGGCAATTTATATTTCCGTGCAAGTATGCCAATCCCTTTAATATGGTCGCTGTGCTCATGAGTGACAAAGATTCCAGAAAGCTTGCTAATATCACGTTCAATTTGCCCGAAAAGCATCTCCATCTGTTTGCCGCTAAAGCCGGCATCCACTAGGAAGGAATGTTCATCTGACTCGACATAAAGGGCGTTCCCCGTACTCCCGCTTGCTAGAATGCTATATCGTAACGACATACAATTTCACTCCACACTTATTTTTTCTTCGCTGTCAAAATTAATGATTTCACCCTCAAAGGCATTTACAAACAGACTCTCCTTATCATCGACCACAAAGCGCCAGGTTGGTGCTAATAATTGCGAGGCCGACAGTGGGATTAGGTTCGAATAGCCAAGCTCAATCTTCGTAATTTTACTTTTAGGTTTTAGGACACCCTTTTGATGAAGCGTTTCAATCGCCTTTAACGGAGATAATATTTCTTCTTTATTCTCTAGCTTATCAATTCCTTCGAGATAGGCTTGCTGATAGGAAACAATTTGATTATCAGCATTATATTTAAACGTAATCATCCCATTAATATTCTTATAAAAGGAGATATTCTCACTTTGCTGGTAGTAAGTAATCGTATTCTTCTTGTCGTTTTTCTCCCCAAAATGATAATGATCACCAAAAAGGACATTTTCATTCAAAAAGTTGGAAAGCTCAGCTGGTTCGAACTTAGAATTTAGCTGTATGGGTTTCTCCAGCGTAGACTCAAGCGTCGTCCCTGTTCCCATCAGAGTAACGGACTGCCCCTTTAGCTTTGCGATTTCCCCTTTAGTAAAGGTTTTCGGCTTAGCACTAAGATATTGGGCTTTAATCGGATTCTTTGGAATCTCGACATCTATTTTAATCTCATCTGCTTTCAGTTTCTCTTCGAAGGAAGCCGGTGTAATAACCTCATATTTATTGGCATCACGAATTTTCATGAATTGAAATAAAAGATAAACATCTAAGATCAAGAACGTTAAGATAAATATGGTTTTTATTTTACTCCAATCCATGCTTCAATCCCCCCAGCTCATCCATCGAAATTTCTTTCCAGGTTTTATCATAACGATAGAACCAGGCTGGTTCTAGGAGAATCAGCATATCTTCTTCCGAATCCCTTTCCATACGATAGCCCAATACCATGTCTTCAAGAAGCTCTGGCTTAAAGTTCTTTTGTTCTTGTAAAAATTTCAACGCCTCATGCCCGGAGGGAAGTGTCATCTTCTGAATTTCTGTTGTTAAAGGAAGTTCCAAGGCAATGTTCGGGCGATTATATTTGTTAATTTTATCACGGCCCCAGACCTCTGTAATTTCCGACAGCCCTCGGTCGTTAAACACAGGAAATCCATCCTGGCTGTACATTCTAAAGGTCACCGAACGCTTATACTCACTTTTTGAAACAAAGCGGTAAGGATCCGTCCAGCCGCCATGTCCATTGACAAAATCAATGCTGCGTTTCACTAAATCATACGAATTCGCAATATATTGATCGTCTACCGTCGGATTAACATAAAGAAGGATGTTGCTTTCAAAATTGACACTCATTTTACTTGAATCGTCCGTATACTCTTCCCCGCTTGGAATCGAGCTTTTTTGCACAAAGCTTGGATCACTAAAAAGCGCCTCTTTGAATTCATCGGAATTTAAGGTTTTAGGCAAATACTTATACCTCATCATTCCCCTAATCCCTTCAGGTAGGAACAGTGTCCGTCGATCCGTCGCTTTAAAGGCAAAGTAACGCGGTAAACTTGTTGCATTTTTATAAAAATCATGATTAAACTCGTTTAAATTAGTTGATGAAATGTGGCTAATATAAACCTGCTGATTTTCAGTAGAAACAAAATATACGATTCCATTTTCCTTATCTGAATTCTCAACATTAATAATGATTCGATTAAAATTAAAGGCTGGTATCTTTTTCCCTTCAATATTTAACACACTGCGATATAACTCAATCGGAATTTCACCAGGAAACATAATTTCAGCGTTGCCGCTGCTATGACTTAAGTCCTCAATATTTTCGAACTTGTCCGTCACATTTTTTATATCAAAAAATGTCCATTGCCCAATTTCCTTAATCACTTTGTCTATTTCACCGGAATTATTGATTCCATAATGTTCACCTTTGACATGGAAAAAGACTTGGTCAGGTCTGACAATTTTTTTTACCTCTTGTTTTTCACTTACGGTAACTTCTTCAACATAATTATTTTTTTCCATCAAGTCGTAATTGGGCTGGTATGTCCAAAGATTCCATGTTAAAAGAATACTAACCAATACTAATATCGTTAAAATCACTGATTTAATATTTTCGTATCTCATGACCATTCATCCTCTTCAGAACGCTCGTACGGCAGGGAAAAAGAAATGACAGTTCCTTTTCCTTCTTTACTTGTTGCCCAAATTGATCCGCCATGAGCATTCACCATTTCTTTGGCTATGGCAAGGCCCAGTCCCGTACCGCCTAATTTCCGGGTTCTTGCTTTATCCACTCGGTAGAAACGGTCAAATATCTTTCCAATATTCTCTTTCGGTATTCCCATCCCTTGATCGGATACACTGACGATGATTCTTTCTTCCTCCTCTTTAATCGAGAAGGTGACAAGCCCGCCTTCCGGGGAATACTTCAAGGCATTAGAAATAATATTGTATAAAACCTGTGTCATCTTATCCTCATCCACCTCAACAAAGATGGCGTCTTCTGGCAGCATTCGTTTAAAGGTAACGTTTTGCTCCTTCGACATTTCAAACCGGTCGATGATGCGATGATAGAACGCAACAAAATTGACCCATTCCTTAGTAAGCTTGTAATCCGTGCTATCCATTTTAGAAAGCTGAAGGAGGTCATTGACAAGACGAATCATTCTTTCAGTTTCTGTTTGTGTCACTTCTAAAAAGTTCGATGCGATTTCCTCATCCTGCCAGGCTCCGTCTGCAAGAGCCTCTAGATAACTCCTCATCGTTGTCAAAGGAGTTCGTAGTTCATGTGAAACATTGGCAACAAACTCGCGTCGTTCTTCATCAATTTTTTCCTGTTCGGTAATATCGTGAAGAACCGCAATTAGCCCGTTGACAAAGCCGGTTTCTTTTTGAATAACGGAAAAATTGGCGCGGAGAATATAACGTTTCTTTTTCGTACTATAATCGAGGATTAACGAATCCTTTTCTTCCAATAGATCCTCAAAGGTATTCGCATCGTCCAAATCTAATAACTCCACGATTGGCTGGGACAGCACTGTTTCACGTGAAACATTCAGCATCTCAGCAGCAGGTTCATTGATTAAAATAACGCGCCCTTTGCGGTCTGTAGCTATTACACCATCCGTCATATATGACAAGACAGAGGACAGTTTTCTTCGTTCGCCTTCCGTCATGGCTTGGGCTTCCTGAAGCTTTTTCGTTAAATTGTTAAAGGTAATCGCCAGGGTGCCAATTTCATCATACCCGTACACTTTAACTTTTCGCGAGAAGTTCCCCTTTGCCATTGCTAATGCTTGTTTCTTCATATCAGCAATCGGCCTCGTAATGGTTTGGGCTAATAATATCCCTAGAAGTGCTGTAATGGATAGGGCAATGGCTGTCCCTGTTGCAAAGATCCCATTAATGGTTTTCATTTGTTCAAATACATTTTCAATTTTGGCAACAAGATAAATCGCGCCAATGACTTTTTTCCCCGATTTAATTGGGGTGGAGAGGACCCAAATCCGATAACCGTTTTTCCGGTCGATTTTGATGGCGCTTTGATCTACTTCCAATGTCATGGACTGTTTCACCTGAAGCACTGTCGTCCTTTGACCCACAACCCCCTGACTGCTGGAGGGGGAAGCTCCAAGGATTTTTAGTGAGCCATTTTCAATCACCTGAACTTCTAAAATATCTCCAGTGACAAAATCCTTGAGGGTCTTTTTAATATCATCCTCGAGGACCGGGTCTTCATTAGTTCTTTCCTTTTCCATTTCCTGAACGATATTATAGCCCAGCAAATTAACACGTTCTTTTAAAGAGGTTTGGAAGTTTGTTCGCAATGTTTCTTCCAGCTGCCTGACAAAATAGACGCCGATAATTTGCATCGCCACTAATATTAGGAGGACATAGATGATTACAAATTTTACGTGTATGGAGCGGAAGAATCCAACCTTTCTCATCACTTGGATTACTCCTGTTCAGGATTACGCAAATAATAGCCAACACCACGGCGCGTAACAATCCAAGTTGGATGGCTAGGACTATCCTCTATTTTTTCACGCAGACGTCTTACGGTCACATCCACAGTCCGCACATCTCCGTAATAATCATAACCCCACACAGTTTGCAACAGGTGTTCTCTGGTCATAACTTGGCCAATATGCTTGGCTAAATAATAGAGAAGCTCGAACTCTCGGTGGGTTAATTCAATTGTTTCACCGCGCTTTGAAACCACATAGGCATCAGGGTGAATCACCAGTGAGCCTATTTCAATTTCGTTTGTCTCGGCTTCAGCATCAGGCTGCGCCAGGATTTGCTGATGGCGACGTAAATTGGCTTTCACACGGGCAATTAATTCTCTAGTGCTAAAAGGCTTTGTCACATAGTCGTCGGCACCTAGCTCAAGGCCAAGAACCTTATCAATTTCTGAATCCTTTGCCGTCAGCATAATGATCGGCATTTCGTATTTCTTACGGATCTCTCGGCAAACTTCCATTCCATCACGGAGTGGAAGCATAATATCTAAGAGAATTAAGTCTGGCTGAATTTCTTCTACTAATTGGAGCGCTTCATTCCCATCATAAGCACAATAGACAGAATAACCTTCTTTTTTCAGATTAAACTGCAAAATATCTGCAATTGGCTTTTCGTCATCAACAACAAGAATTTTCTTTTCCATACCATTTCTCCTTTTTTAAAAATTCATCTATTCCATAAATTAACTACTAGAAGTCATACCTATTCTATTTTACTTTACCACTGTTTCAGCTTAAATTCACCTATTAGTAGCATTTGTCAAGATTGGAAAGGTAATTTTTCCAATAAAATAGAAAAGTCTCTAGCAGGAACTAGAGACTTTGTTTTGGTTATCTTCTTAAAAAGTTCATCGGGTTTACCAGGCCGCCGTTTTTATATACTTCAAAATGAAGATGAACTCCGGTTGCATCGCCTGTTGCACCCATAATTCCAATCGCCGTACCTTTAGAAACCGTTTGACCCACTTTCACCTTAATCGATGACATATGTCCATACAATGTACGGAAACCATTTTTATGGTCTATGATTACTTTATTTCCATAACCGCCATTATCATAGCCTGCAAAAACCACGACGCCGTTGTCAGCTGCCTTAATGGTCTTGTTACTTGGTCTTGCTATATCGATCCCTTTATGCATCTTACCCCAGCGATAGCCCATTTGGCTGGAAACATAGCCGCCTACAGTCGGCCAGGCAAAGCTGCCCTCACCGCGGGAAGGGATTTCTTTTGTTCCTCTTACGACAATATGATTTACAGGCTGCTGTAGAATTTGTTCGCTTGTTTGCGTTTTCTTAACAGCGACACCATTTTGTTCTGAAATTAAATAATTGACAGTTCGAGACCCGTTTTGCCCTGATTGTTTTTCCTTCGTCTCACCCTTTGGCATCGATGAGTCTTCAACCACTTGATCGGAATAAGCCAGTTCTTCTTTTTGGTTTACTTCCTTTTCAACGATTACTTCTACATATGGCTTTAAAGCTGTAATATTAATTTCCTGTCCAATCTTTATAGGGGAAG
This sequence comes from Neobacillus pocheonensis, assembly GCF_050477905.1. Lineage (NCBI taxonomy): Bacteria > Bacillati > Bacillota > Bacilli > Caryophanales > Bacillaceae > Neobacillus > Neobacillus pocheonensis. The sequence goes on along the minus strand of NZ_JBCNAD010000031.1, from coordinate 35,455 downwards.
CGGCTGTTAAACCTGGATTCAAAGCCAAAAGCTCTGGAACCTTTAAGCCGTATTGATGGGCAATAGATTCAAGTGCATCGCCCTCTTGAACAGCGTATTTCTTTTCTTCTAAAGTTCCTTTTTGTAAAAAGGCAACGGCATCCTTAGGAGACAGAATTTTCTCTGGAGCAATATTTTCGGCTTCAATGGAAGCATTTTTAGACAAACGAACATCTAAAAGCCTTGTTTCATTTTCTTTTAATGGTGGTAGAGCCGAAGCGTCTTGTGCTTTCCTAGACTCTAGTTCTTTTAATTGATCTTCTGAAACATATTGTAGCTTTAAGTTCGTAATAACTTCTTCAGCTGCCTTTTTATCAGCTACATATACGGCGGGCTTCCCATCGATGACAATCGCTGCTGCCTCTGCTTGAAGCTCAAACGTGTTTTTAAAGTTTTGGACGGTGTCAAGGTTATTGGCAGATGAAGGGAAAACCTCTTCTGGTATGTACTCAACCTGCTGACCAATAATAAAATTGAAATCCTGGTTGGATTTCTTAAATTCGTTTACTTTCTCATCAACCAATCTATCTACCACAGCTTTATCATTGACGTTTCCAATGTAAGTACCATTAAGATATACATGATAAACAGTGGTTAAATTTGATGATGTCGCTAATGCGACAGGACCATTACTTAAAGCAACCACGGATGCTGCTAAAGTGGTAATTATTGTTGTTTTTAACATTAATCTTTTCGTTTTAGAAATTGTATTTAACAAAAACATTTTTTCCTCCTAAACCACGGTAAACCCCTATTAAACTAGTTAAGAAATTTTCCAGAATTTTAGACCTTCTTTACTTTAACATAACTTTTTGTCAATAGATTAATAGTCTTAATAATGTAACATAAATGTATAATAGCTGACATTTTCCTACATATTTATGAAATATACTAGTCGAATTATCCCGTTTTTTCTTTGGGAATTTTTAAAAAAACAGGGAGGATTCCTTATAAATTCAGGGGTTTGGTAGTTCTAGAGTAGTAAAGTGCTTATATTAAAGCAGGGGACATTTAGAATTAAGTTTTGTAAAATAGTGGAGGAAATATTACAATAATTTTACAATGGAAGCGTTTTAAGAATAATCGAGGTTAAGAATCCAGCTAAATATGGCGGATTTATGTCCATTTTGGATAACTAATCGAGTTAAAAAAAGAAGCCTGCGCGATTGCAAGCTTCTTTTTGGAATGGCTCAGGACGGAATCGAACCGCCGACACAAGGATTTTCAGTCCTTTGCTCTACCGACTGAGCTACTGAGCCACTTTAGTGGCGGTCTGGACGGGACTCGAACCCGCGACCTCCTGCGTGACAGGCAGGCATTCTAACCAACTGAACTACCAGACCATTATTTAATTGATTGTCAGCAAGGAGACCGTCCTTGCCAGCCACTCACTGACAATCAAAAGCCAATGACCCCTACGGGATTCGAACCCGTGTTACCGCCGTGAAAGGGCGGTGTCTTAACCGCTTGACCAAGGGGCCATCATATTAAAGATGGTGAGCCATGAAGGACTCGAACCTTCGACCCTCTGATTAAAAGTCAGATGCTCTACCGACTGAGCTAATGGCTCGTACAAAAATTGTTTCCTAAACTTTGATTGCTACCGGATGCCCCCGCCTCAGTAAGCTTATGCAAGCAGCAGCTCGGCGTGTGCCCTGAAGTCATTCGGAGGAGCGTATTCAATCGTGCTCTACCGACTGAGCTAATGGCTCGTACAAAATAGATCGTACAAAATGCCTCATTTGTGACGACGCTTTTTATAATAGCATGGTCATTACTAATTATGCAATACTTTTTTATAAAAAGTTTATATAAATAAAAATGAAGACTCTCACATGGTACGATTCGCCAATAAAATTATCAATAGATCTCAAAAAGGTATCCAAAAAGTGTTTTATCTGCGGAAAAATACACTTTATCTGCGAAACTCAATAGTTTATCTGCGAAAGATCCCATTTTATCTGCGAAAATCCATTATTTATCTGCGAAACCCATTATTTAAAACAAAAGCCCGCCAAAACAGCGGGCTCCACATTCTAATTTAGATCTGTCTCCAAGGACTACGAACAACATTTGTTTGATTACGGTCCGGACCTACTGAGAAAGTAGATAACGGAATACCTGTCAGCTGTGTAACACGTTCTACATAGTGGCGGGCATTCACAGGCAGTTCATCTAGTGATTTAACGCCGGTAATATCCTCCGTCCAACCTGGCAGCTCTTCGTAAATCGGTTCACATTGCGATAACACCTTTAGGTTTGCAGGATATTCTGTAATCACTTCATCCTTATAGCGGTAAGCCGTACAGATCTTTAACGTTTCAATTCCAGTTAATACATCAATTGAATTCAACGAAAGATCGGTTAAACCGCTGACACGGCGGGCATGGCGGACGACAACACTGTCAAACCAGCCAACACGGCGCGGACGTCCTGTTGTTGTACCATATTCACGGCCTACTTCACGGATGCGCTCACCAATCTCATTCTCTAGTTCTGTCGGGAATGGGCCATCACCTACACGGGAAGTGTAGGCCTTACAAACGCCAACCACATGAGTAATTTTAGATGGGCCCACACCAGAACCAATCGTCACGCCTCCAGCAACCGGATTAGAAGAGGTAACAAATGGGTATGTACCCTGGTCGATATCAAGCATAACTCCTTGAGCACCTTCAAATAAGACGCGGCGGCCTTCATCTAAAGCATCATTTAAAACAACGGAAGTATCACAAACGTACTTAGCAATCTGTTGGCCATATTCGTAATACTCATCAAGAATATCTTCAATCTTGAAGCCTTCTGTTTCGTAGAAGCGCTCGAATAAGCGATTCTTTTCTTCAAGATTATGCGCCAGTTTTTCTTCAAAAATTTCACGGTCAAGTAAATCAGCAATGCGAATACCAACGCGGGCAGCCTTATCCATATAAGCAGGGCCAATCCCCTTTTTAGTTGTTCCAATTTTGTTAGCACCCTTACGCATTTCCTCAACTTCATCCAATTTTAAATGGTAAGGAAGGATCACATGCGCACGATTACTGATTCGGAGGTTTTCAGTTGAAATCCCTCTTTCGTGTAAATAAGCAAGCTCACTTACGAGTGCTTTCGGATCGACAACCATTCCATTTCCAATGACACTAATCTTTTCTTTATTAAAAATCCCAGACGGAATCAAGTGCAATTTGTAGGTTTCTCCATTGAACTTAATCGTGTGGCCTGCATTATTACCGCCTTGATAACGTGCAATGACCTCAGCATTTTCTGAAAGAAAATCCGTAATTTTCCCTTTTCCTTCGTCTCCCCATTGCGTACCAACAACCACTACTGATGACATGAAAGGCACCTCCAAAGTTTTTTATATCCCATAAATAAATTATTTAATATCACACCACCATAGTTTAACAATTTCACGTCTAAAAATCAAACAAAACACGAACATTTTATATTAATATATGAAATTTGTTCGTATAAATAGTAATCTATGAAAATATAAAAAGAGCTAGCCCAAAAATTAGGCTAACTCTATCATTACGCTCCTGGTGGAGAATCATAGCGCGTCTCAATATTAACGAACTTATTATATTCTTTTACAAACGCCAGCGACACCGTTCCAACTGGACCATTACGTTGTTTTGCAATAATAATTTCAATGATATTCTTATTCTCTGATTCCTTATCGTAATAGTCATCACGATATAAGAAGGCAACAATATCGGCATCCTGCTCGATAGACCCTGATTCACGAATATCGGACATCATTGGCCGTTTATCCTGACGCTGCTCGACACCACGGGAAAGCTGGGAAAGAGCAATAACAGGAATTTGAAGCTCACGAGCTAATTGCTTAAGGGAGCGGGAGATTTCCGATACTTCCTGCTGGCGGTTTTCACCAGAGCGGCCGCTGCCTAAGATTAGCTGCAAGTAGTCAATCAAAATCATTCCTATACCGTGCTCCTGCTTTAAGCGACGGCACTTGGAACGAATATCACTTATTCTTACACCAGGGGTATCATCGATGTAAATCCCTGTGTTCGACAAGCTTCCCATTGCCATCGTCAACTTACCCCAGTCTTCATCTGTCAGTGATCCTGTACGAAGCCTTTGCGCATCAATATTCCCCTCGGCACAAAGAAGACGCATAACAAGCTGCTCAGCACCCATCTCTAGACTGAAGATCGCAATATTTTCACCGGTTTTTTTAGCCACATTTTGCGCAATATTTAAGGCAAACGCTGTTTTACCCACAGATGGACGAGCGCCGACAATGATTAAGTCATTGCGCTGGAATCCTGCTGTCATACGGTCAAGATCGACAAATCCTGTCTCGAGCCCTGTAATATCACCGACCCGGTTATGCATGGTTTCGATATTATCATACGTACGAACGAGAACATCTTTGATATTATGGAAGGCACCAGCATTTTTCCGATTCGCAACTTCCATGATGCTCTTTTCTGCTTCACTTAAAAGAGCATCGACCTCATCTTCGCGAGAATATCCATCTGTTGCAATATTCGTAGCGGTTCGGATTAATCTTCTTAAAAGTGACTTTTCGCCTACGATTCTAGCATAATACTCAATATTTGCGGCCGTAGGAACAGCTCCGGCAAGGTCGCTTAAGTAACTGACGCCGCCAATATCCTCAATTAGTTTCGCTGCAGCCAATTCCTCGGTAACGGTAATCAAGTCAACCGCTTTACCTTGGTCATTTAAATTGAGCATGACATTAAAGATCTTTTGGTGAGCAGCACGATAGAAATCCTCAGGTATCAAGATTTCAGACGCCACGGTTAAAGAAGACGGCTCAAGAAAAATAGCCCCTAATACAGCCTGTTCAGCTTCAATATTTTGCGGGGGCATACGGTCTACTAATACATCATTCATATATTTAGAACCTCCTAATGAAGAGGATTATTTCAAAATAATCATATCTCAAAAAGAAAAAAGTGACCAGTAAAAAAACCGATCACGTCCCATTGATTACTTTTTATATTCTATCATGTTTATCCTGAAATTGAACTGGTAATTATTTTACAGTCAACTTTATTTTACTTCTTTCACCGACACTGTTAATGTTGCTGTTACTTCGTGATGAAGCTTTACTGGAACCTTCGTGTGACCAAGGGTACGGATGGCATCTGTTAATTCCATTTTCCGTTTATCAATCTTAATGCCGTGTTTCTTTTGCAGTTCTTCGGCAACCTGCTTAGTTGTAATCGAACCAAACAATCGCCCGCCTTCACCAGCTTTAGCTGTTAACTCAACGGTAATTTGGTCAATTTGTTCTTTCAGTTTTTTGGCTTCAGCCAGCTCTTCAGCTGCTTCCTTTTCCTGCTTTTTCTTCTGGGCATCTAATGAACTGATACTAGCATTATTAGCCTCAACAGCAAGTCCCTGCTTAATTAAAAAGTTATGAGCGTAGCCATCAGCTACATTTTTTACTTCACCTTTTTTCCCTTTTCCCTTAACATCTTTTAAAAAAATTACTTTCATTCTTTTTTTCCTCCCTCGAAATATTCATCAATCGCCAGCTTTAATTTGCTTTCTGTTTCCTCGATGGTTAAACCCGCCAGCTGGGTAGCAGCATTGGTGAGGTGACCGCCACCTTTTAAGCTTTCCATGATGACTTGAACATTGATGTTTCCTAACGACCTTGCACTAATTCCAATTACGCCTTCTGTTCGTTTTGAGATAACAAACGACGCCATTACACCATCCATGGTCAATAAAGTATCGGCGGCTTGGGCAATAATCACTTGGTCATAAAGTTCGATTTCATTTCCTTTGGCAATTGCTATCCCTTCACGATAAAAGGAGACGGATTCAATAAGCTTTGACCTTTTGATATATGTATCCACATTCTCTTTCAAAAACTTCTGGACAAGGATGGTGTCAGCCCCGTGTGCCCTTAGATAAGAGGCAGCATCAAACGTCCGTGAGCCAGTTCGTAACGTAAAGCTTTTGGTATCAACAATAATTCCCGCTAACAGCGCTGTTGCTTCGATCATCTCAATTTTCCCACGCTTTGGCTGATATTCCAAGAATTCTGTCACGAGCTCCGCGGTAGAGGAGGCATATGGTTCCATATATACCAATAATGGATTGGAAATGAAATCTTCACCGCGGCGATGGTGGTCGATCACGACAACATTATCAATTTTGTTTAACAGCCTTTCCTCCATCACCAAAGATGGTTTATGGGTATCGACGACAACGAGTAATGTTTTATCTGTGGCAATTTCAAGTGCTTCTTCTGATCCAATGAAGTGAGAGAATAATTGCTCTTGGTTCCGAATTTCATTCATCAGGCGCCCGACGCCGTTGTCCATTTCCATCGTATTTAAGACGATATAGGCTTCCTTTTGATTCATCTGCGCCACTTTATAAATTCCAATACTCGAACCGATAGAGTCCATATCTGGATTTTTGTGTCCCATAATAATGACCTTGTCGCTCGCGGTAATTAAATCCTTTAAGGCGTGGGAAATAACCCGAGCCCTGACCCTTGTACGTTTTTCAATTGGATTGGTCTTTCCCCCAAAGAATTTCACCTTACCGTTTGCAAGCTTGATGGCTACCTGATCTCCTCCCCTGCCAAGTGCTAAATCTAGGCTCGATTGCGCCAGTGCTCCAAGTTCCGGCAAAGAGGCGACGCCCGTACCAACGCCAATGCTTAAGGTGAAGGAAACATTTTGTTTGGAGGTCATTTCTCGAACCTCATCCAATATCATAAACTTTCCTTTTTCAAGAATATGAAGAATTCTTTCGCTAAAAACAGCAATAAAACGTTCAGAAGAAACGCGCTTCAGGTAAATCCCATTATCTTGAGCCCACTTATTTAGGATAGATGTGACTAAATTATTGATGCTCCCGCGCATCTGATCATCCATGCCTTGCGTTAGGTCATCATAATTATCTAAAAAAATGGTGGCTATGACAGTCCTGTCATCCTGATACTTTTTCTCGATTTCTGTTTGCTCGGTAACATCAAAGAAGTATAAAAGGCGTTCTTCACGCTTGTGAATCACACGGAATTTTCGGTTATGAAGAGTAATAATTTCTGTTTCTACTTCCTGTTTTATTAATGGAATCAGGGTATCGGCCACATCATAAAGCGATCTACCTACAAGAGTGTCTTCATCAAAGCAGGAAGTAAGATAAGGATTTGTCCACTCGATATAATACTCATCATTAATAAGCATAATTCCTATCGGCATCTCCATTAATGCTTCTTCGCCGACTTTCTTTACCCGGTAGGAAAGGGTAGAGATATACTCTTCCATTTCCTTTCTTTGCCGCCGTTCAATAACAAACATATAGTAGAGCGGAAAAAACATTAATAAAAGACCTGCCACGCTTAAAATCCAATTATATAAGGACAGGACAATGAGCAGTACCACTGTAACGCCTATTAACCCGTAAAAAGGGTAACGAATCGATCGCTTTTCTAAAAATGCAGGCATTATTTCAGCTCCTAAACTCAAGTCTTACTCTTTTTTGGCAAAACGTTTTCTAAAATCAAATCCTATATCCGTTATACCCAATAACATTATTATATAATGAAAAGTTGGTATCATGAAAGTGAGAATTGCTGCGAGGACAACGAGTCCCTTAGCAACTGACCTTTGCTGAAGAATATAGACTAAAAAGGCAAGTCCCTGAAAAAACAAAAACATTTCTAATATGTACCTTAGATTAATTAAAGCCGTATATACGTATGTTCCCTCTTTTGGATGCATCACCAAATTCAATCCAATGGAAATTAAATAGTACCATAAGAGGCTTCTTGGAAGAGAGAGATTTCGGAAACTTTCCCATGGTTGAACCTTTACGCCAAATTTCTTGGCAATCGGTAAACACACCCACTGGATAATATAAGTATAAATGATAGAACACATGACCAGAAAATATGGCACCAGTGTGTCCAACATTTTTCTGTCTTTACTTGACATCTTGAACGCAACATTAAACTTGTCCATAATATCAATTTTTAAGAACGCATTGAGTATAACATAGAAAACAACTAATCCGGCCATAAACGTGAGTGTGCTTGATATTAAAATCGCTGTGCGGCTTTTATTGACTTGTAGCGAATATCCAATGACAACACCCGTCGCTCCAAAAAGAAGCATCAATCCCAACCCCATAAACGAGCCCGCAATATAGGAAATAAATAAAGCAGCTAAGAAAAAGGCTGCGATATTTTTCATAGTGCTTTTGGCGGAAAACATGAGAAATGGGAGCGGCAAAACAAAAATTAAAATCGAATTAAGGAATGGCACATAGATTGTTAAGATTAAAAGAACAGTAAAGGCCGCTAAAAGAATGGCTCCTTCTGTTAGTTTGCGTACATTTCTCACCACTTCACCCCTAAACTTTCTGGAAACCTATCTCTTTATTTTAGCTAGATATTTGTTGTTATTCAACTAAATAAAAAAGCAGCAAGGGTTAACCCCTGCTGCTTTAAAATATTATTCACCTGCAACGAATGGTAATAATGCCATTTGACGTGCACGTTTGATTGCAACTGTTAGTTTACGTTGGTATTTAGCGCTTGTACCAGTTACACGACGTGGTAAAATCTTTCCACGCTCAGAGATGAATTTTTTAAGTAAATCCACATCTTTGTAATCGATGCGAGAGATGCCATTTGCTGTGAAATAGCACACTTTACGACGCTTTGCGCGACCGCCTTTACGTCCTCCTGCCATGAAAATTCCCTCCTTTATTATTTTTTATATAGTAACGTTCAGAAAGGTTTGGTTAAAATGGAAGATCGTCATCAGAGATGTCAATTTGTCCATTTCCTGCGAATGGATCTTCATCCATACGAGTAAAACCTTTATTTTGATTTTGGTTCGGGCGTTGTTGATTCTGATTGCTGCTGCCATATGAATTACCTTGAGGTTCCATAGGAGGAGCACCGTAATAATCGTTGCTTCTTCCACCGCCACCGCCGCCAGAAGTAGACTTAGGCTCTAGAAATTGAACACTTTCTGCTTGAACCTCTGTAACGTATACACGTTTACCATCTTGTCCTTCATAGTTGCGGGTTTGAATGCGGCCATCAACACCTGCAAGACTGCCCTTTTTCAAGAAGTTCGCCACATTTTCAGCCGGTTTACGCCAAACGACACAGTTAATAAAGTCTGCTTCACGCTCACCTGACTGACTAGAAAATGGACGATTAACTGCTAGAGTAAAGGTAGCAACAGGAACCCCATTTGGTGTATAACGCAAATCAGGATCTTTTGTTAAACGGCCAACAAGCACGACACGATTCATCATCAGAATCAACTCCTTTTCTTTTGACAAATTGTTCCACGTGGAACAATTTTACCAAAAAATATATATTAATCTTATTCTTCTTCTTTAATTACGATATGGCGAATGATATCTTCGCTGATTTTTGCAAGACGAGAAAATTCTTGTACTGCAGCAGCTGAAGATGTAGTTTTAGCGATTTGGTAGTATCCGTCACGGAAATCGTTGATTTCGTAAGCTAGACGGCGCTTACCCCAATCCTTAGTTTCAGCAGTTTCCGCACCGTTATCAAGAAGAATTGTGTTAAAACGCTCAACTAGAGCCTTTTTTGATTCATCTTCAATATTTGGGCGGATGATGTACATGATTTCGTACTTATTCATCACAGTCACCTCCTTTTGGTCTAAACGGCCCGAATGGGCAAGGAGCAATTATTCATTACTCACAAGTTGAAATTATAGCACAGACAAAGTTTAAAAGCAATATCATTCACACGAATGCCATTTTAAAAGTAAAAAGCTCTGCAAATTGTGCAGAGCCTTATGTTATGGCTTTGTTACCTAGCCTGTTGATTTCCACTCCAGGCGGCTTCGCTTTCCGCGGGCGTGCCGGGGAGCCTCCTCGGAGCTTCGCTTCTGTGGGGTCTCCCCAGCCCCGTACTCCCGCAGGACATTGATTTACTTCCTCGAATCCGCCCACGCACGAAGGAAATGCGATAGCATTTTCGAGGAGTCTTCGCTGCCTTCCGCTCCAATCAACAGGGTACCATAAGAATTTAATATAGCCTTTTGATTAAACATTAAAGCGGAAGTGGATAACATCTCCATCTTTCACGATATATTCTTTACCCTCTAAGCGAACTTTACCTGCTTCTTTCGCCGCATTATGACTGCCGGCTGCTAATAAATCATTAAAGGACACTGTCTCAGCACGGATAAAGCCGCGCTCAAAATCAGAGTGAATGATTCCCGCACATTGCGGTGCTTTCATGCCGTTTCTAAACGTCCAAGCACGAACTTCCTGAACCCCTGCCGTGAAATAAGTAGCTAACCCTAGCAAGCTATAGGCGGCACGGATTAATTGGTCAAGTCCAGATTCCTCGATGCCAAGTTCTGAAAGGAACATGGCTTTTTCTTCACCTTCTAATTCCGCGATTTCCTCTTCGATTTTTGCACAGATTACGATCACTTCTGCATTGTCAGCCTTAGCGAATTCCCGAACCTTTTGAACATATTCATTTTCTGAAGGATCAGCAATATCATCCTCGCTCACGTTCGCTACATAAAGGACTGGCTTGATCGTTAATAGATGCAATCCTTTTACTAATTTCATTTGTTCTTCTGTAAAGTCTACGGTACGAGCAGGTTTTTCTGCTTCAAAAGCATCGCGCAGCATTGCAAGGACTTCAAATTCAGCCGCTGCTTCTTTATCTTTTTGCTTCGCTAATTTTTCCACACGTCCAATTCGCTTTTCAACAGATTCCATATCAGCTAGGATTAACTCTAAGTTAATCGTTTCGATATCATCGATTGGATCCACTTTCCCCGATACGTGGGTAATGTTTTCATCTGCAAAGCAGCGGACTACTTGGCAAATGGCATCCACTTGACGAATGTGGGAAAGGAACTTGTTTCCTAGCCCTTCACCTTTACTTGCCCCTTTTACAATTCCGGCAATATCGGTAAATTCAAATGCCGTTGGAACGGTCTTTTTAGGTTGAACAAGCTCGGTTAATTTTTGTAATCGGTAATCTGGCACTTCTACAATTCCAACGTTTGGATCAATCGTACAGAATGGATAGTTTGCAGATTCCGCACCTGCTTGGGTAATTGCATTAAATAACGTAGACTTACCAACGTTCGGCAGACCTACAATACCAGCTGTTAAAGCCATTCATGTTTCACTCCTCTAGAAAAATAAATCTATTTGTAAAAACTTAATTCTTAGTTTGAAATAGACAAGCCTTTCACAATTATAGGCATTCCAATAAAAAAAGACAACTGCCGCTTTTTAGGCGGCAGTTAGTTTATTTTATTAAGATTAACTAAACAATCGTATAATGTGCTTCCAAGCCCATTATCAGATTCTCTGCTCGAAGTTAAGTTATTGACCGACCCGCCAAATTCCTGCCAAATCCCTTCATCGATATTAATCGTATTAGGGTGGGCATTGGTTAAAATTGAAATTTGACCTTTTACTTCGCCTCGGTCATTCCAAACTCTCACATAATCACCATTGTGTAATGCCAAATCATCAGCAATATTTTTAGCAATCTCAACCTTTAACTTCGGTTTCGGAGTTAGAAGGTGATAGTTTTGAGAATGATTTGAGCGCATCGGGTGAATCGTCAGCAGATGATATGGAAACTTTTCCGCCAACTCAGGATTTACCCATTTGGATTCATCAGGAACGGCTAATTTTAATAGTCCGCCATCACCTTTATCCATAGCCGTAAACTCATATTTACCACTAGGGGTTTTAAATTTCCGGTCGTGCCAAGGAATAGCTGCAACAGGCAATTCCACGGTATGCTGCTCTTTTAATTTTTCAAGAGTAATACCGGACTTTGCTAATGGTCTCAATGTCATTTCAAGGAACTGATCTCTTGAAAAAGCAAATTCCCCACCAAATCCAAGCCTTTCTGCCAATTGCGTCCAAATCCATAAATCAGACTTTGCATCACCAGGGGCCTCAACAAGCTTTGGACCATAATTCACATAATGATGATACATTGAAGAGTAATAAAAATCCTCTTCTTCAAAAGCTGTCGTGGTTGGCAATACATAATCTGCCATTCTTGCTGTATCGGTCATATATTGTTCGATGACCACAAGTGTCTGTACAGAAGAGAAGGCCTTATCCACCACATGGGTGTCAGGCACCTGCGTCAACGGATTCCCACATGTGACGATAATCATCTGAATTTCCGGATTGGTGGCACGAAGCACTTCTTCCGCCTGTTTCATAATTGAAAATTGCCTATGCGTCTGTTTGCGGTCGGCAAGGGTTAACTCCTCAAAGGCAAAGCTTTGTCCTACTTGAAGATTGGCATAATTCGCCCCGCCGCCGGCAATTCCTATATTTCCACTGACAGCGACAAGCGCATCGATTAGGCGGATCGTATTCCCGCCATTTCGATAGCGCTGCAAGCCTAACCCCATATAGGTTGAAGTAGGTTTATCTCCATAAATCCTCGCTAGCCGAGTAATGGTTTCCATTGGGATTTCTGTCATTTCACAAATTTTTTCTAGGGAAATGCCATTAAGAAGTTTCTCTAGATCTGTAAAGCCGTATGAATGTTGTTGGATAAACGCTCGATCTTCTAATCCTAAACGAAGCATTTCTTTCATAATTCCGGCAGCCAATACTCCATCCATACCAGGCTTAATCGTAATGTATTCATCCGCTATTTTCGCGGTTGCATTGAAGAGTGGGTCGATCACATATAGAGAAGCGCCGCGCTTTTTGGCTTCCAATAATTGTTCGTAAAAATGCATGTTCGTCCGAGCTACATTTCTTCCCCATATTATAATATTTTTGCTGTTAAAAATATCATTCGGTTCATGACTAAACGCATTACCGAAATCCCATTTCTGTGCTTCAATCCCCGCACCCCAGCAAAGCGAGCCATAAAGCTCTGTTACACCACCAAAGGCATTAAAGAAACGCTGATCTAGGTTTTTCAACATCCCGTTATTCGCATAATCATGACTATGCAGAACCGCCGTGGACCCGTATTGTTCTTTTATTTCAGTTAATTTTGCAGAGATTTCATCGAGCGCCTGCTCCCAGGATATTTGTTCAAATTTGCCGTTTATTTTTTTCAACGGATACAATAATCGGTCTGTTGAGTTTGTTCTCGTTTCCAATTGACGACCCCTGCCGCAGATTTTCCCTTTTGTAATCGGATGGGATGGATCGCCGTCGACTTTGATCACCTTATTATTTTCGACTGTTACATGAAATCCGCAGCTATCCCAGCAATTTAATGGACAGGCCGCCTGCAGAATCTTAGCCAATTTCCCCACCCCCAAATTTCTACTATTTCTTATAAAAAATAATACAGCATTACAAAAAAAGAAGCATGAAAAAATTACTCTTCATGCTTAACCAAAATTTTCTTCATTTTTCTTGAAAACTCTTTTCTCGGAATAAGGACGCTGTGACCGCAGCCTTCACATTTAATTCGAACGTCCATTCCCATGCGAATAATTTTCCAGCGGTTTGCCCCGCACGGATGTTGTTTCTTCATTTCGACAACATCATTTAAAGCATATTCCTTTTCCTCCATCAAACTCACCTTCCTTTAAACACTAGGTTCTTTTACGTTACCTGAATCCTTTGAATACATAACCATTCGTGGATATGGAATTTCAATGCCGTTCGCATCTAGTTGAAGTTTGATATCTTTTCTTATTTTTCTCGAAACAGCAGTATGCTGCATTGGCAATGTTTCCGCCACAATCCTAATGACTACCTCGGAAGGGCCAAAACTTTGAATACCTAAATACTCAGGAACCTTCACCAATTCCACATACTGCTCTGGCATTTTTTCGAGCAGATCTTTAATAACCTTTTCAGCCTTATCAATATTTTCCTCATACGCAATGCCAACATCGATAATCGCCAGACTATTATTAAGCGAGAAGTTTGTTACTTCAATTATACTCCCATTAGGCAGAATATGGACTTCCCCTGTCCAACTTTTTAATTTGGTTGTTCTTAGCCCAATTGTTTGGACGGTCCCTTCAAACGGGCCAATGCGAACATGGTCGCCGACGGAAAATTGATCCTCAAAAATGATAAAAAAGCCGGTAATTACATCTTTAACCAAGCTTTGAGCTCCAAACCCGACAGCTAAGCCGACAATTCCTGCCCCGGCTAGCAATGCTTTCACATCAATCGTTAAAACAGAAAGAATCATCATAAACGCAATAAAATAAACAACATATGAAAGGATATTATCCAAAAGCTTCGCAAGTGTTTCTTCGCGCCGCTCGGATGTGTTAAGCGGAGAGAGGTTTCTGATTTTAAAAATATTATGGATTGCTAATTTACCAATCCGGATTAAAATATTGGCCATCACAATGATAGCAATAATTTTTAATATTCCTTCTCCAAGGTTTAGCCATGTATCTTCATTTTGAAATTTAGTGATTAGCTTTTGCATGCCTTTTTCAGTCAGACTCATTTTTTACTGCCTCCTCAAAACAGCCTTAATAAATCAAATTTTATCATAACAATTTTTCTACTTACTTTGTAGCATTATGATTTTTTCTTTTTCTATCCACTTCATGTATAGATTTACTGAATTTTCCGTATACTAATAAAACCTAGAGTGGGGAGTGGAATTAATGAATCTAAAATCAAGTTTTTTTGACAGGAGGGTCAAGACCCGCATCAATCATGATGATGATCTGGCGTCCGAAAGCTTAGCAGAGGAATTGCTGACCATTATTCCGAAAGTGACAAGCCGCCCGATTGTAATTGTTTGTATTGGGACTGACCGCTCCACCGGTGATTCATTAGGACCACTTGTTGGGAGCTTGCTCGAAGAAAAAAACCTCAAATCCTTTTATGTGTACGGCACTTTAGATGAGCCAATCCATGCAGTGAATTTAGCAGAAAAGCTGCAGGAAATCCATATCAAGCATGTTGATCCGTTTATCATTGGAATTGATGCCTGTTTAGGACGAATGAAAAATGTGGGTGTAATTCAACTTGGTAATGGACCAGTTAAACCAGGAGCTGGCGTCAACAAAGAACTTCCTGCCGTAGGTGATATACATATCACAGGCATAGTCAATGTAAGTGGATTTATGGAATTTTTCGTATTACAAAATACCCGCCTAAATCTTGTTATGAAAATGGCGAAAACAATTGCGAGCGGGATTTATGAGGCCAGTCTTCTTTATCCAAAGCAGCGCTGGAACGACTTAAAATGGTTAGATGAAGAGCAAACAAATTAAAAAGAGCAGAAAAAAATGTCTGCTCTTTTTTGATGCTGTTTATTGTAAAAGCCAATGATAAATATATGGAATGGTAACGATCATCCCCGTAACAACAATTCCAGGGAGGAGGTTCGCAACCTTGATTTTGACCATCCCTGTAAGATTAAGACCAATCGCAAAAATCATAATCCCGCCCGTTGCTGTCATTTCCACGATAAATTGGTCCATTAAGGCTTGGGGGACAAACCGGTCAATCTGGGTCGCAAATAAAGCAATCAAACCCTCGTAAAGAACCACCGGAATAGCTGAAAAAATAACACCAATCCCTAGAGTCGTCGTTAAGATTAAAGCAGTAAATCCGTCAATCAAGGATTTCGTGTACAAAACATCATGATCACCGCGAATGCCGCTATCCAGGGCACCAATAATCGCCATCGCCCCAATCACAAAGATGAGCGTCGCTGTGACAAATCCTTCCGAAATACTGCCTTTTCCATTCGAGCCAACCTTTTTTTCCAGCCAACCGCCTAAATCATTTAATTTATCCTCGAGCTTTAATAACTCTCCAATTACAGCACCGACTACTAAACTAATAATCACAATTAAGAAATTTTCACTTTTTAGACCCATTTGCAAGCCTAAAACCATGACAGATAGCCCGATTGCAAACATAACCGTTACTTTCATACTTTCAGGAATTCTGTTTAGCAGCTTCCCACACAGCGTCCCAACAATAATTAATAACCCGTTAACAAGTGTACCTAGTAAAAACATCGTGTATTCACCTTTGCTTCGCCTTTCGAAATAATAATATTACTAAACTACCATATTAGAATAAAAAAATAAACCATCGTGAGGATGGTCTAAAGGTTTTCTTCTTGTCCAAGCATTTCCAGGATCCGTTCAAGGTCTTCCTGCGAGAAAAATTCAATTTCAATTTTCCCTTTATTTTTGTTCTGCTTAATATTCACCGTCGTTCCAAACCGCTCACGCAATGTATGCTCACGTTCTTGGATGAAGACATCTTTTTTCTTCTCTGGCTTTTTTGTTTCACGTGAAACATTTTCATTTATTTGTTGAATTAATTTTTCCAACTGGCGGACATTTAAGGCTTCTTGAATGACTTTCTCTACTAAAACAGACAATTTAGCTTTTTGTCTGAGCCCTAGTAAAGCACGGCCATGACCCATCGATATTTTTCCAGTTGATATCAACTCTTGTATTTGCGGAGGGAGGGACAGCAGGCGGATGTGGTTGGCGACATGCGGGCGGCTTTTACCTAAACGCTTTGCTACCTCTTCCTGTGTCAACTTCAGCTTTTCCATTAACGTTTGGTAGGCTAGTCCCTCTTCAATTGGATTTAAGTCTTCTCGTTGTAGATTTTCGAGTACCGCTAATTCCATCATTTGCTGCTCGGTAAGCTCCCTGACTACAGCCGGAATCGTTTCAAGCTTTGCTGCTTTTGCAGCCCGGAAACGGCGTTCACCCACAACAATTTCATAGCCTTTAATCGTTTTCCTGACAACAAGCGGTTGTAAGATTCCATGTTCTAAAATCGACTCTTTTAATTCATCGATTGTCTCTTGCAGGAAGGTTTTACGTGGCTGATAGGGATTCGGTCGGAGTTCCTTAAGTTTAATTTCTTGGACTGTTTCTTCCTTACCAGCATCCGCAAAAAATGCATTTAGGCCTTTTCCTAAACCTTTAGCCATTTGAGACCACTTCCTTCGCTAAATCTAAATACACTTCCGCTCCCCGGGATTTTGCATCATAGGTAATAATCGGTTCCCCATGACTTGGAGCTTCACTTAGACGCACATTTCTTGGAATAATGGTTTTATAAACCTTATCTTGAAAGTATTTTTTTACTTCTTCTATGACTTGAATGCCAAGATTGGTTCTTGCATCGAGCATGGTTAATAATACGCCTTCAATTTTTAAATCTTGATTTAAATGCTTCTGCACTAATCTAACGGTATTTAATAACTGACTTAGGCCCTCAAGTGCATAATATTCGCACTGTACAGGAATTAAAACGGCATCAGAAGCCGTTAAGGCATTAATCGTTAACAAGCCCAAAGATGGCGGACAGTCGATAATAATATAATCAAATTGATCTTTCACTTCGCCAAGAGCACGTTTTAAACGAACCTCTCTAGATATCGTCGGAACAAGTTCAATTTCTGCCCCAGCTAGTTGAATCGTTGCTGGAAGAGCATATAAATTTTCAACCGATGATGGCTTAATAACGTCTTTTGCCTCGACATCATCTACTAAAACATCATATATACACTGGTCCACTTCTGCCTTTTCAATTCCAATCCCGCTTGTTGCATTTCCCTGCGGGTCAATGTCTACTAATAAGACACGTTTCCCTATATATGCTAAGCAGGCACCTAGGTTGACAGAGGTAGTCGTTTTGCCGACTCCACCTTTTTGATTCGCGATTGCAAGAACTTTGCCCACGATGTCACCTACCCTTTATTTCTTTAAAAATAATATTCTTTCATTCTATCTTTCTATAGCCATTATCCCCTATATAAGGAGGGAAAGTAAAATTCCATTCTATTATTTTATCATGAATTTGATAGGTTGTAGTTTTTTTTCAAAAAATATTCCAGTCAGTTAATTTTTCCAAAGGGCTGTGTTAAATTTGGTTGTTGATTTCCGCTCCGGGCACTCGCTTTCCGCGGGGAGGTCCTGGAGCCTCCTCGGCGCTTTGGCGCCTGTGGGGTCTCCAGTGACCTCTCTATCCCGCAGGAGTCGAGTGCCCTCCGCTCCAATCAACAAGGTGGAAAAACAATACTGACCTTTAACAAGCCTTTCAAAAAAGAAGAACCAAACAAATAAATTGTCTGGTTCTTCCAAATTCTATTTATTTTTTCTTAGGTATCCGAATTGTGAATTGGTAAAATTCGTCAAATTCTTCTTCTTCTGCGTCAAGATTAATACCACTGTCCGATACCATTGTAAGAGACTGGCGAATCGTATTGACAGCAATCCTCATATCTTTACTAAAAGCCTTACGTTTAGGCTTTGGCTTTTCATTTTTCTGTTCGAGCAGCCTGACTACTCGATCTTCGGTCTGCTTAACATTCAGGTTCTTTTCAATAACCTCTGCCATTAAGGTTACTTGTTTCTCTGGGTCCTTTAGAGGAATTAGTGCACGTGCATGACGTTCAGTAATAATTTTATTTAATAAAGCTTCCTGAACTGGCTGTGGCAATTTAAGCAGGCGCAGCTTATTAGCGACGGTTGACTGTCCTTTACCAAGACGCTGTGCTAATGCCTCTTGCGTTAAGTTGTGCAACTCAAGCAATTTTCCGTAGGCAATTGCTTCTTCAATTGGTGATAGCTCTTCCCGCTGCAGATTCTCAATTAAAGCAACCGAGGCTGTTTCGGTATCGGTAAAATTTTTCACGATGGCCGGCGCTTCTGCCCAGCCAAGTTTTTTCATAGCTCGCCAGCGGCGCTCACCGGCGATAATTTCATATTGGTCAATTGCAAATTCCCTCACAACAATCGGTTGAATGATACCATGTATGTGAATCGTTCGTGATAGCTCTTCAATCTTATCTTCATCAAATACTGTTCGTGGCTGAAAACGGTTTGGAACAATCTGGTCGATCGGTATTTTTTTAATTTCCTCGTTTCTTACCACTTCTATTTCCTGTTCAAGGTCAACCGCAACCTCTTGTTCTCCTTTATCGCCAAAGCCAAAAAAGCGTGTAATTGAATTCTTCATCCCCAACACCACCTTTACGAAACTCCCTATTACTAATTCTATAAACGAATAATTTCTTCCTGCCTAATGAGGCAACATTCACAAAAATTGCTAGTGTTCCTTATTCGATTGGTGCCTTACTTGGTGTTCCCGGTTTTCGCGGATATTTCTTCGGCGTTTGTTTTTCTTTTTTTATAATTAAAATGCTTCGTTCACTTTCTTCTAACGGTAAGGTAAAGGTAAACATTTTTTCAAGCTTCCCGCCGAGAGTAGTGATCGCCTTTTGACCCACTTCCAATTCATCCTTGGCAGATGCCGCCTTCATTGCTATAAAGCTGCCGCCTACTTTGACTAGTGGCAGGCAAAATTCACTCAAGACAGACATTCTGGCAACGGCTCTTGCTGTCACAACATCAAAATTCTCGCGATATTCTGGATTTACCCCGAAGGTTTCCGCGCGGTCATGGACAAAGTGAACATTTTCCAAACCCAATACGTTTGCAAGATGATTTAAAAAGGAAATGCGCTTATTTAACGAATCCACAATCGTTACCTCGATTTGAGGGAAAGCGATTTTTAACGGTATACTCGGGAATCCGGCACCCGCTCCGACATCACAAAGATGAAAGGACTTGGAAAAGTCAAAATAAAACGATGAGGTAATGGAATCATAAAAATGCTTTAAATAAACGTCTTCCTTATCGGTGATAGCCGTTAAATTCATTTTTTCGTTCCATTCCACCAAGGTCTCATAGTACTTTTCAAACTGGTCAAGCTGCCTGTCAGTAAGGGTGATACCCTTTTCCTGAAGACTTTCTTTAAATTGTCCTATGTTCATAAATCTTCCTCACTGTCTAGCGGCAACGCCTAGGCGCTTCCGCTTTTCTTACTCATTAATAATTCTCGCAACTCGGCCTTGCTCAAGATAGACAAGCAGAATGGATATATCTGCAGGGTTTACCCCGGAAATACGGGAGGCCTGGGCAAGTGATAACGGCTTGATTTGCTTCAGTTTTTGTCTTGCTTCTGTTGCCAGCCCTGTAATGGCATCGTAATCGATATTATCAGGAATTTTCTTATTCTCCATTTTCTTTAAGCGGTCAACCTGCTGCAGTGATTTTTCAATATAGCCCTCGTATTTAATCTGAATTTCCACTTGTTCTTTTGTTTCTTCATCAAGCAGAGACTCCGATTGCGTTAAGGTCTCTAACAAGGCATAGGTCATCTCCGGCCGCTTTAACAAATCAGAGGCGCGGATTCCATCCTTTAGTTCACTGCCGCCAATGCTCCTAATTAGTTCTTGCACTTCAGCAGTCGGCTTCAAAATAATCGAACGTAATCTTTGCTTTTCCGTTTCAATTGCGTCCTTTTTCACTAAAAAGGCTTCATACCGTTCATCTCGGATTAACCCAATTCGATGACCAATTTCCGTTAATCGTAAATCAGCATTATCATGTCTTAGCAGCAAACGATATTCAGCTCTAGATGTTAGTAAACGGTAAGGTTCATTTGTTCCTTTGGTAATCAAATCATCGATTAATACCCCAATATAGGCATCGGAACGACTTAATACTAACTGCTCTCGGCCAAGCGAATTTAATCCTGCATTAATTCCGGCCATTAAGCCCTGGCCTGCCGCTTCTTCGTATCCTGATGTCCCGTTAATTTGCCCTGCGGTATATAAGTTTTGCACGACTTTTGTTTCAAGTGTCGGCCATAGTTGAGTCGGCACGATGGCATCATATTCAATCGCATAGCCGGATCTCATCATTTGCACGTTTTCAAGCCCAGGGATGGTTTTTAGAATTTGCTGCTGTACGTCCTCAGGCAGACTCGTTGATAAGCCTTGTACATAAACCTCCTGGGTATTTCGGCCCTCCGGCTCAAGGAAAATTTGGTGGCGTGGCTTATCGTTAAATCGCACGACTTTATCTTCAATCGATGGACAATAACGCGGACCAGTTCCTTTAATCATTCCGGAATACATCGGTGAACGATGAAGATTATTGTCAATCAACTGATGCGTATGTTCATTCGTATACGTTAACCAGCATGGAAGCTGATCGGTTATATACTTCGTTGTTTCATAGGAAAAAGCTCTTGGCGTTTCATCGCCAGGTTGAATTTCCGTTTTGCTGTAGTCAATCGTATGACTGTTTACCCTTGGCGGCGTTCCTGTTTTAAAACGGACCAATTCAAAACCGAGCTCCTCTAGATGCTCAGACAGCTTAATCGATGGCTGCTGATTATTCGGTCCGCTTGAATATTTTAATTCACCGAGGATAATTTCTCCGCGCAGGAACGTGCCTGTCGTAATGACAACCGTTTTTGAACGATAGATGGCACCCGTTTTTGTGATGACACCTTTGCAAATTCCTTCCTCTACAATTAACCGTTCGACCATTCCTTGTATTAAGGTCATATTGGGCTCATCTTCAATGGTTTTCTTCATTTCATGCTGATAGGCAAACTTATCAGCCTGGGCTCTTAATGCCCGTACGGCCGGCCCCTTGCCCGTGTTCAGCATTCTCATTTGGATATGGGTTTTATCAATGTTTTTACCCATTTCCCCGCCTAAAGCGTCAATTTCTCTTACGACAATCCCTTTGGCTGGTCCCCCTACGGATGGGTTACACGGCATAAACGCAACCATATCAAGATTGATTGTAATCATTAATGTTTTGGCACCTAACCGTGCCGCCGCGAGGCCCGCCTCACAGCCCGCATGGCCGGCACCGACGACGATAACGTCGTAATTTCCTGCTTCGTATTGCATGTTGCTCCTCCTTTTCCATTTAGAACGGAAACATTCCTACTTGACTAGCTCCAGCGCCTAGGGGCGCTTCCGCTTTTCTACTTCCCTAGGCAAAATTGCGAGAATAGCTGATCGATGAGGCTTTCATGAACGCTGTCGCCAATGATTTCCCCTAGCAATTCCCATGTTCTTGTTAAATCTATTTGGACGATATCAATCGGTGTGCCTATTTCTACACCCTCGATTGCTTCTTCGATCGAATGTAAGCTTTGGTTTAATAATGCAATATGACGGCTGTTGGAAACATAAGTCATATCCCCAGCCTCCAGCGAACCTTCAAAGAATAAAGAGGCAATTGCTTCCTCCAGTTCATCTACTCCTTGATCCTCTAGAAGTGAAGTCGTTACAAGTTTATTATCCTTCGCTAATTCTTTAACACGCTCTAAATCGATTTGCTGCGGCAGATCTGTCTTGTTGACAATGACAATAACATCCATCCCTTTAACCGCCTCAAACAGATTTTCATCCTCTTTAGTCAGTTTGTCAGAATAGTTCAGCACCAGTAAAATCAAATCCGCTTCTTTTAAAACCTGACGTGAACGTTCCACGCCAATCCGTTCGACTATATCTTCTGTTTCCCTGATACCCGCTGTATCCAACAGTCTAAGCGGCACACCGCGCACATTTACATACTCTTCAATGACATCACGGGTTGTCCCTGGAATGTCGGTGACTATAGCCTTATTTTCCTGCACCAGACTATTTAATAACGAGGATTTTCCTACATTCGGCCGCCCGACGATGACGGTTGAAAGACCTTCGCGTAAAATTTTCCCTTGCTGCGAGGTTTGCAGGAGCTTAGTTATTTCTTCTCTGACCGCGTGTGCTTTTGGAAGCAGCATATTATGAGTCATTTCTTCTACATCGTCATATTCGGGATAATCAATATTAACTTCTATATGAGCCAAAATCTCTAAAATTTCCTGACGCAGCCGTTTGATCAGTTTTGATAAGCGCCCTTCCATTTGACCTAATGCCACATTCATCGCCCGGTCCGTCTTCGCTCTAATTAAATCCATCACCGCTTCAGCTTGTGATAAATCAATCCGTCCGTTTAAAAATGCCCGTTTCGTAAATTCACCTGGCTCCGCCAGCCTCGCTCCATTTTTCAATACATGCTGGAGAACCCTGTTCACGGATACAATTCCGCCATGGCAATTTATTTCAACTACATCCTCTTTTGTAAAGGTTTTTGGTCCCTTCATCACGGAAACCATCACTTCCTCGACGACTTGGCCACTTTTCGCATCAATCAGATGACCATAGTGAATCGAATGGGTTGGCTGTTCCAATAGCTGCTTCCCACCTACACCTCTAAAAAGCTGGTCCGCTATTTTTATGGCATCATCACCGCTCAACCGGACGATGGCGATTGCTCCCTCACCCATCGGTGTCGATATCGCTGCAATTGTATCAAACTCCATCTATCTCACCTCACCTAAAAACCATATTTATATGAAAAAAAATTTTTTTATCCAAAACACTAGAATACCACATCAATTTCGGTTAAAAAAGCAAACTAATCCACTTTTAATTATCCACAATACAGTAATGTCCATTTATTATTTTAACTTATCCACATGTGAATAACAATAAAACAAAAATAGTGAAACAACTCTCAAAATTTATGCACAAAAAAACACCCTATCATAATTGATAGGGTGTTTTTTGGATCATTTATCTTCTTACTGGTGAAATGATAATAAATCGATGAGGCTCCGATCCATCGGAAAAAGTTTTCACGCGTTTATTTTCAGATAAAGCGGAATGAATAACTTTACGCTCATAGGAAGGCATCGGTTCTAATGCTACATCTTTACCTGTCTTGACTGCCTTTTCAGCAAGACGATGTGCAAGTTGAATAAGGGTTTCACTTCTTCTGTTTCGGTAGTCTTCAGCGTCCAAAATAACGGTTAAATACTGATTCGAAAAGCGGTTTATCACTAATTGCGTCAAATATTGCAGCGAATTTAACGTCTGACCCCTTTTTCCAATCAGCAAAGCAATCTTTTCTCCAGTCATAATGAAGTGAACCTGTTTGCCGTCGCGTCTGATCTCTATTTCGGCAGGAGCGCCCATTTGTTCACTCACCTGAGTTAAAAATTTCTTTGCTTCCTCAAGTGGATCAATAATGACTGTAACCTTTACTACAGCTGGACGTGAACCAAAAATACCAAAAATCCCTTTTTTTCCTTCGTCAATAATGTCTACATCTGTGCGGTCTTTCGTTGTCTGTAATTGAGCTAAAGCTGATTCTACTGCTTCTTCGACTGTTTGTCCTGTAGCAGTTACCTGTTTCACTTTTTTGCTCCTCCCGCTTTGCCGGTGGCTTGTGCCTTCAGATCCGGCCCTTTAATAAAATAGGTTTGAACAATCATAAAAATATTTCCGACAACCCAGTACAATGAAAGAGCTGCTGGGAAATTAAAAGCAAAAACGACAATCATAATCGGCATCATCCAAAGCATCATCGCCATTTGTGGATTCTGCTCCTGTCCGGCCATCATCAATTTTTGCTGAATAAATGTAGTGATACCTGCAATAATCGGTAAAATGTAATACGGATCCTTTTCACCGAGGTCAAACCATAGGAAACTATCTTGGGCAATTTCTCTTGTTCTCGAAATCGCATGATAAAAACCAATTAAGATAGGCATTTGAACAATTAGTGGGAAACAGCCAGCCATAGGATTGACACCATGCTTTTGGAAAAGTGCCATCGTTTCCTGCTGAAGCTTTTGCTGTGTCTTTTGATCTTTTGAGCTGTACTTTTCGCGAAGTGCTTTCATTTCTGGCTGCAATGCCTGCATCGCTTTCGAGCTTCTGGTCTGCTTAATCATTAACGGTAAAATGGCTAACCGAACTAAGATTGTTACAACAATAAGCGATAAACCAAAGCTGCCACCAAGTATATGCGCACCTTCTTTAATCACCCAGGATAATGGATAGACAATGTATTCATTCCAAAAACCCGTACTTTCGGCAGTAATCGGCTTCTTTATTTCGCTGCACCCTGTTAGGAACAGAAATACAGACAGTAAACCGAATGAAAGTAATATTCGTTTTTTCAACCAATTTTTCCTCCTTGCCATATATAGTGAAAAAATTTTCTATGTAGGTTATATCATAAGTAGTTTATCATTTATTCAAATGGATTGTCTTCAATACTTTGACTAATCGTTTTCAATTATTGCCTTAAAGATTTTTCTTCAAAACCTTTCCTACCTTAAGTACATGAGACAAACTCTTTTTCACGTCAAAAAAATCCATTTCCGCTGCTGGCTTCCTTGCAATAATCACAAAATCAATTCCTGAAGCCAACTGATCCTTTATCTCAAAAACAGCCTGCCTAAGATATCTTTTGATTCTATTTCTTGTTACGGCATTTCCAATCTTTTTACTGACAGACAGGCCGATTCGGAAATAATCTTGATCCTCTTTTGTTAAGGCATAGACAACGAATTGCCGATTTGCAAAGGATCGGCCCTTCTGAAAGGCTGCTTGAAACTCTTTATTCTTTTTTACTCGGAATTCTTTTTTCATAAAAAAACTCCTTTTTCCGGGCTAGCCCGCTTTTAATTGAAAAAAAGACCACTGAGACGGTCAGTGGTCTAAGCTGATAATACTTTTCTTCCTTTACGACGACGACGAGCAAGAACCTTACGTCCGTTTGCTGTGCTCATACGACTGCGGAATCCGTGAACTTTGCTGTGTTTACGTTTATTTGGTTGGTACGTTCTTTTCATATATGACACCTCCCCGAGGAATAACTCTCAATTCAAATGACAGTCTTAATTATTATAAAGACGTCTATCATGAATTGTCAACTACTCTCCAACTATTGTTTCCTATTTCCAAATTTTTTTGCATACACCTGCTGGCTTCCAGAAAATCTAAAACGATAAAAAAAGGGAGCCGCTCCAAGAAAAAAATTTTCACTTTATAGTGTTCATTTATCACCTGTGGATAAAAAATCGACACTTTTCGCATTATCCACACAAGATATTGACAGGTTTTTCACAGAATCAGTACTTGTGGACAATTTTTATGCACATAATGTTACTGTTGTGGATAAACTTCGAAAAACCATTGCGTACCTTGCTATTATTTGATATTATATTTGTGTTTTCACTCTTAACAACTACATCGCAAATATTAATTATCCACAAATTGTGGATAAGCTGTGGACATGTTATCCAAGGTCTCTGTAAAAACTTGTCCACAAGGGGTGGATATTGTCGAAACTCCACATTATTTCCTTATTATATGTTTTCCACAACCACTGTTTCGTATAATACCAAATTAATAGATTATAATCCTTCGCTGACAAATCTTTTTCATAAAAACTTTGTCGAATAGGATACCTGGTTGAGAAAAGAATACTCCATATACAATAAATATTTTATGGAGTTAGACAGTAGGAAATCGCCGTATAAATAAAAATTTCATATAAAAAGGGAGGGAAACTAGTTGGAAAATATTGCGGATCTTTGGAATGCAGCTCTAGCCAATATTGAGAAGAAAATAAGTAAGCCTAGCTTTGATACCTGGCTTAAGTCTACAAAAGCTCATTCTCTTCAAGGCAATCTGCTTGTCGTAACAGCTCCAAATGAATTTGCCCGCGACTGGCTGGAGGAACGATACTCTCAGTTAATAGCTGGCATTTTATATGACATCACCGGAGAAGAATTATCGGCAAAGTTTATCATTCCGCAAAATCAAAAAGAGGAAGATCTCGACATCCCAACGCCTCCAAAAAAGGTGAAAAAAGATGAGGATCACGCAGAATTTTCTCCGAACATCTTAAATCCTAAATACTTGTTTGATACATTTGTTATTGGTTCTGGCAATCGATTCGCCCACGCTGCCTCACTTGCAGTAGCAGAAGCACCAGCAAAAGCCTACAATCCACTTTTTATTTATGGCGGAGTTGGATTAGGAAAAACCCACTTAATGCATGCTATTGGTCATTATGTAATAGATCATAATCCATCGGCAAAAGTGGTTTATTTATCGTCTGAGAAGTTTACGAATGAATTTATTAACTCGATTCGTGACAATAAAGCGGAAAGCTTTCGCAATAAATATCGAAATGTAGACGTCCTTCTTATTGATGATATTCAGTTTTTAGCTGGTAAAGAATCGACCCAGGAGGAATTTTTCCATACCTTTAATGCTCTCCACGAGGAAAGCAAACAAATTGTTATCTCAAGTGACCGGCCGCCAAGGGAAATCCCAACATTAGAAGATCGCCTCCGTTCACGCTTTGAGTGGGGCTTAATCACGGATATCACGCCGCCAGATTTAGAAACGAGAATCGCTATCCTTCGTAAAAAAGCAAAAGCCGAAGGACTTGATATACCAAACGAAGTGATGCTCTATATTGCTAACCAGATAGATACAAACATTAGAGAATTGGAAGGCGCCTTAATTCGAGTTGTTGCTTATTCCTCGTTAATAAATAAAGACATCAATGCCGATTTAGCGTCGGAGGCCCTGAAGGATATCATTCCTAGCTCGAAGCCAAAGGTGATCACCATCCTTGATATTCAAAGGGTTGTTGGCGAGCACTATAGCGTCAAACTAGAAGACTTCAAGGCCAAAAAGCGGACAAAGTCTGTGGCTTTCCCTAGACAAATCGCTATGTATTTATCACGCGAATTAACTGACTACTCTTTGCCAAAAATAGGAGAAGAGTTTGGCGGACGTGATCATACGACAGTGATCCATGCTCATGAAAAAATTTCGAAGCTGCTTCAGTCTGATTCCACACTTCAAAAGCAAATGAAGGAATTAAATGAACTGTTGAAAATCTAACTAAATTGTGAATAACTACCTAAGACTTGCACACAGTCTGTCCACATGTGGATAGGCTGTGTTTCTATTGAAAACAGGAGTTATCCACATACTAACAGGACCTACTAGTACTTCTTCTATTTTTTAAAAAAATAATATTATATGCTTTCGCATTAAAATTGATGCTTACGAGGAGGATTTTTCAATGAAATTTATCATCCAGCGCGACCGTCTTGTACAGAGTGTGCAAGATGTTATGAAGGCAGTTACATCCAGAACAACCATTCCAATCCTAACAGGTATTAAAATTGCTGCCACAACAGATGGGGTTACCTTAACAGGAAGTGACTCTGATATTTCGATTGAATCATTTATCCCTAAAGAAGAAGCTGGGGATGAAATTGTTGAGATCAAACAAACAGGAGCAATCGTGCTCCAGGCCAAGTTTTTTAGTGAAATCGTTAAAAAACTACCAACCGATTCCGTTGAAATTGAAGTACTTGGATCTCTTCAAACAGTTATTCGTTCTGGAAAATCGGAATTTAATCTTAACGGCCTTGATGCTGAAGAGTATCCTCTCCTACCCCAGATCGAAGAAAATAATAAATTTCAAATTGCGACTGACTTGTTAAAAGCGATGATTCGCCAGACACATTTTGCGGTGTCCACCTCAGAAACACGCCCAATCTTGACAGGTGTAAACTGGAAGATTGAAAATGGGGAGCTTACCTGTATTGCAACAGATAGCCACAGGCTTGCCTTAAGGAAGGCGAAAATTGAGGCAGGGAGCAATGAAACCTATAATGTGGTGATTCCAGGTAAGAGCTTGAACGAGTTAAGTAAAATTATTGATGACAGTAATGAATTGATTGATATCGTCATTACTGAAAATCAAATTTTATTTAAAGCGAAGCACCTGCTATTTTTCTCAAGATTGTTAGAAGGCAACTATCCTGATACTTCTCGTTTAATTCCAAGTGAAAGTAAAACAGATGTAACAGTTAATACAAAGGAATTCCTTCAAGCAATTGATCGTGCCTCACTTCTTGCACGTGAAGGGAGAAATAATGTCGTTAAGTTCTCAACTATTGAGGATGGAATCATTGAAATTTCATCCAATACGCCAGAAATCGGAAAGGTAGTTGAAGAAATTCAAAGCCAGGCGATTGAGGGAGAAGATTTAAAGATTTCCTTTAGTGCGAAATATATGATGGATGCGCTAAAAGCTTTAGAGGGAACGGATATCAGAGTAAGTTTTACTGGAGCGATGCGCCCATTCCTAATTCGCCCTCTTCATGATGAAACCATTTTGCAGCTCATTTTACCGGTAAGAACGTACTAAATATTTATGCAAGTCCATGTATATGCCGCCATACCACTGGCGGCTTTATTTACTATAGCAAGATAATTTTTGAGATTTCTTTGTATCTCAGTCAAATATTTAGTAAAATAAAGTATTGAGACCATTTTAGGAATGAGGGTGACGAGGGTGCCTGAAAAAATCAATCTGAACACGGAATTTATTACATTAGGACAATTTTTAAAAGTAGCTGATGTAATCCAATCAGGTGGAATGGCAAAATGGTTTTTAAGTGAACACGAGGTTTTGATCAATGGTGAACAGGACCAAAGAAGAGGAAGAAAGCTTCGTGCAGGAGATAAAGTCCAAATTGCCGGCTTTGGGGAGTTTGTGATTACTGAGTAGCTAAAGGAATGAAATTCCTATGTATATCGAAAAATTAGCCTTAAAAGATTACCGCAATTATGAAGAGTTATTTATTGAATTTGAAAATAAAGTAAATGTGATTTTAGGAGAAAATGCTCAAGGCAAAACAAATGTAATGGAATCCATATATGTGTTGGCAATGGCTAAGTCACATCGAACCTCGAACGATAAAGATCTTATTCGCTGGGATCAAGATTATGCTAAAATAGAGGGTAGGGTTCAAAAACAACACAGCTCGCTGCCGTTGCAATTGGTCATCTCCAAAAAGGGCAAAAAGGCAAAGTTGAACCATATTGAACAGCAAAAATTAAGTCAGTATGTGGGGAATTTGAACGTAGTGATGTTTGCACCGGAGGACCTTAACTTAGTGAAAGGCAGCCCGCAAGTGCGAAGACGGTTTATTGATATGGAAATTGGCCAGGTGTCGCCAATTTATTTACATGATATGAGTCAATATCAAAAAATACTCCAGCAGCGAAATCATTATTTAAAAATGATGCAGATAAAAAAGCAGACTGATCAGACAATGCTTGAAATTTTAACGGAACAGTTTATTCAAATGGCAGTAAAAATTGTGACGAAGCGCTTTGAATTCCTGCGTTTACTAGAGAATTGGGCAAAACCGATCCACCATGGTATATCACGGGGGCTAGAATCACTTGAAATAAACTATAAACCTTCCGTAGAGGTATTAGAAGGACAAGATTTGTCGAAAATGGTAGCATGCTTTGAAGAAAAGTTTGGTAGTGTCCGTGCGAGGGAAATCGAACGGGGAACAACATTATTTGGCCCTCATCGCGACGATTTGTTATTTATTGTAAATGGAAGAGATGTTCAAACCTTCGGATCACAGGGTCAGCAGCGAACAACAGCACTGTCTGTCAAACTGGCTGAAATTGAATTAATTTGTGCAGAAATTGGGGAATATCCGATTCTGCTCCTGGATGATGTTTTATCAGAGTTAGATGATTACAGACAGTCTCATCTCCTCAATACCATCCAAGGGAAAGTCCAAACCTTTGTGACAACCACCAGTGTGGAAGGGATTGACCATCAAACATTAAAGGAAGCGTCCACCTTTGTGGTGGAGTCCGGCTCTATTAAGAAAGTCAACTGAGGTGGAACATGTATATTCATATCGGGGAAGATCACAATATCCGGGCCAAGGATATCATTACCATCCTGGA
The DNA here is from genome assembly GCF_050477905.1 of Neobacillus pocheonensis. Classification (NCBI taxonomy): domain Bacteria; kingdom Bacillati; phylum Bacillota; class Bacilli; order Caryophanales; family Bacillaceae; genus Neobacillus; species Neobacillus pocheonensis. Next base: position 4,953 of record NZ_JBCNAD010000031.1, on the reverse strand, counting down.
TAAAGAAAGTGCGAATCAGTCAGAGCTGGTTGAAGAGTTCTTGACACGCCATAAAGAGAAAGTCATGAATTTGTCTAAAAACCCCTATAAGTCAGTTATTATTACCTATGACAAAGTCTATTTATCCCCGATTGCTTCAGGAACTTTGAAGAAACGTTCAAGCCATTTGAATATACAGGAATTTTTATAAATCATTTTGTTTTTACAACGAAAATATTGAGATATTTTTGTATGAAGGTGCAGGTGAACAGGCATGACTATGGAACAAAAAGCATTAGAAGAACAATCTTACGGTGCGGACCAAATACAGGTCCTTGAAGGACTAGAAGCAGTAAGAAAAAGGCCTGGTATGTATATCGGTTCAACAAGTGGAAAAGGCCTCCATCATCTTGTTTGGGAAATCGTCGATAACAGTATTGACGAGGCGTTAGCAGGATACTGCGATGAAATCAATGTCATTATTGAAGAGGATAACAGTATCACCGTTAAGGATAATGGACGTGGGATTCCGGTTGATATTCAAGAAAAGATGGGCAGACCAGCAGTAGAAGTCATTATGACTGTTCTTCACGCCGGCGGTAAATTCGGCGGTGGAGGCTATAAGGTCTCTGGCGGACTACATGGTGTAGGTGCGTCAGTAGTAAATGCTCTATCTACAGAGTTAGAGGTATACGTCCACCGTGATGGAAAAATTCACTCGATCAAGTTTGAGCGAGGAGCGGTGGTACAAGAATTAGAAGTAATTGGAACAACTGATATTACCGGTACAGTAACCCACTTTAAACCAGATGGTGAGATCTTCACAGAAACATTGGTTTATGAATATGACATTCTAGCTACCCGCCTTCGTGAGCTTGCTTTCCTAAACAGGGGAATCAAAATTACGATTGAGGATAAGCGTGTTGAAAATAAACACAATGAATATTACTACGAAGGCGGTATTAAATCCTATGTGGAGCATTTAAACCGCACAAAAGAAGTCATTCACGAAGAGCCGATATACATCGAAGGTGAACGCGATGGGATCAGTGTTGAAGTTGCTCTTCAATATAACGAAGGCTATACAGATAGCATTTATTCCTTCGCCAATAATATCCACACCTATGAGGGTGGAACACATGAATCAGGCTTTAAAACAGCATTAACTAGGGTCATTAATGATTACGCCCGAAAAAATAGTTTGATTAAAGAAAATGATACCAATCTTTCCGGAGAAGATGTCCGTGAAGGATTAACAGCGATCATTTCAATTAAACACCCAGACCCGCAATTTGAGGGACAAACGAAAACAAAACTCGGAAACTCTGAAGTCAGAGCGATTACCGACACTGTTTTTGCAAGCCATTTAGAAAAATTCTTATTAGAAAATCCGACCGTTGCAAGGAAAATTATTGATAAGGGATTAATGGCCGCAAGAGCAAGACTCGCAGCCAAAAAGGCGAGAGAATTAACCCGCCGCAAAAGTGCACTAGAGGTTTCCAGCTTACCAGGGAAACTGGCGGATTGTTCTTCTAAGGACCCTTATGAAAGTGAACTGTATATCGTTGAGGGTGATTCTGCGGGTGGTTCCGCTAAGCAAGGACGGGATCGTCATTTCCAAGCGATTCTGCCCTTAAAAGGGAAGATCCTTAACGTTGAGAAGGCTCGTCTTGATAAGATTCTATCGAACAACGAAGTTCGAGCAATGATTACTGCAATTGGAACAGGAATCGGGGAAGATTTTGATATTTCTAAGGCCCGTTATCATAAAATTGTTATTATGACCGATGCGGATGTCGATGGTGCTCATATTCGAACACTTATCTTAACGTTCTTTTACCGCTATATGAGAAAAATTTTAGAGGCGGGGTATATCTACATTGCACAGCCGCCGCTCTATAAGGTGCAGCAAGGCAAACGGGTAGAATATGCCTATAATGATAAAGAGCTTGAGCGGATTTTCGCAGAGCTGCCAAGCCAGCCGAAGCCAAATATACAGCGTTATAAAGGTTTGGGAGAAATGAATCCTGAGCAACTATGGGAAACCACGATGGATCCATCAATGAGAACGATGCTTCAGGTAAGTCTAGAAGATGCCATCGAAGCAGACGAAACGTTTGAAATGTTAATGGGTGAAAAAGTAGAGCCCCGCCGAAACTTCATCGAAGCAAATGCACAATATGTGAAAAATTTAGATATATAAAAAAGCTTAATAATACAGGGTAGAGGTTTGACCACTATCCTCCTTTTTCTTTTTCCTAGAATATAGGGTAATGCCTTATAGGAGGTACCAATGATGGCTGAAACACCAAATTCTCAAATTAAAGAGATTAATATCAGTCAGGAAATGAAGTCTTCCTTTCTTGACTATGCGATGAGTGTTATCGTTTCTCGTGCCCTTCCGGATGTCCGGGATGGGTTAAAACCCGTTCATCGCCGTATTTTATATGCTATGCATGATCTTGGAATCCATGCGGACAAACCTTATAAAAAATCTGCCCGTATCGTTGGGGATGTTATCGGTAAATATCACCCCCATGGTGATTCTGCCGTATATGAAACAATGGTGCGGATGGCCCAGGACTTCAACTATCGTTATATGTTAGTAGATGGCCACGGGAACTTTGGTTCTGTGGATGGGGACGCCGCAGCTGCCATGCGTTATACGGAATCAAGAATGTCGAAAATCTCAATGGAATTATTAAGAGATATCAACAAAGATACGATTGATTACCAAGATAACTATGATGGTGAAGAAAGGGAGCCTGTTGTTCTGCCGGCAAGATTTCCAAACCTATTAGTCAATGGAACTACTGGTATTGCAGTTGGGATGGCAACCAATATCCCGCCGCACCAGCTTGGTGAAGTAATTGATGGTGTCTTAGCTGTCAGTCATGACCCTGAAATAACGACTCAAGAGTTGATGGAAATCATTCCTGGTCCTGACTTTCCAACTGGCGGAAGCATTTTAGGGCGGAGCGGTATACGTAAAGCTTACGAAACAGGCCGAGGGTCTATCACCCTCCGAGCCAAAGTAGAAATTGAACAAAAAACAAATGGTAAGGAAGTTATCATTGTTAATGAATTGCCCTACCAAGTAAATAAAGCGAGATTGATTGAAAAAATTGCCGAATTGGCACGCGATAAAAAAATCGACGGCATTACCGATCTAAGAGATGAATCTGACCGCCGAGGTATGAGGATTGTCATTGAGGTTCGTAAAGATGCCAATGCTAACGTCCTTTTAAATAATTTATATAAACAAACAGCTCTGCAGACCAGCTTTGGTATTAACACTTTAGCCCTTGTGAATGGACAGCCGAAGGTGCTGAGTCTAAAGGAATGCTTAGTTCACTACTTAGATCATCAAAAAGTAGTAATTCGCCGGAGAACAGAGTTTGAATTGCGCAAAGCGGAAGCACGTGCCCATATTTTAGAGGGCTTAAGAATTGCACTAGACAATTTAGATGCTGTTATTACGCTTATTCGAAACTCACAAACAACTGACATTGCCCGCGAAGGCTTAATGACTCAATTCAACCTATCTGAAAAACAAGCACAAGCGATCCTAGATATGCGCTTGCAGCGTTTAACAGGCCTAGAACGGGAGAAAATTGAAGAAGAATATCAAAGTCTTATGAAGCTAATTGCTGAATTAAAAGCTATTTTAGCAGATGAGGAAAAGGTTCTTGAAATCATCCGCGGTGAATTATTGGAGATTAAAGAACGATTTAATGATAAACGTCGTACGGAAATCCTGGCTGGCGGCATTGAAAATATTGAGGATGAAGATTTAATTCCGCGTGAAAACATCGTCCTCACCCTTACCCATAACGGCTATATTAAACGTTTGCCGGTGTCGACTTATCGTGCGCAAAAACGTGGCGGTCGCGGTATTCAGGGAATGGGAACGAATGAAGATGATTTTGTGGAACATTTAATCACCACTTCAACCCATGATACGATACTATTCTTCACCAATAAAGGTAAGGTATATCGTTCGAAAGGCTATGAAATTCCAGAATACAGCCGTACAGCGAAAGGAATTCCGATTATAAATCTCCTTGGCATTGAAAAAGGAGAATGGGTAAACGCGATTATACCGGTTGAAGAATTCGTCGATGATTGGTCACTGTTCTTTACAACAAAAGAAGGTATCTCAAAACGATCTCCGCTGACATCCTTTGCCAATATTCGTAATAATGGCTTGATTGCATTAAGCCTTCGTGAAGGCGATGAACTTATTTCAGTTCGCTTAACGGATGGCACTAAGCATATTATTATCGGGACGAAAAATGGGATGCTGATCCGTTTCCCAGAAACTGATGTTAGGTCAATGGGCCGGACGGCTACTGGAGTAAAAGGTATTACTTTAGATAGTGACGATGAAGTAGTTGGGATGGAAGTATTAGAAGATAATAATGATGTTCTTATTGTAACGAAAAAAGGTTACGGAAAACGAACACCAGCTGCCGAATACCGCATTCAAGGCAGAGGCGGTAAAGGTATCAAAACCTGCCACGTTACCGAGAAAAATGGAAATCTAGTTTCCATGAGAGCAGTAACTGGTGAAGAAGATTTGATGTTAATTACAACCGGTGGTGTCCTTATTCGGATCGATGTAGCTGGTATTGCAAAAATTGGTCGAAATACTCAAGGTGTAAAACTCATTAGTATAAAAGAAAATGAAAATGAATTTGTAGCTACAGTAGCTAAGGTAGAAAAAGAGGAAATAACTGAAAATGAAAGCGACAGCGAGGGAGAAGAAATCTCCGCTGAAGAAAGTGTTAGTAATATCCCTGAGGGCGAAGAATAATAAGTAGAGAAAAGGAGCATACATGGTATGTTCCTTTTTCTTCTCTACATAGAAAAAAACATTTGAAAAATCGTTGACTTTCATTATTACAGATGATATATTTATTAAGTCGCTTACGAGCGATTGAGAAAATCGACCTTTGAAAACTAAACAAACAA
>NZ_JBCNAD010000030.1:0-47633 GCF_050477905.1 Neobacillus pocheonensis | reverse complement strand
TGTTTAGTTTTCAAAGAACAAGTTCATTACTTAGTTCGTCACTTCGTTCAGAAGCAACTTTATTACTATATCACGTTGCAATCGCGAAGTCAACAACTTTTAATAATGTTTTTCAACACCATCACGTTATTAACACGTCATCAACGACTGCTTTAATATAATAACACCATGTAAAAACTACGTCAACATAAATATAAATAAAAAACCGACCCGTTTTTACCGGGCCGGTCATTTTTTTACTTCGTAATCTTAACAATTCCTTCTTGCTTCAGATCAACAAGACCATCTTTTTCAATAACAACCTTTTCGCCTTCAGTTAAATTAGTGAAGACAATTGGTGTAATCGTTGAAGTGGCGTGCTCTTTAATGTAATCTAAATCGATTTTTAATAAAGGTTGACCTTTTGTTACACGGTCATTTTCAGCTACTAAGGTTTCAAAACCTTGGCCTTTTAAGTTAACGGTATCAATACCAACGTGGATTAAAATTTCACGTCCACCATCAGAAAGAATGCCAATCGCGTGTTTTGTTGGGAAGAGATTTACGATTTTACCGTCAACAGGTGAAACCACCGTTCCTTCTGCTGGAACTATCGCAAAGCCGTCGCCCATCATTTTTCCTGCGAAAACTTGATCCGGCACTTCTGTAATTGGCTTAATTTCTCCTTTTAATGGAGCAACAAATACTTCATCGTTTTTACGCACGGTTTGCAGTGCTTCTGGGTTAATTTCTTCAATTTGTTGTTCTACACCTTTTTCTGGTGCGTTAACAGCAGTCGTACGTGGACGCTTTCCTTCCATTATATCCTTCATTTGACCTTTGATAGTTTCAGAACGAGGTCCAAAGATAGCCTGAATATTGTTACCAACTTCAAGTACCCCTGCAGCGCCCAGCCTTTTCAACTGATCCTTGTCTACATTTTTAATATCGTTAACAGATACACGAAGACGAGTGATACATGCATCTAAGTGTGCAATATTGCCCTTACCACCCATTGCATCTAAGATATTTCCTGCTAAATCGCTTGATCCAGCTTTACCTGTTGGTGCTTGATTTTCTTCATCATCTAATTCACGACCAGGTGTTTTTAAATTAAACTTACGAATTGCGAAACGGAAACCAAAATAGTAAATGAGTGCAAACACAAGTCCTACTGGAATAACAAGCCACGCATGTGTTTGCGGGTTAATTAAACCAAATAAGATATAGTTAATTAATCCACCAGAGAAGGTCATCCCGATTTTTACATCTAATAAGTGCATAACCATGAAGGAAAGACCTGCAAACACCGCATGGATACCAAATAAAACTGGTGCAACAAACAAGAATGAGAATTCAATTGGTTCAGTAATCCCAGTTAAGAAAGAAGTTAAAGCAGCTGATGCCATTAATCCGCCGACAAACTTTTTCTTTTCAGGACGTGCTTCTTGATAAATCGCTAATGCTGCAGCTGGTAAACCAAACATCATGAATGGGAATTTACCTGTCATGAATGTACCAGCAGTTAGATTTTTCACGTGGTCAGCAATCTGTGCCATGAAGATGCGTTGGTCACCGTGGACAACTTGACCCGCTTTTGTTGTATAATTACCAAATTCAAACCAGAATGGAGAATAGAAAATATGATGTAATCCAAACGGAATTAACGAACGTTCAATCACACCGAAAACAAAGGCAGAAAGAGTTAGGTTTGCATTAACCATGTTGGTCGAGAATGCATTCAATCCAGATTGGATTGGCGGCCAGATCACTAACATCAATAATCCTAATAGAATAGCTGTTCCCGCAGTAATAATCGGAACAAAACGTTTTCCAGCAAAAAACCCTAAATATGATGGCAATTCAATCTCATAGAATTTATTGTACAAACTCGCAGCAATAATACCAACGATAATACCGCCAAACACACCCGTTTGAAGTGTTGGGATACCAAGAACACTGACATAGCTTGTACCATTAATAGCCTTCGCATCAATCCCTAAAACAGTTCCCATCGTTACATTCATGATCAAGTAACCAATGATCGCTGCAAGACCCGCTGTACCTTCTCCTCCAGCTAGACCTACCGCAACACCTACCGCAAACAAGAGTGGAAGGTTACCAAAAACGATATCACCAGCATTTTTCATTACATTCGCAACCATTGCAACAGCACTATTATCCAACCACGGAGCTAGGTTTAATAAAGCCGGGTTAACTAGCGCAGCACCTAATGCAAGTAAAATCCCTGCAGCTGGTAAAAGAGCAACCGGCAGCATTAATGCTTTACCAACTTTTTGCAAGACACCAAAAGCATTTTTAAACATAATAGTTCCTCCTATAAAATATTTTTAGCTCATTAAGCGTTTACATCTTTGTCAAAAAAACAACAAAAAAGGCATGAGTAAAAGTTTAACTGAATGAAGGTATGGGTATAGATTACCCCTAAATCTTCATTTCAATTAATACTTTTCACTCATGCCTGATCGAATCAGTAACACGTAAAAAATATAATAGCTATTTAAATTTGTTTTGCAGCCTTTGCAGATGCATCGTTAGATAAACTGCTTCTGCATCAAAAACCTGCATTTTCAAAGTTTGTTGCATCACTTTAATGAGCTTCCATGAAAGATTATAGCACACTGGATATTCCGATTTCAATAGGGAAGCGATTTTTTCTGGTTCTTCCACCTTTTCCCCTTTTATGACCCGATCGATAGCAAACCGAAGATGGCGGACAAGCCTCATATAATCAATACTTTCCTTATCAATCTCGATTTCAAACTGCTCCTCAACCATTTCAACCAGCCTGCTTACCAGCTGTGAATGCTGATTAACTTCAGATAAATTTTTATTCGTAATGGCACTATGAATATGCAAGGCAATAAATCCAATCTCCCCAACCGGCAGGGAAATTCCCGTTTTATGTTTAATAAGCTCTACCACATCCGCAGCAACTTCATACTCATGGCGATAGAGCGCTTTCGTTTCCACTAAAAAGGGGTTGCTCATTTCCATTCCTTGTGAAGCACGCGTGATCGCGAACATTAAGTGATCCGTTAGAGCAACATGGATATGTTCATTCAACTGTGAACTCGTTCTCTGCTTAATCAAGTCAATCGCCGAAATAATCACTTCTAAAAATTCATTATCGATAAACGGCAGCAGCTTAATATAATTTTCCTGTTCTTTTTCATTTTTTAATACAAAAAGCTTTTCTACCGTATCTGTATCGATATAGTCCCCACGCTTCCGGTTGAACCCAATCCCCTTGCCAATTACCACTACTTCTTCATAGGAAGGGTGTTCAGCGATTAACACATTGTTATTTAATACCTTATCAATTAACAGTTTTGCCATGACCCTTTTCCCCATTTCCCCAAGCATAACATTAGTATTTTCATGTTATAAGAGGAAAAACAGGAAGTCAACGACAAATAGCGACAATATTATTAACAACCGTGTAGGTAAAAAAAGGAACTGTGGTCACCACAGTTCCTCGTAAAACTATTTTAAGAAGATGAAATAAAGGACAAATATTACAAAAAAGAAGTACATAATTGGGTTAATTTCTTTCGCACGACCTTTTACAATCATTGTAATCGGGTAGAAGATAAATCCGACCGCAATACCTGTTGCAATACTGTAAGACAATGGCATCGCAATCATTGTTAAGAATGCTGGGACAGCTATTTCAAACTTCTGCCAGTCAATTTTCCCTAAAGAAGAAACCATCAACACACCGACAATGATTAAAGCAGGTGCTGTAACAGGTGCTGTAACGACTGATAATAACGGAAAGAAGAATAGCGATAAAATAAATAGTCCGGCTGTTACTAGTGAAGCAAAGCCTGTTCTCGCACCAGATGCGACCCCTGCTGATGACTCAATATATGATGTTGTCGTTGATGTACCAAGCACCGCTCCAACACCGGAAGCAATCGAATCTGCAAGCAACGCTCTACCTGCATTTGGAAGCTTGTTGTCCTTCATAAGTCCTGCTTGATTGGCTACAGCCACAAGAGTTCCAGCGTTATCAAAGAAATCAACAAACAAGAATGTCAAGATAATCCCAAGCATCGCGGTTGTGTAAAAAGAACTGTCTCCGAAAGAAGAGAATGCTGCGCCAAATGTTGGCGCTAAGCTTGGAACGGAATCCACGACCTGATTAGGCATTTTGATTTCACCAAAAATGATCCCAACAATGACGGTAAGAACCATCCCATAAAATACGGCACCCTTGATTCCCTTGGTCATCATGATTACTGTTACCACAATACCAAAAATCGCAAGTAATGCTTCTGGAGACGTCAAGTCACCAAGTCCTACTAATGTCGCATCGTTATTAACTACAATTTTTGCATTTTGCAAACCAATAAAAGTAATGAACAAGCCAATTCCCGCACCAACTGCGTGCTTTAAATCCACAGGAATCGCATTGATAATTTTTTCACGAAGGCCTGTCAAAGTTAAGATGAAGAAGAACACGGCGGAAATCAATACAGCACCAAGTGCATGCTGCCAAGGAATCCCACTGCCTAAAACAACCGTATAAGCGAAGAAAGCATTTAATCCCATTCCTGGTGCTAAGGCCAGCGGATACTTTCCAAGAAGCCCCATGATAATCGATCCTAAAGCAGAAGCTAACGCTGTTGCAACAAAGACCGCACCGTAATCCATTCTTAAGTCTGCTGGAAAATCCTTTACCGAAGCAAGGGACAATGTTAATGGATTGACGACTAAAATATAAGCCATAGCCAAAAAGGTGGTCAATCCGCCAATAAATTCACGGCGATAATTTGTACCTAGTTTTTCAAACTCAAAATACTTGTGCATGTCTTTTCCCCCCATGGAAAAAATTTCTCTTTATTTTACGAAAAAACGCTCCGATTTATTCTACCGGAGCGTGACTAAGGCAAGTGTAAAAATAGAGAGGAAAAGAATGCCCCTTTATTTATAAACACTGCCTCGTAGTCAAGCTATTTACGGTAGCTCGGTAGAAACTTTTGGGCCATATTCCCAAGATTATACGATGCAATATAATAAGTTCTTGTTTACTTTTTCATTCTACCAGCGATTTGAGAATTTGTAAATAAAAAATACGAACGATTTTATTATAAAAAATAATATCGTTCGTATTTTGGTGTTATTTAGTAATTTTTATTCCCACTCAATTGTTGCTGGCGGCTTGCTGGTAATATCGTAGACCACTCTGTTTACATGAGCTACCTCGTTGACAATGCGGGTTGAGATTTTTTCAAGCACATCCCAAGGGATCCTTGCCCAGTCCGAGGTCATTCCATCAATCGAAGTTACCGCTCGAATACCGATTGTATAATCATATGTCCGAGCGTCACCCATTACGCCGACACTGCGAATGTCCGGAAGCACGGTGAAGTACTGCCAAATCTCACGGTCAAGTCCATGATTTTTAATTTCTTCACGCAAAATCCAATCTGATTCACGTACGATTTCAAGCTTATCCTCGGAAATAGCTCCAAGAACGCGAATACCAAGACCAGGACCTGGGAATGGTTGTCGCCAAACTATATCATCTGGAATGCCAAGCTCCGTTCCAAGCGCACGGACTTCATCCTTAAACAAGGTGTTTAATGGTTCGATTAATTTAAATTGCATATCTTCAGGCAGGCCGCCCACATTATGATGCGATTTAATGGTTTGAGCCGTAGCTGTGCCGCTTTCGATAATATCCGTATATAACGTTCCTTGGGCAAGGAACTCGATTCCCTCAAGCTTTGTCGCTTCATCATCAAACACATAAATAAATTCATTTCCGATAATTTTCCGCTTCTTCTCTGGATCTGAGACACCTTCAAGTTTTGATAAGAACCGGTCTTTGGCATCAACCTTAATGACATTCATATGGAAACCTTCTGAAAAAGTCTTCATGACGCTGTCTGCTTCATTTTTCCGAAGCAAGCCATGATCCACAAAGATACAGGTTAGTTGATCACCGATGGCTTTATGGATTAACACGGCCACAACCGATGAGTCCACTCCGCCGCTTAATGCACAAAGAACTTTTTTATCGCCAACAGTTTCACGAATTTTCGCCATTTCCATTTCAATAAAGTTATTCATCGACCAATCTCCGGCGCAATCACAAACCTTAAAAACAAAATTCTTAAGAAGGTCATTACCATAAACAGAATGCTGCACCTCTGGATGAAACTGAACTGCATAAAGCTTTCTTGCTTCATCGCTCATGGCTGCAATTGGACAGGATGGATTGGTTCCATCAACCGTAAAACCTGCTGGTGCTTCTATTACAAGGTCACCATGGCTCATCCAAACCACTTGCTCATCCGGAAGTCCAGCAAACAGGGACGATTGATTTTGAATCGTCATGGTTGCTTTTCCGTACTCACTATTCTTAGCTTTTTCCACTTTCCCATTAAAATGAACGGTCATCAACTGCATGCCGTAGCATATTCCTAAAATCGGCAAGCCCATTTCAAAAATTTCCTCATCACATCGGAATGAGTTTTCATCATACACACTGTTGGGACCACCTGAAAAAATGATCCCCTTTGGGTTCAATTGGCGGATTTCCTCTGCTGTAATCGTATGCGGGTGAAGCTCACTGTATACTCCAAATTCACGTATCCGGCGAGTAATTAATTGATTATATTGGCTACCAAAGTCTAATACCACAACCATATTTTGTTTTTCAGTCAAAACGGCCACCTCAATTTTCCAAATTTATTTTAGTATTTGCTACTTGTAAATAAAAAAAACTAGAAATCTCCCCCCGAACGAATCTCAGGAAGGCAGAATTCTAGTTTTCTCTTAAAAAATCAACACAGAAAAAATTCTGCCTTCATAGTCAGGCCATTTACGGCAGCCCGGTAGAGACTCTCGAACCCTATCATCGAGGATATATGAAGGTATAAATACGTACCCTATTAAATTAAAACATATTGTATCAATAGGTTGTTTTTCTGGTCAAGCGATTGTCTTTTTAATTAAATTTTCCCATAATTCACGCGACTCTTTCCAACTTCCCTGCGGAAGATGGTGATGGTACACATATTGCTCATAACAGTCAGTCAGCCTAGTCATCTCTCTCGTTGAAAAAAACGAATCAACATAGCGCGCATAATTCCGAAGCGTCTGATTATCCTTCCGCTTTATTCCATAGCGTTCCAACTGACTTAATAAAATCAGAAATGCTGTTTCAATACTTTCGTCTTTCCGCTTGAAGCGATAACGCACTAAAACAACAATTGGGAACCATTTACCTCGAATCCGATAAAGGATACCTGTAATGATGGCAGTTAAGACCAAAATCAGAACGATTAACTTCCAGTTGTTTTCCCAAAATTCTTTAACATCTTTCCAAAAAGTTTGGAAATCAAACGACTTCTCGCTGTTTGCCTTAGAATCCTCTATCTGCTCCTGTTGTGGTTTTTTGACCGGTGCTGGAGTTGAGGACTGATTATTGGACGATGATTGTCCTGTTCCATACTCAATAGTTAATCCATTTGAAAATCCTTTGGTCGGCTCAAATGCGACCCAGCCTTGATTTGGAAAAAACACCTCTACCCAGGAGTGGGCATTGTTGTTGGTTACTTCGTATATCTGATTTCCTGAGTTTTCATCACTATATTTGATAAAATCCCCGCCCGTGAAACCTTTCACCCAGCGCGTCGGAATACCAATCGTTCTTAACATTACAGCCATCGAGGAGGAGAAATTGTCGCAATATCCCCGTTTCGAATCAAACAAGAATTGATCAACGTAATCATCCGCAGTCCCTGGCATAGCTACATTTTTTTGATCATAGGTGAATTCAGCATTCGAAAAGTAGCTTTCGACTGCTTTTGCTTTATCAAACCAATTCACCTTGCCAGCAGTGATTTTTTCGGAAAGATTTTTCACCCGCTGTGGTAAATTGTCTGGAACCTGGGTATATTGTTGATAAAATTCTTGACTAATCTCGGCTGGATTATAACCCTCTGTCACTCTTAAATCCGTTGCCTTATATTTTGGCTTTTCAAATTCTACTGTAAAAATGGCTGGTACTTGAGGCCGATTTTCTTTATCGAAAAAGCCAATCCTTTCATTGGTAGTATCGATAACAAATCGATTTCCTCCTGGGTCTTCAGGCAGGATTTTTACTATTTTTTGTATTCCTGCAGGATACATTATATAGTTGAATTTATAATTTTGGTGAGCATTAACACTAGCCGTTTCCTTAATGGTTTCAACATTTTGTGGATAAGAGTAAACAGGGACTAAATCTTCCTGTCGAAATGGAATTGGTGTTGTCCCGGAGGTGAGCCAGCCCTTCCCCGTATACGTATCCTTTGTTTCCATTTTCCAGTAATTCGAACCATTCCCCTCGTACATGAACACAGGATTTGCATCCCCAATAAATGAGCCGCCTAATGATGAATCATCCTCTCCATAGCCAATACGATGGGGGCCACCTGTATTTTCTTTTCCTGCCGTATCCTTTGCCGCTGTTAAATACGGAACAGGATCCGGCCAAATTGGAGCCGCCTTAGGTGCAGCGATGCCAATCAATACACTAAAGGCAATCATCACAGCAAGCGGAATCATCCATCTTCTGAGGAAAGAAGCATCGCTTGTTACCTTTTCTTTTTGAAGGATACGGAAAAATGTCAGCATGCCCATCACAGAAAAACCAATGACAACAGTCCGGATAATGGCTATTTTTGCATTATAGGGTGTAAAGGTATCCAGCACCGTTATATAAATGAGTGTCATAAAGAAAAAGATAAAGATTTGCTTGCGTTTCAAGAGCCAATAGTGGATTAGGTACACCATTAACCACAACAAAATAAAAAACAAAAGCGTGCGAAATTCATTCGTTAATTCATTCCAACTTCTCGCTACGATCAGCCCAAGGTTATCAACAACATCTGTAAGAAAAGTGTTTAACCAGCTAAAATGGAAAAAGCCCTCTTCATAATAGAATCGATTGATAGAAAACAAGATTATTAACACTTTAATCAGTGCTTGCCAGAACCATTTCATGCGAAAAAAAGAAAGGGCAAAGGAGATGACCATAAAGATAATAAACGTTTCGATATTATCGGTATCGGTTAATCGTTCAACTGGCCTAAGCCATTCCCATAAAAGCAGGAAACCAAATACATATAAAAGAAAGGAAGATAGATCCCTTCTCATCATCGTAAACTCACCTCCGAAAAAGCGGATGCAAATTCGCCTTCATGGATCATGATTACCCGGACTCTGCGGGCATTTGCAATAGAAATCATGGAGCGTTCATGTTCAGAAGGCGTTTCTTTCTGGCCCTTGATCAGAAATAGAGTAACCGACCCTTTTCTTTGGCCAAGAAAACTTGCTTTCTCAATCAGCGGTTTCGTCAATTGCGCCGTGACAAGCATAAATGATACGGATTGCTGAATAAAAAGACCATCCGTTTCTAACACTTTATCAAACGAAGAATAGCTTTTTGCTTCTATTTTGGCGAGATGATAGAAAAGCTCTTGAAGATGCTGCTCGCCTCCTCTAAGCGGGAATGTCGCTCTCTCTTTACTGATCGTGAGCAATCCTGTCTGTGCACCCTTTTTCAAAACGGCACGAATGAGGGATGCCGTGAAGGAAACAACCGGCTCAAAGTGCTTTTCGGGAACACAATCCATGACAACAAAGATATCATGCGACTGGCGCTGCTCAAATTCCTTCGTCATAATCTCCCCCCGCTTGGCGGAGGCTTTCCAGTTAATCCAGGAGAATCGATCGCCAGGCTGATAATCCCTTACGCCAACCGCCATGGAAGTATCACGCTGCACCCTCTCACGGGATGCAGTCAATCCTTGATCGTACTGATTTTCAAACGGTCGGTACAAGAGCTCGGTATAGGCAGGGTACACAATAATTTTGCTCTCTTTTTCAAACGTCTTTTCTTTTTCAAATAAGCCAAGCGGATCACCAATTCTTAACGTAAACGATTTGAAAAAATGCTCCCCTCTTGGCAGTTCGTTAATGATATATTCATAGGAAAATTCCTTTTTCATCCCAGGAAGGAGCAGCGACTTTGGCGCTTTCTGCTGCTTGGCATACTTTAAAGCTTCATCTAATTGGTCTTCAATTAGTAAATAGAATAACGGAAACCCTTTCGACCTTTTTATTTGGACAGTCACTTTTAACGGTTCGCCTGCATTGTAATCGGTTTTCGGTAATACCCTTGTTACTTCAAGCTCATTCATCGAGTAGAAGGATAAAGCCAAACAATAGATGGCAAAGGGAAGAAAGCTATAAAATAAAAACCAGCTGACAAATCCCCCTTGGAACATCGCATACGAGAAGGTTAAGAGAATTAGTAAAAGTAACAAAACAAACTTCCAGGCTTTTTTTAAGAAACGGAATATTTTTTTCATTTATTTCACAAGCCTTCGAACCGGTACAGGAACTCGCGCAACCACCATGCTTACAATTTCTTCTGCAGACAACCCTTCGAATTTTGCTTCTGATTTTAGAATAATTCGGTGGGATAAGACGAATGGCGCTAAATATTGAATATCATCCGGCAGAACATAATCGCGCCCAAACATATAGGCATAGGCTTGGGCTGCTTTCATGAGAGCGATCGAACCGCGCGGACTTGCCCCTAGGTAGACGCTTCCATGACCTCTTGTCCGATTCACAATGTCTACGATATACCGCTTAATCGTATCATCCACAAATACATCTCTAATTTCTTTTTGAAGGTCAAGTAGGCCTTCGAGATCAATCACTGGAGACAAGTCCTCGATTGGCGGAACCTTTTGCGCCCGGTTCAACACTTCGATTTCCTCCGCTAAATCTGGGTAGCCCATTTTCATTTTTAATAAAAAGCGGTCGAGCTGCGCTTCCGGTAGCGGATATGTACCCTCATACTCAATTGGGTTCTGTGTCGCCATAACAAAGAACGGTTTTTTCAGCTTATGGGTCACGCCGTCGATTGTGACGCTTGCTTCCTCCATCCCCTCGAGCAGTGCTGATTGGGTTTTGGGGGAAGTCCGGTTAATTTCATCGGCAAGGATGATGTTGCCCATAAGCGGACCTGGTCGGAATTGAAATTCCATTTCTTTCGGATTGTAAATGGAAACGCCGGTAACATCGGATGGAAGCAGGTCTGGGGTGAACTGGATTCGGCGGAAGTTAGCATTCACGGATTTGGCCAAAGCGCGGACCATCATCGTTTTTCCGACACCTGGGACGTCTTCTAATAAGACGTGACCTCCGGAAAGCAGGGCAACGAGACTAAGTTCAGCGACATTTCTTTTTCCGATCATGACTTTTTCAATATTTAAAAGGATTTTTTCAATCGTGGGATTCATTTGTTCGTGGGCCATTGTTGATTCCTCCTCTATAAGTTCTAAGACCAAATTAAGGCATCATCTATATTTATTCGAGTTATTAATGGAAAAATCCTGTAAAACAGGACACAGAATATTCAAATTATAATAAATAGATTGGTTTGATTATATAAAATTGTTGATTAAAGTCCATTTGGGAACTGGTGGGTTGTTTACATATGAGTGGACAGCTTTCCACGCCCCCAGAGGGTGGGCTGGTAATAGACTCAATTGAAATGAAGGGTAATCCTTTCAATTGGCGGTATAGAGAAGAAAAGTGAAGGGCATTTACACCATAACTTCTTAAAATCATATATATATTGTATTGCTCTAACATCCAAAATTCACATAAAGAAATACCAATATTGAACGGAGGATTAGTGTGTCAACGAATAACACATTCGATTATATCGTTATTGGAGCTGGTACGGCAGGAGGAGTAATTGCCAAAAAACTAACAGATGACAAAATTACATCTGTACTCCTTCTTGAACCTGGAACCAATATGATTAAAGAGCTGAGCAGCCCTTCTGGTGCAACAGCAGGCATTTTAGCCACTGATAATAGACACTCATTTAATATCATGACCAATGCTGAACCAAATATCGGGAACCAGCAGCTTCGTGTATCAAGCGGCAGAGCTATCGGGGGAAGTTCCGAGCATAATGCCATGTATGCTGTACGTGGAAGCAGAAGATTCTATAATGAGTGGGCAGAACTCATTGGTTCTCAGTGGAGTTACAACAAAGTACGTTCTTTATTCAAAAAGAATGAAACTTACACAGGTGAGACACAAGAATCAGAAGAACGAGGAACAAAGGGCCCTATATTCGTAAGACAACAAAACATTCCTGAAGATGGGCTGACAGTTACATTAGCCAAAGCAACATCAGAAGTATTAAAGATTCCTATTGTCGAAGACTATAATACAGGAATAAGAGATTGTACATTTTACAAATCACAATTTTTAAATGAAGAAGTAAATGGACATTACGTTCGTTCGTCTACAGCAACCGGGTATTTAAACGAAGATATAGTTACACAAGGTAATGAGTTTCACCCGGATGAGTTTGGAGTTCACGGTAGAGAGCTAATTATTTTTACCAAAACAACCGTCAATAAAATTCTTTTTAAGGAAGCTGGCAGATTTCAAGTTGCTGTCGGCGTTGAATTTGTAAAAAACGGTAAGACAAATATCGCGCGTGCATCAAAGGGCGTCATTCTCAGTGCTGGTAATTTTTCCTCTGTTATTTTACAGCGTTCTGGAATTGGGAATCCGGATGATTTAGCCGGAGCAGGTATTACCACATTAATTGACAGTCCAAATGTAGGACATAACTTTCAAAGTCATTTTACTGTTGGAATGGGAGTAGAAGTAGAAACGGAGCGGCTTTTAGAGCTTATGTCTGCTGACCCAGACAATCCATTTCCACTGGGTGCTTTTAAAGGAGAAGGCAAACACGGAGGCCGGCGTCTTCAATTATATGGATCGCCAACACCTTCGTTTGTTCCAACTCCAGATGTATTGGCGAATCATTGGGGGTTCGATCGAACAAAAGAGAGCAATATTATGAGCATAGGTATTTTTGACCTAAACCCTAAAAGCAGGGGTACGATATTGGCTGCCCACAGCGATCCTGAGGCATATCCTTCTATCGATCTCAATCCGCTGGGGGATCCTGATGATTTGGAGTTCATGGTTGATCAGTATTTGGAGACTTACCGTATAATGAGGAAAGCTCGTAAACTGGACCCTGACGGTATCTACAAGGTGGTCTACCCGCCTGAAAAGGTCTTTAAGATGGATGATAAGGAAGAACGGCGTAAACAATTAGAAAGTTATGTAAAGGCTTCTTATCGTAATCTCGCTCATTTTGGCGGTCAATGCAAAATGGGCAATAGTATTCTAACTGGGGTTGTGGATGAATATCTGAATGTCTTTGGTACAAAAAAACTGAAAGTCGCCGATCTTTCTATTTCCCCTATTTTACCAGATGGAAATACTTCCATGCCTTCTCAAATGATCGGACTAAATGCAGTACGATTTATTCAAGAAGGGTTCCCTTTTTAAAAATTTATCGAAAATAAATGATAAATTGATCTCCTTAAGCTATCTCCTTGATTTTTATCAGAAAAGAAAAAACCTTGGTCAATTTGATCAAGGTTTTTTTCGCCTTTTAAATCATAAGTATTTCTCTATAATTTCTTTCCATCCCGTCAGTTCAGTAAACTGATGGAAGACCTTCGAATAATT
Organism: Neobacillus pocheonensis; assembly: GCF_050477905.1. Classification (NCBI taxonomy): domain Bacteria; kingdom Bacillati; phylum Bacillota; class Bacilli; order Caryophanales; family Bacillaceae; genus Neobacillus; species Neobacillus pocheonensis. The sequence goes on along the minus strand of NZ_JBCNAD010000030.1, from coordinate 34,046 downwards.
AATTTTTACAGATCATTATGAGCAATTCTTTTTTAACAAATCCAAAACCCTTGAATATAAAATGTTTTGGAGCTTTATGACATAATTTTTTTTACTCATGCATAGGAATGAATATTTGTCCAAATCCCAACACTCTTTATTTCCTTATACTCAGGTTTCCACATAGCCTCTTCAATAGCAGTCTCAACATCTTGAATATCCGCTCTTGCAATTCCTTCGTTTATGGCAGCATTGACTACTTCAATGGCTACGTATTTTGAAACTTCATGAAGTTTTTCAATGGATGGCAGCAGGGATGATCCAGGTTTACTGGAGTCAGACATTTTTGCAACTGCATAAGCAGCAGCTGCGAACATACCTTTTGAGATTACTTCAGCCTTTGCCACAATGGCACCAAGGCCTAGACCTGGGAATACAAATGCATTATTGGACTGGCCAATTTCGTAGGTAACCCCGTTGAATTTTACATTGGCAAATGGGCTGCCGGTTGCAATGAGAGCCTTTCCATCTGTCCATTTAATCAGGTTTTCCGGCACTGCTTCTGTCAATGCAGTCGGGTTGGACATAGGCAAGATGATGGGACGCTCAACGTGCTTAGCCATTTCTTTCACAATTTCTTCCGTGAAGGCGCCGGCTTGTCCGGAAGTACCAATCAGGATGGTTGGCTTCATCCTCTGAACGACTTCCATTAATGAAATGATTCCATCCTCATTCTTATCCCAGTCCTTAACTTCGTCCACTTTTCTTACATAAGGCTTCTGGAAATTCAGAACATCAGGTGTTTCATCCGTTAGTAACCCCCGATAGTCGATAGCCCAGAAACGGTCATAGGCTTCTTCTCTGGTCAGCCCTTCTAAAATCATGGCATCAACCATTTGGTCTGCGTTACCAATGCCGGCAGCCCCTGGTCCAAAGACAACAATGCGCTGGTCCTTCAGAGATTCTCCTGTTACTTTCAAAGCAGACATAATAGCAGCAAGGGTCACTGCCCCTGTTCCCTGGATGTCATCGTTGAAGGTAAGGATGTTATCACTGTATTTGTCCAAGATTTTACGCGCATTCACGTTGCCAAGATCCTCCCAGTGAATTAGAACCTCTGGAAAGAATTTTCTTGCAGTCTGAACGAATAAATCAATGAACCCGTCATAACGCTCACCGCGGACACGGGCGAATTTGTTGCCAATATAGACAGGGTCTGCGATCAATGCTTGATTGTTTGTACCAACATCCAACAAGACTGGCAGAACACGACTTGGATCAATACCGGCTGCTGCTGTGTACACGGCAAGCTTACCAATCGCAATATTAATACCGCCTACCCCTTGGTCCCCAATACCCAAAATGCTTTCAGAGTCGGTAACAACGATTAAATCAATTCCATTTTTAGGCTGTCCAAGATTATAAAATGCCTTTTCAATGCCCTCAGGATCATCAATGGAAAGATATAAGCCACCCGGGCGGCGGTAGCTATGAGAGTATGACTGGATAGCTTCACCGACAGTCGGAGTGTAGATAATCGGAAGCATTTCTGCCAGGTGCTCTTTCAACAATCGGTAAAACAGAACAACATTGCGGTTATATAAATCATAAAGCACACCGTGTTTGAATAAATTCGTCGTCCGCATTGCATATTGTTCATAAACCCTATTTACTTGTTCATCAAGGGTAAGCACTTGCGGCGGTAACAGACCATCGAGTCCAAGTTCTTCCCTTTCCTCTTTCGTAAAAGCCGTTCCTTTATTCAAAAAAGGATTAGAGAGAACCTCTTTTCCTTTTAATGTTGTAATAATAACATTCTCAGGTACATTCATGGTGTTTCCTTCTTTCTTTGTAAATAAACAAAGCAGACAGTAAAAACTGGCTGGCCGCTTTGTTCTATTTTCCACATTTCGTGTTAATAAAATTTACGTTAATTTTTATCAGGCTGCCCGTGCAATCGGTTGTTTCACTTTTTTCTTTTGGGACCTTTTAAATACATAGCTCACAATAATCGGACAGACAATAGCAGAGATGACACATGCTGCTGCAACTTGTGCAGTAGCTGAAGATGCTACGGCAGCTAAGGTTGGATCTGCGGCCGCCACTACAGCTGGTGTTGCTACCGCATTTCCTGCCGTTGACCCTGTGGCTAAACCCACGATAGGGTTTTCTTTAAATAACTTCAATAGGAAGTAAGCTCCAATTCCAGTGAATGCAGCGATTATTCCAAGTAATATCCCAGGACCTCCCGCTTTTACAATAGTTGAAAGGTTCATTCCTGCACCTAATGGGAATGAGAAGAATGGGATCAATAATAATTTACTGCTTCCAAGGAACTTTCTCATATCAGAGTCAATATTACCCAAAATCATTCCGATTACAATTGGAATTAATACTCCAAGAAGTGTTTGAAAAGGAATGGTGGCAAGGCCAGATGCACCTAATGCCACTAATGTGAAAAATGGTCCGTCTTTTAATGAAAATAAAGCATATGCGCCTACATCCGTTTCGTCACCATACGATGAAGCAAGAGAAGCATATAACCCGCCATTAGCATTTAACAAAGCTGCAAGGATGGCTAATGGTGTTAATCCTAGTATTCCGGCAGGTCCAAAAATCGCTGCTACAGCTAAACCAATCCCAGCACCGACGATAAATTTTCCTGTTAATAATATTGCACCCTTTTTTAATGCCTTTGGTGCTAATTTGAAATTAATTTGTGAACCAATTAAAAACATAAAACATGCCAAAATGGTCGATGAGGCTTCTTTACTGAATAATGCTGTTGTAAAACTTCCAATTTGTAAAACCTGCGGAAAAAATGTATTCGTTAATACCCCTAAAAAAAGTGGAACAACCATCAGACCACCTGGAATTTTATCAAGCGTTTTCTTAATTGGAATTTGCATTTTTAATCCTCCTAAAATAGTTTTTTAATCTTGCAAAAAAGCTATTATTTTTTACTAGCGTTTTTATCAATTTCTCCCATACATGTTGAGAGCGATTCCAATTTTCTTGCTGGCTTTGCTGTATTTTAATCTTCCTTTGTCTTGCTACATGTCTATCATATTCTCATGTAAACCGTTTTCATAGATTATGAAAGTTTAATCATTCTTTTTGTAAATAAAAAAAGTAAGCAGTTTCAAAAACTGCTTACAGAAAGTTTTTTATTAAGTGCTCTTTAAATTTGTTATATTCATGCTGGTATACAGGCCTTCCGACCGTTCCATAGATAACCTTGACCTCGAGGATTCCTAAGTCCTTTAGGAAATTAAGATACTTTCTTGCCGAAACCCTTGATATTCCTACAACATTTGCTACTTCATCAGTGGAAAAAGGCCCGTCCTTTAACTCTTGAACCGCATCCCATATCTGCTTTAAGGTATCCTTCGTTAATCCCTTTGGCAGTTCCTCTGCGATGACTGCCTCTTCCCTGTGCAAAATTAAGTGATCGAGCTCCTGCTGACTAACTGAATCCTGTTTTACAATGAACCTAGTTTGCTTCAGGTAGGATGTAAGTGCAGCGTTAAACCGTTCAAACTCGAAAGGCTTAATCAAATAGTCGACAACACCATACCTTAATGCTCGTTTAATTCGTTCAAGATCTGAGGCCGCCGAAATGATGATGACATCAATTTCAAGATCATTTTTACGAAGATACGATAACAGTTCCAGCCCCTGCTTTCCCGGCATAAAAATATCCAAAAGAATGAGCTGAATATCACTCTTTCCCAAAAATCGGATGGCTTCATCGACAGAATTGACTGTTGCAGCTAAACGGAACCCGTTAATCTTAGAAAGGTACTGCTTATTGATTTCCGCTACCATCGGGTCATCCTCAACAATCATTACATTAATCATTTCTATTCATCCTCTGCATTATAAGGTATATATACTGCAAAATTCGTTCCCTTTCCAGGCTTGGACGAAATAATCAGGTCACCCTCCAGTCTTTCAATTGCCTGCGCCAAAAGATATAATCCGATTCCTCGATTGTCTCCTTTCGTGGAAAAGCCTTTATCCAGTATTTTGTTTTGGAGTGATTTCGTCATTCCCATTCCTGTGTCTTTAACCTCGACTGTCAAAATATCCTCTGCGTAATCAAGTTTAAGCTCGACTTTTTTGATTGAACTTTGCGCAATTGCCTCCATTGCGTTATCGACGAGATTTCCAATGATTGTGATTAACTCATGTGTAATTTCCGAGTTTGCAGGCTTGGGAAGTTTATCTGCACACTCAATTGATAGTAGGGCCCCAGATTCTCTGGCAAAACTTAGCTTGCCAATCAGAAATCCGGCAAGAACCGGATCTTGGACTTTTTTTGTTACAAAACCCACTTCCGTTTCACGGTGGTTAACGGTTTCACTCACATAGTTAGCGAGTGTATCGTATTGTTCAGTACGAACCAGACCTAGAATGACATGAAGTTTATTCATGAATTCATGTGCCTGAGCCCGGAGAGCATCCGCATAATTGCGCACACCTGTAAGCTGTTCTGCCAAAACTTGAACCTCGGTTTTATCACGGAAAGTTGCGATTGCTCCCACAGGCTGGTTTCCTACAATCACTGGTACCCTGTTTACTAAGATGGTCACTCCATGCAGATTCTGTTCTTGATCCATTTCCGATTCGCCCGATTTTATAATGCGAGTTAACCGAGTCTCTGGCAAATACTCTTCAACATTCATTCCTATAGGATTCCCTTCAAGTCCGGCTTTTTTTAAAAGCGTACTGGCTGCCCTGTTTACAAGGGTGATGTTTCCTTCCTGGTCAATGGCGATGATTCCCTCGCGAACAGACTGAAGCATAGAACTGCGCTCTTCAAGCAGCCTGGCAATCGCGAACGGCTCTAATCCTAAAAGAATTCTTTTGAGGTATCTCGCTAGACCCACTGCACCAACTACCCCAATTAAGATACCAATGAGGGTACCTATCACCATACCCATACGGCCTTTATGTAACGCCTTTGTTACACTTTCTAATGAAATCCCTACGGCAACTGCACCGACTTGTTTTCCTTGTGTATTTTTTATTGGAGTAAATGCCCTCATGGATCGACCGAGAGTCCCTGTTGAAATGGACACGTACTCCTTTCCTTTAAGAACTGGCCCTTCATCTCCTCCCGTGAAGTGCTTACCAATCTTTTCGGGTTCCGGGTGGGATAGACGAATACCTTTCATATCCATCACAACAACGAAGTTAACATTGGTTTTTCTTCTTATTTGATTAGTAAAAACTTGTACATTTTTTTTGTTTGCTTTCCCTTCAAGTGCGCCAATCGCCTGTGGACTAAGGGCAACCATCTTTGCCACATTCAGAGCCTTTTCTTTCTCTGTTTCTTCCACACTGGAGGTAATTCTTTTACTAATAATTAAATCAGTTATTCCAAGTGATAAAGCCACGACAATGCATACAAATATAATAATAACTGCTTGTAAACTAAGTTTTCCCTTCTTCATAATCTCCTCCAGGTTTGATCATAATCTTAGTATGTTTAAGACTTATGTATAAAATGACAAAAGACCGCTAAGCTCAGGAAAAAGAGTCTTAAACAGCCTTTATCATCAATCATCGAATTAGCAATATGGCACCTGCCATAATGGGGGTGATAACCATAGCACTCTTTAAAATTGGCAGCGGAACATTGTTGGTAAATTTAGCCCCAATATAAGAACCAATCATCGTGCCAGCCAGTACCTGGACTAGAAGCAAGACGTTGAAATAGCCTTCAAAATAGTAGCCTGCCCCGCCAGCGAAAGCGATGGGAAGTATAACCAACATCGTTGTGCCGACTGATCTTTGTATAGAAAGACCCAACACCACCATCAACCCAAGTTGGATGAATGGAGCCGATCCAATACCAAACGTACCAGATAAAATACCAGTCACGATCCCGACAGAAGCCGCCCTAAGTAAAAAGCTGCCAGTTGATCTCGCTTTTTTATTTGTCTCTTTAAGCCTAATTACAACAAAAAGGCGGATCATCAACATAACAGCGGATAGGAACAACATTCCCGCCGTGAGCCAATGGAGTGAATGAACCGGAATCCATACGGCAATCTTAGAACCAATAAAGGACATAATCGCCCCAAAGGCACCAACAGTTATTCCTGTTTTCACATCAATATTTCCCTGCCGGTAATGGCTGTAGGCTCCGGACATAGTCGTAAACACCATTGCAGCCAAAGACGTACCTAACGCTGTATGGATTGGTACTCCAAAAACAACGGTTAAAAGAGCAATAATAAAGCCGGATCCTCCGGCCCCAATAAAACCTAGTAAAATTCCCATTAGGAACATTGTAAGTGTGATAACCAAGAACATCCCCCCAAACAAACTTTCACTTCACTGCCAATATTTGTCCAATAGTATCATTATAGTATTTCAAACCGGCAGGACGTTTTTTGTAATTAAAAAAACCATAAGTTTTTCAAAACTGGAAGACCCCCATTTAATTAAGTTAAATAAAAAAAACCGCTTGAAGCACCAATGCGGTCTAATTTGTGAACCTATTTCTAAAATACTTATAAACACCGGTTTTAAACTTAATTTTAATGAGGTCTTGAAGTCTAGCCGCCCAAGAGTCAGCCATGTTCTCTGGATTAAAGACTGCTACACCATTCCGAACCTTAATCCACTTCTTCGTATCTTCATCTTGAAAATAGCCTGTAATCGATGTCGACAATGGATGAAATGGCTCGCGCGATGAATAAATCGTCCCATGAAAAATATAGCTTTCACCATATTGGTCATGAATCCAATCATCATGGACATTTAAGAGCCAGAGACTTCCTTGATCCAATCTCCCCACCAATTTCGCTCTTTTATCCAAAACATATTGCATATGCCCCCCCCCTTTTTTTAGCGGACTAGAACCTTGACTAAACCAATACCTCTTGTAGAATTGGAATTGCATCAACAACATGCCTTTGAATGGCGAGCTCTTCCGGAGAGAATCCTAGAGCCAGACCGATTAATTGCGGTAAATGAAGGATTGGCATCGTAATATCTTCACCAAAGCCTTTCTGTGCATCCGGCTGATAAGCATCGAGCTGCATTTGGCATAAAGGACAAGGGGTGACAATGCAGTCAGCACCTTGCGCCTTCGGTGACAAGCAATTTTTTCCTGTGAGATCCATTACTTCCCTTTCTGCTGGAAAAACAGCATGGAAGCCACAGCAAGCAAGACGCTGATCAAAATCAACACTCTCCGCACCTAAAACATTTGCAACCATTTCCATTGATTGCGGGTTCATATGGTTCTCAAACCCCATAATATTGGGCGGCATCAGGATATGACAGCCATAGAAGTTAGCGACCTTTAAGCCGGTCAATGGCCGTTTCACCTTCGCCCTTAGATTTTCTAAACCGTAGTCTTGGATTAAAGCCCAAAGTAAATGAGTTACTTCGACGGTTCCTTGATACTCCATCCCTGCCCTGTTAAGACCTTCATTCACTTTAGTACGCATCTTTTCATTTTTATCCATTTTCAGCTTGGCTGTACGAAGCATTAAGGTACACGTATTACAAACGGTGATAAGCTTATCCACCTTTAGCTCTTCTGCCAAAGCGATATTCCGGGCATTAATGGAGGTAGCCAAAAGGTCATCGACATCTTGAATATGACTGGCGCCGCAACAGGTCCAGCCGTTCAGTTCAATTAATTCGATCCCTAGAGCAGCGGCTACTTTTTTCGTAGAAATCATCAACTCTTCTGCTGCGGATTCCAATGTACATCCTGGAAAAAATGCATATCTCATGATTCGCTTACCTCCTGTGCAAACTTATAAAGTTCTCTGACACCCTTAATCCCTTCTACTTCTTTTGGTATATGGAATGGATTGATTTTCCCTTTTCGAATCATCCTTAAGGCAAATGGTACCTTTGTCATCGCAGTTGTGATTAAACCATCTGTTTTGACTGGGAGCATGACTTCATTTAAACGGCCCTTCTTCTTAACGTCATCATGGAATGCAAAGGCATGCTTTGCACCTTGGTTTCGTACCTCACCCATCTTAATCGTTTCTTGGCGAAGATAGGAGATTTGCTCGGTCAACGGAATTCCCTTTGGACATTTCGTCACACATTGCATGCAGTGCAGACATTTCCATAATTCATTTTCAAAAGCCGGCATAATATGCTCTTCAGGAGCAGCGTCCCTTGAATCAACGGCAAAACGGTAGGCCCTGTTTAAGATAAATGGATCCAAATACGTACCATCATTGACTGCCAGCTGATTACATTCAGAAGCACAAATTCCGCACAGGATACAATCCGTTGGTGCTGCAATCTGATGAAAGTCTTCTTCACTCTGAATGAATCCATCTTCTTTGCTGCCTTCCTCAGAAGGAATAAGCCACGGCTTAACTTTCTCCATTTTTTCCATTTTTGGCTCCCAGGCGACAGCCAAGTCTTTGATGACCTCAAAATTATTCAACGGTTCAAATAACAGCCGATTCGTCCTGAACGTCTCGAGAACCTCATCTAGAGATGTTTTACAGACTAGGAAAGCATTGTCGTTGATTCTAATCGCACAGCTTCCACAAATGGCATGACGGCAAGCGGATGTAAACACAAGCGTCGGATCAAGCTGTTCCCGAATGGTGGTTAACACCCAAAGAATCGTTTTTCCCTTTTCATATGGCAGTTCATAATCCTGATACCATTCTCTATCGCCATCAAATCTCTTAACTTTAAAATATAGGTTTGTATACATTAGTATTTTCGCTCCTCCGGCTGATATTTCGTAATTTTCACCGGGCTATATTCCAAACGGTATTGGTCCCCATCCTGATAAATCAATGTATGTTTAAGGAAGTTAGCATCATCACGAGTCGGGTAATCTGCACGTGAATGAGAACCCCTGCTTTCTTTACGGTTCAGCGCTCCCATGGAAATGGCTTTAGCCAGCTTCAAGATATTTCCGATTTCTACGTAATTAATAAAGGCCATATTATACTTTTCAGAGGAATCTCCAATCATAGCATCTTTATATTCTTCCAGAAGCTCGGACACCTTTCGATTTGCTTTTTCCATATCACTTTCCGTTCTAAAAATGCCTACATTATTCCACATCGTTTCGGCCAGTTCATCGCGAATCTTGAACATATTAATACCCGTTTTTTTCTGGCGGATGCTGTTGAACTTCTCCACCCATTCGTCTGTATCACGCAGCAATTTTTCCGTAGAAGTAAACGAACGACGCTTCGCACTTTCCTTTGCACCCAATCCAGCGTACTTTCCAAAAAGTACAACGTCGGCCACGGAATTGCCGCCAAGCCGGTTCGCGCCATGAATCGAGACGCTGCAGCATTCACCCGCGGCATGAATGCCATCGACTGGTGTACTGCAAGTTTGGTAGTCACTGATATGAATGCCGCCCATTGTATAATGGCAGCTTGGACGAATTGGAACAGGCTCTTTCACGAGATCAACACCTTCAAAATCCAATGCCAATTCTCTAACCTGTGGCAGGCGCTCCATAATTTTCTTTTCGCCTAAATGGCGAAGGTCCATCAGTACATAGGAGCCCATTCCTTCACCAAAACCGCGGCCTTCTTTAATTTCGATCTCAATCGATCTTGAAACTAGGTCACGCGGACCAAGCTCCATTTTTTCTGGAGCATAGCGAGCCATAAACCGCTCGCCATCCTTATTGATTAAATAGCCGCCTTCTCCGCGGCAAGCTTCTGATAAAAGAACACCAGTGGAAGCTAAACCAGTTGGGTGGAATTGCACAAATTCCGGGTCCTTCAATGGAATCCCTGCATTAAAGCAGGCTGCAGTTCCGTCACCCGTCATATTAATAGCATTAGTGGTTCGGCTCCAATACACACGGCCAAAGCCTCCAGTGGCAATCACAACAGATTTTGCTTGAATCGAATGGATTTCACCGCTGCGGATATCCATTGCAACAATTCCTTCAAAATTGCCGTTGTTCACAGAAAGGGACAACAAGTTCCAATCGTTGTGGAAATTGACGCCATTTTTCAAACATTGTTCATATAAGGCATGCAGGATAACGTGTCCAGTTTTATCGGCTGAATAGCAAGTCCTTGGGCTGGAAGCACCACCAAATGGCCTCTGGGCAATCCGGCCATTCTCATCTCTTGAAAAGGGAACCCCGTAATAATCTAATTCAGAAATGACCTTTGGCATATTCGTGGTAAAAAATTCAACGGCATCCTGATCGGCTAAAAAGTCACTTCCCTTAACCGTATCGCGAAAATGGCTTTCAGGAGAATCATTGGCATCCCGATAGCCCATTGCCGCGTTAATTCCTCCCTGTGCCGCTCCCGTATGGGAACGTGTTGGGAAAATTTTTGAAAGACAAGCGACGCGAAGGCTTTTGTCTTCACTGGCAGAGAGGGCTGCCATCATGCCAGCCCCACCCGCTCCTACAATTACGACATCATAGCTTAGCATGGTAGTTTCTCCTCAATTCATGTTTTAATCTACTACTCTATATTTCTCTACACCTAACTTGTATAAATCGTTTCCTTCACTGTCTACTGCCACAATACAAGGGTAATCGGTCACTTCCATCCGGCGGATCGCTTCAGGACCTAGTTCTTCATAAGCGACAATATCTACTTTTTTAATCGTATCGGCAATCAAGGCTGCTGCACCGCCAATGGCCGCAAAGTAAACGGCTCCGTTTTTTTTCATTGATTCAATCACTTCTTGGCTTCTAGGGCCTTTACCAATCATGCCCTTCAAGCCTTGGTCGAGCATTTGCGGCGAGAAAGCATCCATCCGGCCGCTTGTCGTCGGTCCGCAAGACCCAATGACCTTCCCCGGTTTAGCAGGAGTCGGTCCTGCGTAATAAATGACTTGTCCTTCGACATCGATTGGAAGAGGTTGATTCTCTTTCAAGGCATCGACCATGTTTTTATGAGCAGCATCTCTTGCTGAGTAGATGACACCGGTGATCGAGACTTGGTCGCCTGCCCGTAAATCTTTGATTTGTTCATATGTTAATGGTGTGGTCAATTTTTTTATGGTAGTCATTCTGGTACACCCCTATAAAATTGCTTCTTTATGACGTGCCGCATGGCAGTTTAACGTGACACAGACAGGCATCATGGCAATATGAGTTGGATACGTTTCAATATGAACGGCAAGGGCGGTTACTTTTCCACCAAAGCCTTGAGGTCCGATGCCAAGCTTGTTGATCCTCTCTAACAGCTCCGCCTCCATCTCGGCGTAGGCTGGATTCGGATTCGGTTCACCGGCTTTTCGTGCCAATGCTTTTTTCGCTAATAAGGTACATTTGTCCATAGTGCCGCCTATGCCGACACCGACAATAACCGGTGGACACGGGTTTCCTCCAGCCTGAGTGATGGAGTTGACGATAAAATCTTTCACTCCCTCTACTCCCTCAGCTGGCTTGCACATTTTAACGGCTCCCATATTCTCGCTACCCGCGCCTTTGGGAAGCACCTCTAGCTTTACTTTGTCTCCTGGGACAATCTCCATATGGATGACTGCCGGTGTATTATCACCTGTGTTTTTGCGGTCAAACACTGGATCTTTTACTACCGACTTACGCAGGTAGCCTTCCTCATATCCCTGACGAACTCCTTCATTGATGGCTGCCTTTAGATCACCATCGATGATTCGGGCATCTTGGCCAACCTCAACAAAAACGACGGTCATGCCGGTATCCTGGCACATAGGGGCATGTTCGGCACGCGCTAATTTCACATTTTTTAAAATCTTTTCTAGGCTATATTTACCAAACTGTGATTCTTCTTTTTCTAGACCTGCCGTAATCAGAGCTTCTACATCCTCCGGAAGGTCACAAGCCGCTTGCATACAAAGTTCTTTTACTGTTTTGGTGATTGATTTCGCTGATATTTCCCGCAATGCGTTCTCCTCCTGTTATCTTAGCAACCTTTTTTTCTTCGCTTTCATCTATATATTGAAGGTTTATCGATCCGCATTTTGTACAGACCAAGTATGGAATCCATAATTCATAATCATCATCGGCCCCATGGTAAAGCTCTAGCGAATGCCGTGTCTCTAAACTTTCAAAGCAGCAAGTTGATTTCATGTTCTTCTCACCTTCCAACACCGTTTTACCAAAGACCTAATACTTTCCACCACAGGCCGCCGACGCCTAGCCAGACGACAATATGAATGATGGAAATGATGAAACCAAGCGACCACCATTTATTCTGGGACACATATCCGCTTCCGAAAAATACCGGTGCCGGCCCGCAGCTATAATGAGTGATACAGCCAAATAAGTTACTAAATACACCTAACACTAAAGCCGATACAACCGGCGGTGCTCCAGCTGCAACCAATACCGCGAGGAAAGCAGAGTACATCGCACTAACGTGAGCGGTGTTGCTGGCAAAGAAATAATGAGAGTAAAAATAGACAAAAGACAGAATAATTAATGTCCACATCCACGGCATACCGTGTACAGCGCCTTCCATGGTTTTACTAAACCATGGAATTAATCCTAATTCGTTTAGGAAACTTGCCATCATTACAAGGGCGGAGAACCAAATTAACGTATCCCAAGCCCCTTCTTCTTTTTTAATATCTGACCAAGAAAGGACTTGTGTAATGAGCAGTGCTCCTAAACCAATAAAGGCTGTTGTAGTTGCGTTGATGTTTAAGCTTGTTCCAAAAATCCAAAGCGCTAAGATCAAGAGGAATACACCGATCATGTAGTACTCTTCTTTTTTCAATGGACCCATTTCTTTTAATTTCGTTTCCGCCATTTGCGTTGCTTGCGGTGTTTCTTTAATTTCTGGCGGATATAATTTATAGATCACAAGTGGGATTAAGATTAAGCTAAGCAGACCAGGGACGATGGCTGCTGTTGCCCAGCCCATCCAGCTGATATGTTTTCCAGTAATATCTCCAGCAATTTGGGCTGCCAGCGGGTTGGCCGCCATCGCCGTAAGGAACATCGCTGACGTAATCATGTCGCCTTGGAAAGCTACTTTTGTTAAAAATGCCCCGACTTTTCGCTCCGTTCCGTTTCCGACTTTCGAGCCGTAAGCTTCTGAAAGCGAGCGGATGATTGGGAGCAGGATGCCGCCCGCACGAGCGGTGTTCGATGGCATCGCCGGTGATAAAATCAAGTCGCTGGCAATTAGCGAATACGATAATCCAAGTGTTCTTTTTCCAAACTTTTTCACAAACATATAGGCAACCCTTGTGCCTAAGCCTGTTTTAATAAATCCTCGTGAAATGAAAAACGCAATAACAATTAACCAAATCGTTGTGTTTTGAAAGCCGCTAAGCGATTGCTCAATGGTAAGCGTTTGGGTCAGGACGGTCGCCATTAGGGCTAAAATCGAAACACTACCCATTGGCAACGGCTTAATAATTAATCCGACAATCGTCGCCACGAAAATCGACAGCAAGTGCCATGCTTGTGCGGATAAACCATGCGGTGGATGAATAAACCAGATGATTGCTCCAATAGCGACGGTAATCAACAATGGTACTAATTTTACTTCTGCAGGAATTTTTGCCTTTACTTGCGGGTTTTTTGGGTGCTGCTGTACTTTTGAAATAGGAATAGCCATTCTTTCAACTCCCTTTTAGGTTTGAATTACTTTGTTCACAAAATGTTCAATCTTGTGAAGTGTTTCACATACTTTTTTAATAAAATAACTGCTAATCCAAGATTAGAAGTTTCCCTATGAAGCGGCTGAGCTGTAAGGATATAAATTTTTTACCATTGATCCCTCCGTCGCCAATATATTTATTAAATCTGTAATTAAAGAATAAAAGATTCTGCAGACCGTTTATAGATTATGGAAATTATTAAAAACTTTTGTAACTAAAGTTATTACGTTTTCTCATAAAAGTAAAAAAAGCAGTGCCTCCATTTAGAAAGGGAGACACTGCTTTGGAATATTTATTCATATGTTTCACACTTTTCATTGCACTTTAAACATTTATCACTAAGCCGCCGAGCTGCCATCATTTTTCCGGCATCATTTGTCATCCTGTGCATATACACTGGACGACCAACCGCGCCATATTCAATTTCCGTTTCCAGAACCTGAATGTCCGCTAGAAAATGGACATATTTTCTCATCGAAACTCTGGATATGCCAGTTTTACTGGCAAGCTCCTCTGTTGAACAAGCATCCCTGCCCATCTTGATTACCTGCTTCCACACTTTACAAAGCGTATCCTTTGTCAGCCCTTTTGGTAACTCATATGCCTCTGAAACCCTTTGGTCTTTATGAAGTAATAAGTGGTCTAGATCCGTTTGATTGAGCTGATCCTGGTCATCCATCACCCTTTGTTCCTTTTGATAGGAAATCAGTGCAGACTGGAATCTCTCAAACTCAAACGGTTTAATTAAATAGTCTACTGCGCCAAATCGGAGCCCTTTCTTGATGCTTTCCTTGTCGCAAGATGCAGTAATAACGATAACGTCCATTTCGCTTCCTAAACCACGGATTTTAGACATTAAATCCCAGCCATTTTCTCCAGGCATATAAATATCCAGCAGAAGCAGGTCCACTTTTTTCTTTTCCAGGATTGAAAGGGCAGCTTCAATGGTTCCAGCCATTCCAACAAGTTCAAATCCCTCGATTTGTTCTAAATAACGGCGATTGATTTCGGCTACCATCGGATCATCTTCTACTATTACCGTTTTAATCATAACTCCTGCTCCTTTCTCTCTAGAGATATCGTTACATGAATGGTCGTTCCCAGTTGGGGTTCGGATAAAATAGTCATTTTTCCATTTAACTTCTTTATTGTCTCAAACACCAAATAAAGTCCTATTCCTCGGTTATCTCCCTTTGTGGAAAAACCTTTTTCAAGTACCTGCTCTTGAATTTCCCTATTCATTCCCATTCCTGTGTCAGAAACGATGATTGATAGTTGATTGTTTTCAACCGGACGCACCTCTACCTCCACCTTTTTCTCTTTGCACCCCTGTAAGGAATCGATCGCATTATCAATTAAGTTTCCTAGGATGGTGACTAAATCTTGTATAGCATCATTATTATTGGGTTTTGGAACATAACTATTTTCTGTGACCTTAAGCTGGGCTCCATTTTCCCTGGCATAACTAGCTTTACCAATGATAAATCCTGCAATAACAGGGTCTTTGATCCGTTTTGATAAATATCCAACCTCGGTTTGAAAAGAGTGAGAGATTTGTTTTACGTAATCAGTCAGTTTATCAAAAATTTTCAACTGGACCAATCCTTGAATGACATGGAGCTTATTCATGAATTCATGCGTTTGTGCCCTTAGTGCCTCAGCATATTCTCGTGCTCCTGTAAGCTGTTCAGCTAATTGTTTGATTTCTGTTTTGTCACGAAAAGTGGCTACAGCTCCAGTGATTTGTTGATTTACGTAAATGGGGACAATGTTGGCAACAATGACAAGCCCCCGAAACGAGTATTCTTTATCAAGTATTTTTTCTCCGCCGCTTATCAATGAGGACAACTGAAGCTGAGGCATCACCTGTCCTATTTCCATTCCAATTGGATCGTTATAAATTCCCATCAACTTTATTAATCTGGAAGCCTCCTTGTTGAGGAGCGTGATTCTTGAGTATTGATCAACTGCGATAATCCCCTCACGGGCGTACTCCAAGATTGCACTCCTTTGTTCGAGTTGATGGGCTATTTCTACTGGTTCCATTCCAAATAATATTTTCTTCACTTTATTTGCTAAACCAATTGCACTAATTAAACCAACGATAATTCCCAAAAGCATACTGAAAAGGATAACTCTTGTACTCTTCGCGACTTGCCGCTCCACATCGTCTATTAAAATACCTACCAAAACGGCTCCGATTTGCTTGCCGTCATGGCTGTAGACTGGAGTAAAATATCGTAACGATTTTCCTAAAGTCCCCTTGGCGATTGACATTTGTTCATGACCTTTAAAGACTTCCCCTGCATCACCGCCTGCATATTTCTTACCAATTTTACTTGGCATGGGGTGGGACTTTCTGATTCCATTCATATCAAGGACAACAAGGAAGGAAACATTGGCTGCCTTCCGCATTTTCTCCGAATATTGCTGAATCGTTTGGTCACTTACCTTCCCGCTTAATCCATCGACAAAAACCGGAGAAAGTGCGGCTGTTTTAGAAATATCCTTTGCTTTCTCTTCTATATTCGCGATGATGGTTTGCTCAAAGTTTCTCTGTATAAAGTAATTAGTAACTAATAGACATAGAATACTTACCCCACATACTAGAAACGTGATTTTATAACGCAGGGGGAGGTTTATTTTAAACTTCATTAGAAATGGCCCCTTTAACTTAAATGACTTTCCTTTATTCTAATGGTGTTAAAGGATTAAAAGTGTTTCAATATTGTGAAGGAGGAAACTTCAATAACTTCAAAAAACAAAAAAGCACAAAAAGAAAAGGCCTCCCAACAGTTTTACAAACTGAAGGAAGACCTTCTCTAATCGATATTTTTCTTTTGTCATCGTTTGGATAACGAGGACAGTAGTATATTTTATTGGTGAAACGCTGATAAGACCAGAGATTTATCTTTAATTACATCATGCCGATCACAAGTTGAAAAGGTGTAACACCTTTTCAACTTGTGTATTAAAAGTGCGATATATCAACGTTTTTGGATTTTCTAACTGTAACATCTTTAACGAAAGTTTACTGTTTTACTTCATTGCGTTAGCAAAATGTTAGCTTTTTGTTTAAAAAAAGAACAAGATGTCTGAAAATTGGTGTTCCTTCATATTGCTTATCACTTAAAGCATTTAAATAATTGGATATCTATTTATTATTCAAAGAAACGGAAAACTCTCCAAGGGTATTTTCTCCCCATTTGAGAGCAAAATGATCACCCTCAGCAGCAGGCCCAACCCCCTCAGGCGTTCCTGTAAAAATGATATCTCCTTTACCAAGACCAAAATGTAACGCACTAAAATCAACAATGGTCTGTAAGTCAAAAATCATATTTTGAATATTCCCAAGCTGTACTTGCTCACCATTCTTCCAAAGAGCAAAATCAAATTGCTTGCATTTTTCTACACTCGGAAACTCAATAAATTGGGTCAATATTGCAGAGTTTGGAAAGCCTTTTGCAAGCAGCCAAGGATACCCCTTTTTCTTCAACAAAGCCAGAAGACTACTCTTCTGGCTTTTTATTTGAAATGGAACTATTTAAGTTCTGCTTCGTAATCTATCAAGAAGCACAGCAATAACAATAACGATCCCTTTTACAACTTGTTGCCAGTAATAATCCACGTTAAGTAAGGTCATTCCATTCGTTAACACAGCCACAATCAAAACCCCAATGATAGTTCCTTGTATACGGCCACGTCCCCCTACAAAACTAGTACCACCTAGTACGACAGCTGCTATCGCATCTAGCTCAAATCCTATTCCTACCATGGGCTGCCCTGAGAACAATCGTCCTGCCATCACAACGCCACTAACACCGGCCAATAAGCCACTGATGGAATATACATTAATCAGGGTGCGATTAACTTTGATCCCTGTAAGATGTGCAGCTTCTTCATTACCGCCAATAGCATAAACATGTCTCCCGAACATCGTATTCTTTAAAACAGTTATCATGATGATATAAACAATTGCCATCACATAAATAGGAGTAGAAATCCCCAGAATTTCACCTGCACCAATGAACTTGAACTGCTTTGATGCCAAAACTACAGGATATCCGCCGGTTATAACATAAGCCAACCCCCTCAGGTAGGTCATACTTCCAAGCGTCACAATAAAGGCAGGCAACTTAGGTACAGCTGTTAAAAATCCATTAATAGCCCCAGCAACATATCCTACCGCAACTCCTACTAACATAGCGATTACTGGAGGAGTTCCGGCATTTGATAGTAATACAGATATAACACCGCTCAATGCAAGGGTTGAGCCTACCGATAAATCAATTCCTCCTGTTAATATAACTACAGTCATCCCAGCTGCCAGAATAGCAGTGATTGAACTCTGCTTGAGTACGTTTAAGATATTACTTGAGTCCGTGAAATTCGGTGCAACAATAATCATAACGATGATTAATAAGGCAAGAATTATTACCATGCCCAGCTGATTAAAAATCTGTTTTGACCGTTCCTTGAATGAAACTACGGATGGACTTGACGTTTGTAAGTTTGTATTCATTGTTTAACCTCTCCTGTAGCATAGTACATAATTTTTTCTTGTGTAGCTTCATCACGAGATAGTTCAGCTCTTAGTTTCCCCTCATGAATCACTAAAATCCGATCACTAACTCCTAATACTTCTGGTAATTCAGAAGAAATCATCAATACAGCAAGCCCTTGCTCTGCTAATTTACTTATGATTTTATGAATCTCAGTCTTTGCACCTATGTCTACACCACGGGTCGGTTCGTCAAGCAGCAGTATTTTAGGACCAATAGATAACCATTTAGCAATAACAACCTTTTGTTGATTTCCTCCGCTAAGGCCCATAACATTTTGTTCTTTTGATGCCGTTCTTACTCCAAGTTCTTTAATGTATCTATCCGCATCACGATTCATTTGCTTATACTGCAATAGTTTAAATTTACGATAGGTTGGTAATTGTGCCATCAGTATATTTTCTTTTACAGATAAATTTGGTAATAACCCCTGTTCCTTCCTGCTTTCAGGAACATGAGCAATGCCAAGTTTTATTGCATCAATAGGACTTTTTATATGAACCTGCTGGCCATCCAAAATTATTTGACCCTCTGACAGTTCGGATAGTCCAAAGATTGTTCTTACCAGCTCAGTCCGTCCCGCACCGACAAGGCCCGCTAAGCCCACAATTTCACCAGGGTAGATTTTTAGTGATATCCCCTTTACAAACTTCTTGTCAGAGACATTTTTTAACTCAAGGACTGGTTTTTGTTCAGACCTAACCATACTTTTAATTCTTTCTCTTACAAATAGCTCATTTAACTCTCTTCCTACCATAAGTTTTACTAGATTCTCGGGATTGGTATCCGAAATTGGTCCACTTGTAACCCATTGACCGTCTCTAAGAACTGTAAAGCGATTTGAAATTTTAAAAATCTCATCCATTCGATGAGAAATATAAACAATAGCTACGCCTTTTCTTCTTAATTCTTCAATGATGCCAAAAAGCTTTTCTATTTCTTTATCTGTCAGAGATGCCGTCGGTTCATCCATAATTAAAATCTCAGAATTAAGTGATAAAGCTCGAGCAATTTCTACCATTTGTTGTTGGGCCACACTTAAGGTTGAAACATCCGCTCGAGGATCCAAGGAAGATCCTATGGATTTTAAAACTTGGGCAGCATTTTCATAAATATCATTCCAATTTATTAGGCCCAGCCTATTTTTCTTAAATGTTGTCCCCATCATAATATTCTCACCAATGGACAGATTAGGTGAAAGGCTTATTTCTTGGTGAATAACACTGATCCCTTTATTTCTTGCCTCCATTGGATTATTCCAATGTACTTCTTGACCTTTATATTCAATCGTTCCTTCATCAGGCTGATACACTCCAGCCATGATCTTCATTAAAGTAGATTTTCCTGCACCATTCTCCCCCATCAAGGCATGAACTTCCCCTTTATAGAGTTCGATATTAACGTTTTGCAACACCTTGACACCGGAAAATTTCTTCGTAACCGCCTTCATCCTAAGTATAGGTAACTGACTCTCTGGTAGACGACGATTTATTTGTTCTTGAACCTGAAATACTGCCATTAGTGCCACTCCCTAAGTCTCTTTTTTAGCCCTATTCTTCTAGGAAATAAATATAGTGCTCCTGATAGAGCACCATATTTTACCTCCACTAGAGGGAAATCAATTACCAGCCACCATAGGAATCAACATTATCTTTAGTGATAAATTTAGTTGGAATAAGAACTTTTGAGTCAACTTTCTTTCCATCAATGACTTTTAATGCTAAAGCAACACCATCAATAACCATCTGATTCGGGAATTGTGCTGAAGTACCAGCAAAGCTTCCGCCTTTTTTCAGCGCATTAACCGCAGAAGGCGCACCGTCAACACTTACGACAAAGAATTCATTTTGTCTACTAGCTTGTTCTTGAGCAATTTGTACCCCAACAGCTTCTTCATCATTTATTGTAAATACTGCATCGATTTTTTTGTTTGCTGTTAGTGTACCTTCCATTACGGTAAGAGCCTTTTCACGATTACCCTCACCATTTTGTTTAGCAACAACCTTGATATCTGGATATTTTTTAATTACTTCGTTAAAACCTTTAATTCGATCTGTCACTGCTGAAACAGGAGGTCCATCAATAATAACAATATTACCTTTTCCATTAAGTTGTTTTACAAGATACTCCGCAGCTAATTTACCTGCTTGACGGTTATCAGACATAACCACAGTGTCAATGCCACCTTCTGCAAATCCATCAAGAGCAACAACCGGAATACCTGCTGCTTTTGCCTCACTAACTGCACCAGCAATACCAGCAGAATCAAATGGGCTTAATAATATTAAGTCAACTTTTTTTGTAATAAAGTCTTCAATTTGTGCAGTTTGTTTAGCAAGATCTTGATCCGCACTTACAGTCGTTACTTCAGCATTATACTTAGAAGCAACTTCTTTAGCCCCTTTAGACATCGCTACAAAGAATGGATTACTTAAATTTGGAACTGTTAAACCAATCTTTAGCTTTTTTTCAGTATTCGACTTGTCATCTGTTTTACCTGTATTAGAAGCGCTTTCATTATTGCTGCATGCACCTAAAAAGCATAATGTTAAAATTAATAATACTATGTTAAAAATTTTAAAGTTTTTCATGGTTTGTAATTCCTCCTAAATATAGTTTTGTAAAGTAATAGATACTTCTAGCAAAACACAATCCTTGTAAAAAAATCATAAATACCGTAGTATTAAAAATGAGTGCTAAAATTAGTATTAATTTTAGATATACTCAGGCAGGGTTATGATTTTGGGCTTTTTTCCATTTGGTCGTGGTTGCCCTGAATCGTAACCTTTTTTTGTGATTCTTTCATTTTTCTCTCTCAAAGAACAAGTTAATTAAAACGATTAAAATCTCTTCTATTATTTTTTCAACTCTATAAGCATCACCTCCTAAAAATGATGTGGATATTTTTTTAAAACGCTTTCATTTAAACACCTTCATTTAAACGCCTTCATTTTTTTCTTTTATCTGATATTAGATCTTTACCTATGGGGGAAAAGTCAGACTATGCGAACAGAAATTCCTGATTCCTCAATGCGGTTAAGCACGGTCTTTTGTGCAGCACTATCGGTTATTAAATAATTTATCTCATGAATATCCGCAAACTTCGCAAAGCTTACTTGACCTATTTTAGTATGATCAGTAATGAGGATAACCTTTTCCGCACAATCAATCATCTTCTTTTTTGTTGATGCCTCAATTAAATTTGGGGTGGTTAAACCATTTTCTACATCAACGCCATTCGTAGCAATAAACGATTTGTCTACACAAATTTGATTAAAGCTCATTTCAGCCAAAGGACCCACCAAGGATAGTGTTTCTGAACGCAGAGAACCACCACATAATAAGACTTCAATTCCAGATACATCCTTTAATTCGTTGGCACATAATATTGAATTGGTAACCACCTGTAAGCTAGAAAAGTTTCTTAGTTCTTGAGCAAGATAATAAGTTGTCGTACCCGAATCGAGCAAGATACTTTCACCGTTCTCAATAAGCATAGCCGCTTCCTTTGCAATAGCCCTTTTCTCTTTTTGAAACTGCACTTCTTTCTCAATGTAAGTCGGTTCGAAAGTTACACTTTTGAACAAGACAGCCCCACCATGAGTTCTTTTTAACAATTGTGCTTCCTCAAGTTCCTTTAAGTCCCTACGAATTGTTGATTCAGATAAGTCAAAGTGTTGACTTAATTCTTGTACATCTACTCTAGCATTCTTGTTTAGTAACTCTAGTATGGCCGACTTTCTTTCTATACCGTACATAGAATCGTTTTCCTCCAATTCATTTGAAATGCGACATTTGACCGTTTTAGCTCATTTTTGAATGAATTTGGCTTTTTATGCTCATTTTTGATTATATGTGCTATTTTACCAATTTACAATATGAATTTCAGAATAATTGTGAAAATTTTAAAATTAAGGGGGCAACACTCTGACTAAGTAAAACTTAGAAGTAAACACAAGTTCGGGCTTCGAATGGTATTAATTTGAGAGAAATGAAAGTAGTTTTGAAAAAGAAAAATTGAAGTATAAATTCTAAAATAAAACTAAACGGAAAAGGAGTTTCTCATTTTAGGGAGTAACTCCTAGTTTGTGGTTCCAAAATTGAATAGAAGCAGCTTACTCGATTCCTGCTTCTTCTTTTAAAATCATTGCCGAGACGCATTCGACGTGTATCGAGTGTGCCGTCTAAGACGAGAAAATCTAAACGAACCACCGTAGTGGATGAAAAGGTTATTGCTGCTCTCGATGAGCATATGTTAGCCCAGAAGAAAGTGCAGGAGCACTGTGGTGAAGCCTATCTTGATGAAGGATTCATTTTCGCCAAGAAAGAGAACCAACCCGGCTATCCTATAAGAGATTATGGTCCGGCTAGGCCACTTTGACGAGGAGACAACCAAAAACGTATATCTGCAAGTAACTAAAGAAATGAAAAAAGAGGCTTCCCACAAGTTTGAGCAACTCATGAGAAACCTCTAATGTTTGGAGAGAAATGTAAGCAAGATGTTAGCATTTCTCTCCCCTCTTACATAAAACCCTCATATATCAAGAGGTTGGGCGATGATTACATCATGCCGCCCATTCAACTTGAATCTAAATAGTAAAAAATAATAATAAAAAAGCTACTCAAATGGTTATTTATAAGGTTCTTAATAAAACTTTTTTAATTAATATCTAAAAATTTTGCGGACAAACTTGCGGACAAAATACAGTGATACAATTAGTGATGACATTGAACACGATAAAAGTTCCATAAACATTCTTTTAAGAAACGAGAAACCCTTTGGGTTTCTCGTCACTCTGAACAAGAGGCCATAAGCTTCTTGTTTTTTTCTTATTTTCTTTGTTTAGACAAACAAATCCCTTCTCTTTGTATCGTACTCGAGAAGGGATCTTATTTTAAGCAGTCTTTATTTACTGCAAACTTATTTTTTCAGTATTTTTCTATGAAAGATTATTTGCTTGTTAGTGCGTTATAAATGTTTGCTTCACCAGAACCGAACAATGGATCTTGTCCTGGTTTTCCTAAGTCCACAGCCGTTTGACGAAGAGATGCTTGCACTTGTGCAGGTGTATACTCAGGATGCGCTGCTTTAATGACACCTGCAATGCCGGCAACCTTAGGAGCCGCCATGGAAGTACCATGTAAGAGCGCATACCCTCTCAAGTTAGACGTTACGTTTGGAGCTAAGTAAGTCGGCCATGTAGAAAGTGTACGATACATGAAATCACGCTTACTCAATATCTCCGCTGTTGGAAAATCACGGTATAAGGTAGGGTTTTCACGAAATAACGCGTCATACACTGGACCGTTATCTCCGCCAGGTCCCGCTACATCAATCACGCTTCCGTAGTTTGAATAGAACGCGATCGAATCATTTGACCATTTGTTTGATGAAGAAACGGTTACAACACCAGGAATTTGCGCAGGTGCTACACGAGAAGGACCTTTAATATCTAGACCGTATTTCGCCCAGTAGGACTGCATATCCTGCAAACTATTCAAGTCGCGAGAGTCGTTTCCTGCAGACACTACAACCGTCACACCCTTTTTCGTTGCGTACTGCAAGGCACGGTGGTACGCAACCATAGATGCAGAGTCACCTTTTTCATCCAAGTTATTTGCTATCCAACGCCATCCGCCAAGACTCATGTTGATAACAGCTACACCATCATTTGCAGCTGCTACGATTGCGTCTGTAATCCAAGATTCCTCTGCACCACCAGTTGCTCCGAATACACGGTAGGAACGTACCTTCAGGTTTGGCCCCACCCCGAATACCTTACCATTCCCTGCAATGGAACCAGCAACGTGTGTACCATGACCGTTTTGGTCCCACGCATCCTTTGTTCCTGGAACGAACGTTTTACTTCCGGCTAAATCAGCATTTTCTTTTAGGTCTGGGTGATTAAAGTCCATCCCTGTATCGATAATTCCAACTACTGTATCATGATTTCCTTTATTAATATCAAATGATTTAAAATCATTTGTAACGCGCTTCACGTCCCATTGGTACTCATGATAGTTTTGATTTGGATTGTTCCAATCCGGTTGTGGGATCGTCGTGATCGGCATTCCGTCTGCCGGATTCGGATCATCTTCTAAATATACTTCTAATTCTTTCTCCGCAGCTTGTACATTAGTATCTTGTTTTATAGAAGATAGAAACGCTGGATTAGAAGAAACCGCTTCTAAAATTCCAATTTCTCCAATAACGCGCTCTACTTTACCACCTGCCTTAGTTACAGTTTCTGAGAAATTAGATGGAAGATTTCCTTTGTAAGCAATTAAATAACGAGTCGTTTCCTCAGAAGCTCTTGCTTTGTCTGTATTGAGCCCCGTAAACAAAGAGAATGTGAGTGCTGAACATACTGATAACATGGCAACTTTCTTTTTCAATCTTTACCCCTCCTAGAAATGAATTATAATATCAGCAAGATTGATTTTATCAGAAAATTAATTAAATTCATATAAAACATTCGATGAAAATATTTGAAATATTCAGTCTGAATTGGTTGTTGACAAACTAAATAGTCGTACTCCAAGTGCTTCCTCCCGATTTTTTAAAATTTTAAAGACACTTTAATTAATAACCCACTGATTTACCAGGCTTCTTAACGTTTTATGTAAACAGGATAAAATACTATTATATATATTTTGTGATTAAAATGTGGTCAAATTTTGGTCAAAAAAACTGCCCAAATGGCAGCTCTAATAACTTTTTTTCGATTAAATTCCAACAAGCCCTATATATTTACTACAGGAGTTATTGGATAGAAAGCAACGTCATTAAATCATGTTTTGTTATTCCATGATGTAAACAAAGCTCTTCGATAACCTCTATAGCCCAATCCCTTATTGCCTGAATTGCCTGAGTAGGAGTCCATACTACATTTTGCTGATCTCGATGATAAGCACTAAGTAACCCAGGTAATATTTCTAAGTATAAAGAAAGAAGTACTTCTGGTTCCCTACCTACAATACCATGAATCTCTCCGGTATCATCATTATAGAAGGTTCTCTTCTTATCTTTCATTTATATATTTAATAGGAAGAAAAACGTTATAAAGTTATTCTAAAAAAGCTTGATAAAACAGGCTTTTTGGCCTGTGGATGAGTTCTACTTGTCGGACCATCGGTGGTGCAGGCGAACACGCAAACGCTAATGGAGTGGAAGGGCATTGAAGATGACCACACGATCTGTTGGTCGCAGTATGAGAGGAATGCCGGCCTAAATCAATAAATAAATGGTCACATACAGGTTTATCACAGATGTGACCATTTATTGATAAGTAAAATAACTTAACGCCCTTCCAATCGGAAAGACGCTATCGGCAACATATAAACCTTAAGAACTCACCGCAAATCTACATGTCGCTTACATTTTGTACACTGGTAAAGATTTAGTTCCACTTCTCGATGCTTCTTTAACTTTCGGCATGTTTGACAGGATAGGGTGACGTGTCGTCCAGAAAAGCCACTTACAACTACACCTGTCTCATCCACTTCAATTTCTTCGGGTTTCTCCTCCAATACCCGGCTAAATAATGCATATGTGATTAACACTGTAGTAACCCCTGAGAAAAAACTGACCCAATTCATTTATCCATCCTCCCTACCGTTTAATAGGTAAACTAGATCCCCTGCACCATTATTAACGATGACCACCCTATATGAAGTTTGTGTGCAGTACTCTTTTTGCAATTTGTCCACCAGCCCTGCAATGTTCAAGCTTAATTCAATTAGCAGACCTGCAAGTGTCGTAGGCTTCATGTTGCAAGCTGTTGCAAGTCGGTTTAGCTTTAGGCTTAACCTGTTCGTCAGCGACACGTTCACCCGATGAACTTTCTTTCCGCCTAGCCCCTTCTCTTCTATCAAAACTCAAAACCCCTTTCCAATCGTCATGACAATTGACAATGTCAACCGTGTTACACTGTTACAAAATAATCGGGAGAGAGGAGGTTACTCCGTTTTCAATATTAACGGTGTCCCTTTCGTCACGATTGCGGTATGACTATCCGATGCCTGAACAGATGTACTTTCGGATTTAATCACTTTCCGCTGCCGCATATCCTTCTCGATCAGCTTCTTGACGTAACCGGAGAAATTGACGTTCTCGATGCGTTCTAAATACCGCCTATCTTCTTCGTTGGTAACGTTAAACGATACGGATTTGATAACCTTATTTTTGCTCACTTATCGCTCCTCCTTTCGGTTGTTTACTCTATGGTATGAATGGTAATACTTATATACGAATAAATAAGGTATGTTTATGCAAATTTTTGAGGTCTTATTTCAGCCCTAAACATTCATAGAGGAATTGCAGCTATTTTGCGGTATTATTTTTTATAGGTGATGTTAATGTGGAAATGTAACATAGAGGCTCTTATTAAGGAAAGCGGACTAAGAAAAGATTTCATAGCTGAAAAAATAAAGGTATCTCCGCGCCAGTTACGGAAATACGAAAAGTTCGAGTTATTCATTCCCGCCGAAACCGGTTTAATGCTGGCGGAGCTGCTTAACTGTAAATTTGACGATTTTTACGAAAAAATAAAAGATAAAGAATGATTGGTATGACCGTACAAAATCAGGATTGAATTTTTACACAGTGGACTAAAAAAACGTTAATATTGATTAGAAAACCAACAAAAAAATCGCTAGTGCTGAGAACACTAACGGTTCAATTCTGTGAATGAAGCCGGCAACCGAATCCTTTTTTCTAATCGCATTAAATTCCTGTCGACAGCGTAACAATACATTCGAATCCAATTTTGACATAATCTTTACGATTTCTTAATGCCTAGTTCATCTGAATTGGGTAAATTAAAGAAGTAGACCAAACCCCTTATTGTATCCGGTACTTACCCGGATATTTTTTTGTCGGTATTAAATAACAACCTTCACTCCGACTACACTATCGAATGCCACCCGCTCAAACTCTCCGTCTTTAACTTCAATCCGTAGCTCATGCGTTACCGGATCAACGAAGTGTATTCGCCCTGTCATTTCCTTCGTAAAGCCATCGGCCCATATCATCAGCTTTATCGAATGGTTATATTCCATTGCGTAAATAATGCGTAAGTCGAGCTCTTCTGCTTCATGCTCGTCAATGATTGGCTTCCTTTCCCGCTTAGTATCACGCCAAAAATCCTTCTGAGTCTTCGCTAATTCTGGCAATTGAAATGCTGCCTGCCATTTAACCATACCGCGATCACGTATCGCCATATAATCGCCTCCTTTCTTAATATTATATACGAACTTATGTTCCATATGTATACATAAAGGTATATAAGAAACAATATTAGGAATCCTCCATATGAAACCATCCTTTTAATTCAAGGGTGGTTTTTTTATATAAGCTCCATGCTTGTCCATGTCTTTATAAGACAACCCTCATAATATATTAATATCCCTTGATTAAAGTAAGCATTTACAAGAGCGGCTTATGGCGCTTTTTCCCTTTTCGTACATAAAAACGCCACCCGTTAAGGTGACGTAATAGTTTATCGCTTTATCTTGCGCGGTTTATTCAGCTTCCAGGAAAATTGTCGCTGCAGTATGACGGAATATATGCGGATGCAAATTCTTGTTATTCCTGCCTTCACATCGTAGCCATTTAATCTTTTCTGAAATGCTCGCAGTTGACAAAATGACTGCCCTTTATTATGTACATTTTGTTTAATTAATAACTTTTTATCGGTAGATTCCATTTGGATGAAAGTAATGCATCCAATTTTTCACTTTCTTAAACAGCTTATCATCCATAACAAATGATTTTACTTCCGTTCCGAAAAGATGCTTATGATAAGCTTTAAAATTTTCGCATCCTCTTAAAAGCTCAATTGCGGCTACTTGACCCATTCTTGATGTCGTTCCAACCACAATAAAAGGAATTTCTTCTTCATAATGTAGGAGCACCTTTCCTCCAAAAGAAAATGATACTATAAATGTTTCCGACGTGTTATATAATATAAAAGTTCAATTGAATGTGCTGGAGGATACTATGGAACAGTTTACTTATCAAGTACCTGAAAAGGTGCATATTTCAACAATAATACCAATAATAACCGAACAAGGAGAAGCTGTATTCATAATAAGAAAACAACAACATAAATTCTTTACCCGTATCGTCCACAACTCATTACGTGGTGGCATTCCCTATAGTTATAAAATTGCTAATGCGTTTGGGAAACCACTTTATACCATAGACTGCCTGTTTCCAGGCTTTAGGTACAAATTGATTGACCATTTATCCTCACAAACCGTGCAAGTAGCTTCCAATAAAGTTCAGCTAATTGAAAAGGCATATCGTTTTATATTAAATAACCACGAATATTTTTTTGAAAAAGATCATACAAGTGCTGGTTACTTAAAATGCGACAATAAACTAGTAGCCAGTGTTTCGATGCCTATTAAAACAAATATTTCGTTGTTCAAAAAGTCAGAATTAGATACTATTATTATAAAATCAACGACGCAGGAAGTCGCAGGTCTTGCTGCCGTTTTATATCATACGTTCTATTATTACGGTGCTTAAAA
This sequence comes from Neobacillus pocheonensis, assembly GCF_050477905.1. NCBI lineage: Bacteria > Bacillati > Bacillota > Bacilli > Caryophanales > Bacillaceae > Neobacillus > Neobacillus pocheonensis. The sequence continues at coordinate 5,373 of NZ_JBCNAD010000030.1, read as the reverse complement.
TTAATGTACAAAAATCAAACTTTTGTTCAACTAAACTGCCAGTTACTTCAGCAAGAAAAGCTGCCAAAAAGGCAGCTGGATCTTCGGTTATTGCATACATTTGTTTAACAAGATTTTTTTATAAAAAGATTAGACATAAAATATTGATCGTCAAAGTTGCAGTCAATGTAAAACGAATGTCGAGAACTTACTTATGCCCCCTTATTCATTTCTAACATCCACTTCATTAAACGATCTCGATCAATTAATATTACTTTATTAGAGGTTGCCAGTTTCACAGCAGGTGCGGTGAAATAGTTATTTGTAATAACCCAACATTCATCAGCATTATAGTGGTTCTTAGCAGAAACAATTTCTTGAACAGCTTTTAGTCCCACTTTTTTATTGTACCTTTTGGCTTGCACAACTATCTTTTTATCAGTATTTGATAATACAAGATCAGCACCATAATCTCCTGTTACCGAGGTTAAACTAACCTTATATCCCCTGCGATTCAATAGACCTTGTAAATACTCCTCAAATACAGTACCAGTCATTTTGTCTACTTCTAATATGCCTGATTTCCGTAGCCTTTGTTGTCTTAAATAGTTAGTCACAAAAGCCCAAATTAATGAACCTGCAAAAAATATTACAAGGATCACAGTTAATTTTGGTTCTGCTGTAAGTATTGCCCACAGTAATTCAAAGCCAACTCTTAATCCAGTTAAAAAGTCCAATTTTTTCCTCCCTTGCCTTGTAGCATAATAGTTATATTCTACCATTTTATTATAGTTTTCGAGCTTATTTTTTTGATTAAATATAACTTTCTTCCTGTAACCGTTAGCACAACAGCAAAAAAAGACCGCCGCAGCGATCATTGCAGGAATATCATCTTTCACTCAAGCACCCGTTAGAATAAGAGAAAGCTACCGATGGTGGGTAACCTAACCTAATTGTTAGCGAAATAAAATACTTTGAATAACACCATAAAATATAAAAGTTGCAAAAAGAATGTAACTTATACCGACTTTTTTTCGTTTTTGGCGTAATTCGGAAATACCGATAATTATCAGTAACATACTTAAGAAAAACATCGCATACGGAAGTACCGCATTATTATGTGTGATAATACTGTAAATTCCTATTGCAACTGCCATTATTGAAAGGATTATCCTTATAATTTTTAACAATCATCTCACCCCGATTTACCCTGCTAATAAGAAGTCCATATTATTTATTCTCTCCATTAATCCAATTCCTTTTTCACTAACCTGCCTTTTACATCAATAAGAAAAAGCATTACCGTTGTTCCAGTAATGCACCCATTAGTTGAACAAGAAAAAATGACTGCCGATAAGACAAGCATATCTTGAACCAACATAGTGAGTAAAACTACTTCAGCTGGGTAGTATATGTTTGGGGTAGTGTCCTTCCATCATCAGCATATTCCCCATTAATAAACAAGGAAGTGAATAGATGAATCAGAGTAACGAACGCAATAACTTTGGTGAAAAAGTAGAAGAAAGTGGCAACAATCAAGCTGATAGTAATGCTAATCAAGATGCGAGTGACTTTGGTGAAGCAGCAGGAGCTTTTAATGGAGCCGTTGCGGGTTCTATGATAGGTGCTCCATTTGGACTAATTGGTACTGTAATAGGCGGTGTTTCAGGCGGTGCTATTGGTAACCAGATCGTTGAGGGGGCTGAAGTCGATGACAAAACAGCTTCCACAAATCGTGATGAGAGCAATAATAACTCTATAAATAAGTAGCAGGCACTTTACAAAAATGTATTTGTGTTAATCTCACCAAAAAAGGACCGTCAAAAAGACAGTCTTTTTTTTCACTAAAGCACCCGATAGTTTAAGTACAATTCTTAACAATCTTACAAACCACAAAAATATTCGTAGCTAAATTTCAGACATTCCTAAAAATATATAAACCGAATCCTAGGGTTTCTCTTCCCCATTTTTAAGTACATTTCTCTCCAACTTCTAATTCTATCTAACATTTCAGGACAATCAGGGTCTTCAGGATGGTTATATCAATAGAAGAAACGCTCACCTTTAGTTAATGTTTTTTGATTATCCTATTTAATATTAGTCAAGTAATAATGAGATAGAACAGAAAAGGTAAATCAAGTCCTTCCATTATGAAACTCCCATTCTTATATCCTTACAAGGAAAATTCACCAAAAAAAGAGGATTACTACAAAGTTCAGTATGAACCCGGTAAAAAAACAAAAACTAAAGACACGAGCAATTCTTTTTGATTCATCAAGTGATTAATATATAGTAAATATGATTCAAATTTAGGGAAAAAGGAGTCTCATACAGTGCCAAAACAAATACTATTAAAAAATAGACCAACAGGGATGCCAACACATGAGAATTTTGAAATAAGAGAAACTGAAATTCGCCAACCAGGACAAGGTGAATTACTAATCCGTACCGTTTATATTTCAGTTGACCCTTATTTGCGGGGGCGTATGAACGATACGAAGTCCTACATTCCACCCTTCCAATTAAATGAGGTTATTTCAAGTGGTGTAATTGGCCAGGTTGAAGAGTCTCAATCAGACCTATTTAAAAAGGGCGATCTTGTTTTAGGTTCTTTAGGATGGGAAGAATATTCCATTGCAAAAGAAACAACCGTTCGTAAAATAGATTCAACCATTGCACCTGCTTCTTCATATTTAAGTGTGCTCGGAATGACGGGACTTACAGCATATTTCGGTTTAATAGACATTGGTAAACCAAAGACGGGCGAAACGGTTGTTGTATCTGGTGCTGCCGGCGCAGTCGGATCAATAGTCGGTCAAATTGCCAAGCTTAAAGGCTGCCGAGTGGTAGGAATTGCCGGTTCAACCGATAAGGTCAAGTACTTGGTGGAAGAACTCGGGTTTGATGCAGCAATTAATTATAAAACTCAAGATGTTGGTGAGACCCTTAAAGAAGTGTGCCCGAATGGAATTGATGTTTACTTTGAGAACGTCGGGGGAAAAGTGACAGACGCAGTCTATCCTTTATTAAATAACTTTGCTCGAATTCCGGTATGTGGTGCCATTTCCTCCTATAATAACGAAACTGAGGATATCGGACCACGCGTTCAGTCCTATCTAATTAAAACGAGCTCATTAATGCAAGGCTTTACGGTTGGCAATTATTCATCACGCTTTGGTGAAGGTATCCAAGCATTGGCGGGTTGGCTTAAAGACGGCAAATTAAAGTATGAAGAAACCATTACAGAAGGCTTTGACAATACAATTGAAGCTTTTCTAAGTCTTTTCAAAGGAGCCAACCTTGGAAAAGCAATTGTAACAGTCTCAGAAATTCAGTAATGAACTAACAAAAAAACAAACAGAGTAATACCAAACGTTCCGTTTTGAGGTGCATATCGATAAATTGACAAACAAAATGACACTTTATCTTTATACTAAGGTTAGTTAGTTCAACGATAATAAAAGGGCCACACATTTTATATATGTCTAAAATGTGCGGTCCTGTTTCATTTGGGTTGCTTTTTATTTTATTGAATTAAACTCCACGTTCAATAAGAAAAACAGGATCGCCGTAGCCACCCCGTTATTGAACATAAGCACCCGTTAGAATTCCTGTAGATAGCTAATTATCAACTTTGAAAAAAATTATTAGGTCCCTCAGTAAGATATGAGTATAGACACCACTCTAACTCAAAACCTTAAGGAGGAACCCTAATATGAAGTTTAAGATGCAAGACAAACAAAATCAACTAATTGAGAGAATTTCCGATAAACACCTTGTGGTTGGTGTGGATATCGCCCAAGAGTTACACGTAGCTAGAGCTGTAAATTTCCGTGGAATAATCGTCGGCGATCCTGTTACATTTGAAAATAATGAAGAGGGCTTTGCTAGATTACTACAATGGATTAACCAGTTAAAACCTTAAAAGGATTTGCTTCTACAATAATCGGCATGGAACCTACAGGACATTACTGGGTTAATCTATCAAAATGACTATACGACCAAGATATTGAGGCAGTAACTGTTAACCCACACCTCGTAAAAAAGAATAAGGAAAACCGTGATAATAGCCGTTCGAAAAGTGATAAAAAGGATGCTCTTGTTATCGCTGATATGGTCAAGAATGGTTACTATTCCTTTATTCGTCCTACTTCAGAGGCCTTTGAAAAACTAAGAGTTTTAATGTCTAACCGAGACATGACGGTTAAACGACTTGTCAGTGCGGTCAATCAAATCAACCGTTGGGTCGATATTGTTTTCCCAGAACTTCGGCAGGTATTCAAAGATGTTAAAGGCAAAGGGGCAATGGCAACTCTACGATTATTTCCTACACCACTTGAACTACGTTCAATGAAAGCAACAGATATCGTTGTAGGTTGGAAAACCCAAATGAAGAGACAACCTGGGTTAAGAAAAGCAAAATTATTAATTGAATTGGCTATCCATTCAGTCGGAACTCGACAAGCACTTGATGCTTATAAACTACACCTTGAACAATTGATTGAAGAGTTTGATTTAGCAACCACTCAACTCGAGCGAGTTGAAAAGGAAGTCACTGAAGTCCTTAAACGAATACCTTTCGCAAGAAAGTTACTTGCTATTAAAGGGATTAGCGAAATTGCCCTCGCAGGCATTTTAGGAGAATCAGGAGATCTCAGTGGATTTGCACACGGCAATTCATTATTGCGTCATGCTGGGTTGCACCTTGCAGAAGCTAGTTCAGGTAAATGGAAAGGTCAAATTGTCCTTTCCAAACGTGGTAGATCTCGTTTACGGCGCTTCTTGTATCTAACGACTATGAGTCTTGTCATGAACAACCCTGATTTTAAAGAACTACACTCTAATAATGTTAAAGTGAAAAAGATGAAGAAAATGAAATCAATTATGAAACTAATTCATAAACTCGCAAGAGTCCTAGTAGGAATGGCTAGAAAGAATGATTCCTATCGTCCTGAGAAGGTACAACCTATTATGTCAATAGCTGCCTAATGTTAAATTGATAATAAAATAATTACTTTAAGTTTAATGCCTTTCGAATATTGGCTTATTCGTAGGATTTCAAAGAAAGTACGAGTACCGGATTTGTTGTGCAAAAGGGCTCAATACCCATTCCGTTAGAAAGACCGGCCTCTACCACTTGGATAGGTGTAACGAAGGAATGAGAGGGCATTGACCCGTTGAGACATGGGAGTGAAAACCTCCAAGGGTAGCGTGGAGAATACGTACATTATATGGAAATTATTGGAGTTATTACTACCTCCTTTATTTAAGTACGCCTTCATGTGCCAAAATGATCTAAACTCATTCAAACAATACCCTACTATTCTTTCAAGTGATTTGAAATCCTGCGAATAAGTGAGTATTCGAGAGATAATCGTATCTAACTGAGGGAGC